>CAYGWM010000069.1:0-9800 GCA_964353555.1 uncultured Spirochaetales bacterium
GCGATCTGGACCCCGCTCTCGCTCGACCCCGCGAAGGGCGAGCTCTACGTGGCCGTCACGAATCCTGCGCCCGACCTTCCTGCCGCGCTGCGTCCCGGCGACAACCTCTACACCAACTCGCTCGTGGCGCTCGACGTGCGCACCGGCGCGCTGCGCTGGTACGAGCAGACGGTCCCCAATGACTCGCACGATTGGGACCTGACGCAGGTGAGCCCCCTGCTTTCGCTGAAGATCGATGGGAAGCCGCGAAGCCTCGTCGTCACGGCAGGCAAGGACGGCATGCTGCGCACGCTCGATCGCGACAGCCACGACGTCGGGCAAACTCGACTTCGCCGGCGAGACGACCGGCGACTTCATCGCGCTCGACGCGACGAGCGGAAAGCTGCTCTACCGCTTCAACGCGGGCCGCGGAATCGGGGGCGGCATCGTCACCTACGGGCTCGGGGGCAAGCAGTACGTCGCCGTCGCGTCGGGACCTCCGGGGCTCAATTTCGTTCGCGACAACCCCGGCACGCCGACGCTCTTCGTGTTCGCGCTGCCGTAGTCGCGGCTCGATGGACTCCGCCACGGCCCGGCTTGCTGCTACAACAGGCAGCCAGGAGGTCGGGCCATGTCCATGCAGAGCCAGGCTCGCTTCGAGCCGCGCGGAGGCGAGAGCTGGCGCAACCCCTTCGCGATGTACCGCGCGCTGCGCGATCACGACCCCGTCCACCACGTGGCCGACAACGGCGAGGGTCAGGACTACTGGGTGCTCTCACGCTTTGCCGACGTGCTCGACGCCGCCGTAGACGCACGCACATTCTCGTCGGCCTCGGGTCTCACGTTCTCGTACGGCGAGATGGAGCGGCTCGGTCTCGAAGCGCCGATCGTGATGATGGACCCGCCCGATCACACCGCGCTGCGTAAGCTCATCATCAAGCGCGTGACCCCGCAGCAGGTGGAGGCGCTCGCGCCCGCGGTGCGCGCGTTCGTCGTGGAGCGCATCGAGTCGCTGCGCGAGCGCGGCGCGGGCTGCGTGGTGACGGAACTCTTCCGCCCGCTCGCGAGTTTCGTGGTGGCACACTTTTTGGGCGTCCCGCTGGCCGATCGCGCTCGCTTCGGCGGCTGGACCGACGCGATCGTCAGCGCCAGCGCCGGCGGCAACGTTCTGAGTGCCGGCCAGGCCGTCGGCGAGATGTTCGGCTACTTCACCGGCCTTATCGCCCAGCGGCGCAGCGAGCCGACCGACGACATGCTCTCCGCACTGGTCCACGGCCGTCTGGCCACCGGCGAAGACGTTTCCCCCGCCAAAATACTGGGCGTCGCCTTCACGATGGTGACCGGCGGCAACGACACCATCATGGGGCTGCTCGGCGAAGCGTTCGAGCTGCTGACCCATCACCCGGAGCAGCGCAAGCTGCTACTCGAAGAACCGGCCCGCATCCCGAACGCGATCGAGGAGTTCCTGCGCCTCGGCTCGCCCGTGCAGGGCCTCGCGCGCACGACGATGCGCGACGTCACGCTCCACGGGAAGACGATTCCGCAGCGCCGCAAGGTCCTGCTCCTCTACGCATCGGCCAACCGCGACGAGCGCGAGTTCGGAGCCGACGCGGATCTGTGTGACGTCACGCGCAAGATCCGCCGCCACATGAGCTTCAGCTACGGCCCGCATCACTGCGTCGGCGCTGCCGCAGCGCGACTCCAGGGGCGCCTGGTGCTCGAGGAAGTGCTGGCGCGCTGCCCGGACTTCGCGGTCGACGCCGCGGCCGGGCGCTATGCGCCCGGGCCGTTCGTGCGCCGCTTCGAGCACTTGCCCTTTCGCGTGAAGGAACCCGGCTGACGTCAGCTTCCATGCCCACGACGCGAGCCATTCGCTGAGCGCCTTCAGCCGGGTTCCGTCGAACGGGTATCGGGGTCCCCCTGCACCAGGCGCGAGAGTTGCTCGATCCCGAACGATTCCTTGCGGCAGCGGATCTCGAAGTAGAGCACGACGAACACCGCAGCGGCAAAAGACGACGCGAGGCTCGCTGCGATCCCCGTCGCCACTCCGCCCAACCACGGCGAGATGCCGCCGGCGAGACCGAAGCCGGCTCCGAGTGCGGCGCTCAACACAGCCACGACGAGGCCGATCCCCAGCGCGCGCAGACGGTTGTCCTCGACCAGCTCGAGGCTGCGGCGGATCGCCGCCATTCCGAAGCGTCGCTCGAGAATCATCACCGGGGACAGCACGGCCAGACCGAGTACGAACCAGATCCCGGGGATCAGCAGCGCCAGGAACGCGGGGATCGCGATCAGGCTCGCCAGCAGCCCGGTCCCCAATACCGGGAAGACGATGCTCAGTGCTTTGCGGAAGGCGCCGCCGATCGACGTCTCGCGGCCGAGATAGATGTCGCCCAGCAGCACCGTGATGGCGGTCTGCACGGTCGGCACGACGACCGCCACGCTCACGAAGGTGACGACTCCGATCACGATCAGCTTCGGAGTGAGCGCGGCGACACTCGTTGGCATATCGCGCTCCAACAACGATTGGCCGATGCTGAGCGGAATGTTGACGATCGCGGAGATTCCGACCAACTGGACGAAGTGATTGCGGAGCAGCCGGGCACCCGTGTCCAGGATCTCGCCGGCCGACATTGCCCGGATCTCGTAGCGCAAGACTGCCCCTCGTACACGGGTGCTTCGCACGCTACTTCCATTTCCGTTTCTCGCCTAATGTCGCAGCCTTGATCTCGAAGGAGCGATCCATGACGGCGGCACCGGGTTTGCGTTTCGCGTTGGGAATGGCGGCGGCGTTCGCCGCGCTCGCCGGCGGGCGTGTGCGCGCGGAGGGGGAGCTGCCGCCCGAGCGTCCCACGACGCCGTACAGCGCGACCATCCGCAACACCTACGACATCAGAAGGCCAGGTGGCGGCAGCTCTGGTGGCGACACCATCGAGATCCGCGTCTCGGGCGCGCGAAGCCTCGAAGTGTCGCGGATCATGGAAGAGAAGTCCGTGATCCTCGACTTGGAGAAGCAGGAGGCGATCGAATTCGATCCGAAAGCGCCCGACAAGGTTGCGGAGCGCTTCCGGCTGAACGACGTGACGAGCACGTACATCCAGGGTCGCGCCGGGCTCGCTGCCTACAACCCCTCGTGGCCCGCGCCGAAGATCATCGGCGAGGACGAGGTGGCGAAACAGAAATGCACCGTTCTGCACTACGCGAAGCCCGAAGAGGACGGCATCGCGGCGTGTGTCTCGAAGGAAGGCGTCGTGTTGCGCGCGAAGATCAAGTACCCCGACTACGAGCGCACCATCGAGGCGCTCGACTTCGATGCCGGCAAGCAGGACGAGAAATGGTTCCGCGCGCCGGACGGCTTCAAGGTGGTCGAGGCTGCGGGGCCGGAAGAGGCGGCACCGGCGGAGTGATGCGCGTCCGCTGGGAACTCCTGGTCCGCGTCCAACTCATGATTTCCGCACCACGGCCGGACGGCCGCGCGCCAACACGAGTCAGGGGGCTTGGGAGAGTCCCGTCAGGTGATTTCGAGATCGTGTGGGCGTTCGAGGATCGGAGGGGCGATCTGCGCGTCACGCGGATCGGGCACCGGGCGCGCGGGTTCCCAGTAGCCGATCAGGATCAGCCCGACGCCGAGCAGCGCGGGCGGCCAGATCCAGCCGAGCGCGCGGCCTTCGCGGCCGGGCAGGCGCAGCTCGAGCCAGCGCGAGGCGCCGGCGAGCACGCCGAGAATCGCGATCGGCAGGTGCGTCAGCTGGATCAGGAACTCGTACTTGATCCCGACGCCCGCGTGAGAGTGGAGCACCAGCAGCGCGCCGCCGACCAGCGACACGCTCGGGAACACCAGTCCGGCACGCGTGGGCGAAAGTCGCTCGGTGCGCACCGCCCACTCGAAGAACGCGAACACGCACACCAGCACTGCGGCGATACGGTGCTGGATGATCTCTGGATCAACGAAGGTCTCGACGAAGCCCATCCGCCCGAACGGCCACGCCTGGCGCTCCGAATGCACACCGACGAAGACGCCGAGGACGAGCATCAGCAGCGGCCAGTTGCGCGCCCAGCGCGCGACACCGGCACGCTCTGCGATCGCGAGCAGCGCCATCGCGACCAGCAAGACGCCCGCGAAGCGGTGGTTGAAGACCGAGACACCGACGACGTCGATGTCGAAGCCGCTGCGCCCGAGCTCCGCGAGACTGCGCCAACCCTGCGTGAAGACGTGAGCGACCTCGCTGGCCGTCGCGACCTCGATGCCGACGTCGACTCCGGGCGGTGTCGACGCGAGCGTTGCGGCGATCAGCAGCGTGACGATGCCGAGTCCCACCTCGATCTCGGCGAAGCGCCACAGTGCGAGCGTCGGGGGGCCGTCGCCGCGCACGACACGCGACACCGAACGGTGGTTCACCGCTGCCATCCCCAGCAAGCCCGCGAGCATCGTCAGCTTGCCGATCAGCAGCGCGCCGTACGAGGTGCCGACCAGCGCGTCCCACGATCCCAGGTATGGAATCGCGAGCACGGTGCCGACCACGACGAGCACGCCCACGCAGCTCGCGAACAGGCGGCCGGCGCGCGGCAGCACGGCCTTCGCCTCGACGGGGCTCGGGCCCGCGAGTCCGAACAGCACCAGATGCGCGACACCGCCGAGCCACGCGTAGGCCGCGACGCGGTGCAGCGCATCGAGCGCGTAAAGCGGTGCGCGCTCGCCGAGCCAGCCGGCCGCGTGGCTGGTGAAAGCGCCGCCGATTGCGAGGACCATGGCGCCAGCCGCGACGCTGAACTGGGCACGGCGATCGTGCGGGTTCCGGACCAGTCGCGAGCCGGCGACTGCACAGGCGACGCTCGCTGCGACGAGTACCGAGTAGGACCGGAAGAACGAGGCTTCGAAGACCGCCGACACCCACTTTGGCGAGCTGCCCTGCACCGCGAAGATCGTCAGCACGACGTGCGCGACGTAGCCGACCGCAGCGAGTCGGCCGCCGATCGCGACCGCCCGCGCGCTGCGCGAAACGAAGCGTCCGAGCGACGCGTCGCGACGCGCGACACCGAGCGCGGCGGCGGCGAACGCAACCCCGCCGACCACCAGCGCCGCACCGATGCCGGTGACGCTCGCGAGGATCGCGTGAAAGAAGTCGAGGAGGAGAAGGAACTGCGCCACGAGCGACCGCTCAGCCCGGTCTGCGAACCTGGAAGTGCAGCTTGCCAGCGACGCGATGGCCGTCGACCGAGAGCACCTGCCAGTCGATGACGTATGAACCCGGCGCCAGCGCGGGCAGGGTCGCGACGAGCCGATCCGGGCTGGTGGCGGCATCGACCGCGAGCGGTTGCGGCGCGCCGTCCTCACCAAACATCAGCGCGGCGCGCGAGAGCTTGTGCTCGATGCGGCTGTTGAAGCGCAGCACCAACTGCGGCGGCGACGTCTCGAGCGTCGCGGCTTCCGCCGGGATCGCCTCGACGAGCAGTGCGTGCGCGGCCGCGTGTTCCGCGAGTCCAATCAGAAGGACTGCGAACGCGAGAACGGCCGATGCGCGACCGACGATTCGCTGACGACCGAGCCAGGATCCCATCCCCGCATTCCCCCTCGGAAGGCGGCAGCAGAATAACGTCATCGCGGTGCGATGCAGGGGGTACGCGCGCCGACCTGGGGGGAGGGCGGGCCGCTCACGCCGTCGAGATTTCCACCGGGATCCCGTTCAGCACCGCGTTGCTCGAGAGCGCGTCGATCAGCGTCTCATCGGTCAACGCGTTGGAGTTGACGCCGGGGCGCTTTGCAGCGACGCCCAGCTGCGCGCCGGCCGCGTCGTGACCGAAGCCATGCGGAAGGCTCACCACGCCACGCATCATCGCGTCGGAGACTTCGACGGGCGCCTCGACTACGCCGACCCGCGAGCGCACGCGCGCCCGCCCGCCCGGAACGAGCCCGAGCACCTTCGCGTCGTCCGGATGCACGAGCAGCGTGCAGCGCTCCTTGCCCTTCGCGAGCGCCGGCAGGTTGTGGAACCACGAGTTGTTCGAGCGCAGGTGGCGGCGGCCGATCAGCACGAACGATCCTTCGTCTACGCGCGCGGCGAGTCCGTGTCGCAGCCGCTCGATGTCGGAGATCAACAACTCGGGCGCCAGTTCGATTGCGCGACTCTCGGTCGCGAGCATGTCCGGCAGTCGCGATGCCAGCGGACCGAGATCGACGCCGTGTTCGGCGGCTTGCAGCTTCGCGAGCGACAGACCGGGCGACGCGTCGTCGAAGCGATCGCCGTGGGGACCGGCGCGCAGCAGCAGGTCGACGAGGCGCTCGGGGCCGATCTCGCTACCGAGTCGCGCGCGGGCTTCCGCTTCGGAGATCTGCGCGCACGCGGTGCCCGGCTTGCCGACCGTGGAACCGAGCAACGCCGCGAGCAGCAACTCGTCGAGCTGCGCAGGCGTCGCGCCGTTCATTCGCGCGGCGATCTCCAGCATGATCTCCCATCCGTGCTTCGCGCCGACCGGTGTCGGCAGCGCTTGCGGCGACCACTTGGCGTGATTTCGCACCGAGAATCCGTGGAAGATCAGGTCGTAGTTGGTGCGTTCGAGCGGCGTCGTGGTCGGCAGGATCACGTCGGCGAGGCGCGTGGTTTCGTTCTGGTAGATGTCGATCGAGACCATGAAATCGAGACTCTCGATCGCCTTTGCGAGTCGCGTGGCGTTCGGCGTCGAGAGCGCCGGGTTGCCGGCGATCGTCACGAGAGCGCGCACGCGCTCTTCGCCCGCCGAGTCGATCTCCTCGGCGAGAGCCGCGACGGGTAGTTCGCCCGCGAACTCGGGAAGCCCGCGCACGCGGCTCTTCCAGCGCGCGTACGGAACCGGTCGCGCCTTGCGCGGGCGATCGTCCGCCGGTGAATGCGCGGGCCGCGGGAACAGCGCACCGCCGGGCCGATCGAGATTGCCGGTCAGCACGTTCAGCACGTCGACGAGCCAGCTCGCGAGCGTGCCGAACTCTTGCGTGCAGGTGCCGATGCGGCCGTAGCAGGCGGCGCGCTCGGCGCCGGCGAAACCGCGCGCGAGCTTTCGGATGCGCTCTGCCGCGATGCCCGTCACCGTCGCTACCGCCTCCGGCGAAAATTCGCGCGCAACTTCCTCGACGCGCTCGACTCCGTTCGTGAACGCCGCGAGCGGCCCGAGCCGCACGAGTTTCTCGGCGAAGAGCACGTGCACGAGCGCGAGCAGTAGATACGCGTCGCTCCCCGGTTTCACGAAAAGGTGTTGGTCCGCGATTGCCGCTGTTTCGGTGCGGCGCGGATCGACGACGACGAGCTTGCCGCCGCGTTCGCGCAGCTTCGCGAGGCGACCCGGGAAATCGGGTGCGGTCATCAGGCTGCCATTCGATGCGAGCGGGTTCGCGCCCAGTATCAACAGGAAATCGGTGTGGTCGATGTCGGCGACCGGGATCGCCAGCGGCGCGCCGAAGAGCAGCGCGGAGCTGACCATCTTCGGGAGCTGGTCGACGCTCGTCGCCGAGAAGCGCCAGCGCGAGCCGAGCCCGCGCAGGAAGACCGGCATGTAGAGCATCGCGGCGTAGTCGTGCGCGTTGGGGTTGCCGACGTAGGACGCGATCGCATCGGCGCCGTGGGCGCTGCGGATCGCCGCGAGCCGCGTCGCGACGAGATCGAGGGCCTCGTCCCATGTCGCTTCGCGGAAGCGCGTGCCTTCGCGGATCAGCGGATGGCGCAGTCGATCCGGGTCGTCCTGCAGTCCCTTGAGGCCATAGGCCTTCGGGCAGAGGTAGCCGCGCGAGAGCGCGTCGTCCGAGTCGCCACGCACGGTGCGCACCGAGCCGCCCTCGACTTCGACTGCGACACCGCAGTGCGCTTCGCAGAGCGGGCAGCTGCGGTAGACGGTTCGCACGGCGCAGGGTTGGGATGCAGACATCGGTGGCTTCTCCGGCGGAACGGAAGAGCAGAGCCTACCGCGACTACTGGTCGAGGCCGCCACCGCCGCTGCTGTTGCCGAAGCTGCTGCCGCTGTTGCGCGAGGAGCTGCCGAAGCCCGTGCTGGATCGCGAACGGGAACTGGAGCCGGAACTCGAACTGGATCTAGAACCCGAACCTAAACCCGAGCGGCCCGAACGCGAGCTGCCGCGACCCTGGGCCATCGCGTCGTCGCGATTCTTGCCGCGGCCCGCGCGCGCACCGCGGCGATTCGCGAGTCCGCTCTTCCGGAAGCCGCCACTCCCGCCGCCGCTGCTACGACCAAACGAGGAGCCGGCGCCGTGCATCACCTTCACCGGCTTGCCGGGCACGAAGCCGGGCGGATCGCTGGGACGGCGGTACTTGCGCCAGTTCGCCGTCTCGTTGAGCTGCTGGACGAAGCGATCCAGTTCCTGCGGGCTCATCCGGTCCATCGACTTCGAAGCGGCGGTGCCCGATGCGGCGAATGCCGCGTCGGGCACCGCAACGAGCAACGCGACGGCGATCACGACGATCCGGCAAAATCGGGAATGGCTCACGATACCCATCATAGCAGGGAGGAACCCGGTCCCGGAGCGTTCGTTGCGCCGGTGCGGCGCCGCAAGTACTCGAGCAGCAACAGGCCGGGCGTCGCGAGAGCCGTCGTCAGCACGAAAAAGGTCACCCAGTCGGTGCGATCGGCGACGAATCCCGAACCCGACGCCAGCACGGTGCGCCCGGCGGCCATCAGCGACGTCAACAGCGCGTATTGCGACGCGCTCATGCCGACGCGACACAGGCCCGAGAGGTAGGCGACGAACGCGGACGCGGCGAGGCCGCCCGTGAAGCCGTCGGCGCCCACCGCGAGCGCGAGCATCGCAATGCTGTGACCGACCTGCGCCTGCACCGCGAAGAGCAGGTTGGTCGCGGCTTGCAGCACGCCGCCGATCAGCAAGGCGCGCCAGATGCCGGAGCGCGCGACGACGACGCCGCCCACGATCACGCCTGCGAGGTTCGCGGCGATGCTGAACACTTTCGTCACGCTCGCGATCTCGACGCCGGAGAACCCCAGCTCGACGTAAAACGGGTTCGCCATCGCGCCCGCGATCGCATCGCCGAACTTGTAGAGCAGTGCGAACGCAACGATCGCCGGGAACTGTGGGCGCGACGCGAGATCGCGCATCGGCACGAGGAACGCCTGCTTCCAGCCGTGAATCGGCGCTTCGGATCTGCTCGGTGCGGCAGGTGGTTCGGGCGCGAGCAACACCGCGACGGCGCCGATCCCCACCAGCGCCGCGAGCGCGTTGAACACCAGTGGCCACGCGACGAAGTCGGAGAGCGCAGTCGCGCCCGCACCCGCGACGATCATCCCGATCCGGTAACCGCTCTGTGTCGCCGCAGCGCCGGCACCTTGTTCCTCCTCGCTCAACACTTCGATGCGATAGGCGTCGATCGCGACGTCCTGCGTCGCCGAACAGAGCGCGACGGCGAACGCGAGCAGCGCCGTGGCGAGCGGCGTCGTCGCGGGATCGGTCGCGCCGAGCCCGACGATCGCCACCACGAGCAGCGCTTGCGCGACCAGCGTCCAGGCGCGGCGGCTCCCGAGGCGGTCGCCGAGCCACGGCACGCGCACGAAGTCGAGCGCAGGCGCCCACAGAAACTTCAGCGAATAGGGCAGGCCCACCAGCGCGAACAGCCCGATCGCGGTTTTGTCGACGCCGCGCTTCGCCAGCCAGTACGACAGCGTGGACGTGGTGAGCAGCAGCGGGAGGCCGCTCGCGAACCCCATCAGCAGGATCGCCAGCATCCGGCGGTCGAGGTAGACCGCGACGGCCTGCTGCAACGATCGGCGCGCACGCACTTCCACTACCAGGGTGTCGGAAATACCCGCCCCGGGGTCAAGTGTTGCGT
>CAYGWM010000069.1:9900-21991 GCA_964353555.1 uncultured Spirochaetales bacterium
CGCAACCAACGTCCCCAACGCAACCGGCGCAACCAACGTCCCCGAGGCAACGTCCCCGAGGCAACGTCTGCGAGGTAATTTGGGTAGGATGCGGGCGTGGTGGCGAGTTTGCGGATTGGGGCTTTGGAACTTGGGACGCGACCTCGCGTTGCGGTGCCGTTTGCGGATGCTGCGACGCGGGCCGAGGTGCTGTCGCTCGCGCAGCAGGGACTCGACGTCGCCGAGCTGCGCGTCGATCACTTCGCGCGGGTCGACGCGGCCTTCGTGCTCGCGCGGCTCGACGTCTTCGCGGGCGTTCCGCTGCTCGCTACGATCCGCAGCGCGGCCGAAGGCGGTGGCTGGAAGGGGAGCGAGGCGGAGCGACTGGCGCTGTTCCGCGCGCTCCTCCCGCGCGTCGACGCGGTGGACGTCGAGATCGCGAGCGAGATCGCGAGCGACGTCGTTCGCGACGCGCATCGCGCTGGCAAGCTCGCGATCGCGTCGTTCCACGACTTCGCGAAGACGCCGAGCGCGGTTGCGCTCGCGGACGTGGTCGCGCGGGGTCGTGCGCTCGGTGCGGACGTCGTGAAGATCGCGACGGCGGTCGCGGGTCGGGACGACCTGCGTTCGCTCGCGCGGCTGCTGATCGACCCCTCCGACATCGGGTTGATCGCGATCGGCATGGGCGACGCCGCCGTCGCGACGCGGGTGCTGTTCCCGGCGCTCGGCTCGCTGCTGACCTACGCGCACGCGGGCACCGCGACGGCGCCGGGGCAAATCCCGCTGGTCGAGATGCAGCAGCTGCTGCGCCGGCTGTTCCCCGCGTAGCGGCTACTCGCGTTTGCCGACGCCGCCCATGAAGTCGGCGTGCTGCGCATCCGAAGGCGCTGCGACCTCGACGATGCGCTCGGGCACGTCGTCGTACTCGAGGCGCAGTGCGCGGGTCATGATCGCGTGCATCTCGTAGAGCGCCGTGATGTAGGTCAGCTCGAGGATCTCTTCTTCGGAGAGGTGCTCGCGCAGGCGCTCGAAGCTGATGTCCTGCACGCGACCGTTCTGGAGCACCAGTTCGTCGACGTAGGCGAGCACTGCGCGCTCGGTCGTCGTGAACACGTCCGACCCAGCCCAACTGGGGATCGCCTGGATCTTCGCTTCCGCGAGCCCCACGTCGCGTGACGCTTTGCAGTGCTGCGAGAACACGAACTGGCTTTCGCGCAGGAATCCCGCGCGCGTCTGGCCGAGCTCGCGCAGCTTCGGGTCGAGCTTGCGCTGCGGACTGCGGTAGAACGCGAAGCCCGCGACTGCGTGGCGGAAGCAATCGGGCACCAGCGCGAACACCGTCCACCAATTGCCCGGCGTGCCGGTGGCCGTGCCAGGCTCGGCGACCGGGCAGCGGCCGCCGAAGAGCAGGTCGTAGACGGTCTGCACGTCGGGCGGCGCCTGGGCGCGCGGGACTTGTCGCAAGCGGGGCATCGCGGTTCTCCTGGTCGAGGGACGCGCGAGGCTAGCGTGCGCCGGCCGGCGCGAGCGGCAAACGAACCGCGAATACGGCGCCGCGCCCGGCCGGAGGCTCGATTTCGATCGATCCGCCGTGCGCGCGCGCGATCTCGCGGGCCAACGCGAGTCCGAGTCCCAGTCCTTCGCCGGAAGCCGACGCCGAGCCGCGTTGGAAGCGCGAGAACGCGATTGCGCGGTCGGCTTCGCTCATGCCGGGGC
Organism: uncultured Spirochaetales bacterium; assembly: GCA_964353555.1. Lineage (GTDB taxonomy): Bacteria > Myxococcota_A > UBA9160 > UBA9160 > PR03 > PR03. Next base: position 11,596 of record CAYGWM010000069.1, read on the forward strand.
CGGTGTCGCGCACGCGCACCAGCACTTCGCTGCTCGCGGGCCGCGCCTCGACCGCGACGCGGCCACCTTCCGGCGTGTACTGCAGCGCGTTGTGGATCAGATTGGCGAAGAGTTGGTGCAGCCAGGTGGGGTCGCCGCGAACGGCGCCCTTCGACTCGGCGACCGCCACGAGTTCGATGCCGCGTTCCTCCGCCATCACTGCGAAGAAGTCGACGACGTCCTCGAGCAGCGGATCGATTGCGACGCGCACGGTGTGGGCGGGATCGAGGCCGCCTTCCGATTGCGCGAGGCGGAGGATCGCGTTCACGGTGTCCGAGAGCGTCACGACCTGGTGCAGCAGATCGCCGAGAACGACGCGGTACTCCGCAGGGCTGCGTTCCTTCGCGAGCGTCACGTCGAGTTCGCTCTGCATCGCGTTGAGCGGCGTGCGGAGCTGATGGGCGGCGTCGCCCGAGAAGCGCCGCATCCGTTCCACGCCTTCGCGGATGCGGGCGAGCATGCCGTTCAGCGTGCCGGCCAACTCGTCGAGTTCATCGCCCGCGCCGGTGGTGGGAATCTTCTCTTGCAAGTTCAGGCTCGAGATCCGACGCGCGCTGCGCGTAATGGTGGCGATCGGCCGCAGCGAGCCGCGCGAGAGCAGGTAGCCGAGGCCAGCCGTCAACAGCAGCATCACCGGCAGCGCGCTCATGAAGGCGTCGCGGATGCCGGCTGCGCTGCGCGCGAACGGACGCGAGTAGATCATCAGCTGCGCGATGCCCTGTTCGCCGCGGCCGGAGAGCACCAGGTACGGGTAGCCCCAGCCGACCTCGACTTTGCGCACGCCCGGGTCGGCCTTGCCGAGCAGCACGCGCTTGGGCAGTGGCAATTCCATCATCGAGGCGGCGCCGACGCTGACGAGGCGCCGGCCGTCGGGATCGAAGAACTCGATGCCGAGACGCAATTCGGGGTCGCTGCTCGAGACCTGGAGATCGGCGTACTCGCGCCATTCGCCGACGGCGCCGGGCGTGGCATCCATGTGCTCGATCAGCTGCGCGAGCTGCAGCTCCATCAGCAGGCCGGCATCCTGATCGATGCGCTTTTCGGCGCGGTTGTAGACGTACGCGGAGAATGCGCTGGTCGTGATCAGCATCACGGCCACGTAGCGGAGCGTCCACTTCGCTCCGATGGACAGAGTCCTACGCAACGACGCTCTCGCCCTCCGCCGCGGCGGGCTCGGGCTCCGCTTCGCGCTCTTCCAGGATGTAGCCGGCGCCCTTCACGGTGTGGATCAGGCGTGTCGGCTGTCCCTGGTCGATCTTCTTGCGCAAGCGGTTGATGTGGACGTCGATCAGGTTGGAGAAGCTCTCGAAGCCCCAGCCCCAGACGTTCTCGGTGATCATCGCGCGCGACACCACGTGACCGCGATGGCGCAGCAGGTACTCGAGCAGCGAGAACTGCTTCGGCGAGAGATCGACGCGCCGTCCGCTGCGTTCGACGGTGCGGCGGTTCAGGTCGAGCACTAGATCCGAAGTGCCGAGGCGACCGTCCTCGGGCTCGCCCAGGCGTCGCCGCGCGACCGCCTTGATGCGCGCGAGCAGCTCGGCGAACGCGAACGGCTTGGGCAGATAGTCGTCTGCGCCGAGTTCGAGTCCGCGCACGCGATCGCCCACCGCGCTGCGCGCGGACAGGAACAGCACCGGCGTCGTGATGCTCGCCTGGCGCAGCTGGCGCAACACCTCGAAGCCCTCCATGTCGGGAAGCATCACGTCGAGCAGGATCAGGTCGTAGCCGCCGTGGGTGGCGCGCTCGACCCCGCTCGAACCATCCGAGACGACTTCCACCAGGAAGCCGTGCTCGCCCAACCCCTTGAAGATGTACTGCTGCGCAGCCGGATCGTCTTCGATGTAAAGGAGTCTCATTCGTCCCTCCCTGCCGCCTGCGAGGGGAAACTAGCCGGGGCTACCGACTCGAGCATGACTGTACGTTCATCGACCCCAGGGGGCGAGCAGCGAGCGAATCGTGCTCTAGTCTGCGCCGCGATGCGAAGACGACTCGAAGCGCGACGCAATCTGGTCGCGACGATCGCGGTCGCGGCGCTGCTCGCAGCACTGCTGCTCGCGGCCTGCGGCGCGCCAGCGCCAGTCGTCGGCGCCGACGAGCCCGGGACGGTGCGGCTGTCGTTCTTCGCGTTTGGCGACACCGGCGTCGTGCCCAATTCCATTGGCCGCTCGATGCAGGCCCAGATGCGGGTGGGAAGCGTGCTCGAAGCCGAGCAGCGCCGTCGACCCGTCGACGCGGTCGTGATGCTCGGCGACAACTTCTATCCGAGCGGATTGCTCGAAAAGGAACTCGAGCCGCGCGTGCGCGAGAACCTCGTGCGTCCCTACTGCGTGTTCCTCGCTCTCGACGGGCCCGAGTCCTCGCGCGTCGCCGACGCCTGCGAGCCGAGTCGGCGCGGCGAGCGCCCGGTTCCGCTCTATGCGGTGCTCGGCAACCACGACATGGGGATGCCCGAGAGCCCGCGCCTGCAGCGCGAGGTGGTGCCGCGCTTCGTGCCGAACTGGCATGTCCCCGCGCAGTCGATCGAGGTCATCGAGCTGGCGGACTCCAATCTGCAACCCGGGGTGAGTCTGATTCTCTACGACCCGGTCGTGCTCGCCGAAAGCGGCGATGGCGCGGCGTTGGAGCGTGCGCTGCGCAGCGCGCGCGGACCCTGGCGCATCCTGGCCGGTCACTATCCGATTCGCGATGGGCATCCGGGACCGTGGATCGCGAAGACACTCGCGGGCATCGACGTGCCGGTTCATCTGCACCTCGCGGGACACGATCACAATCTCCAGATCGGAGTGTCTGCTCCGGATCGACCGTATCTGCAGGTCGTTGCGGGATCGGGTGCAAGCATGCGCCCGATCAAGCATCCACTGTTCGGCGGTCGCTTCGCACTGATCCAGCCGGGCTTCTCGCGCATCGACCTGGTGGGCGAGGGCGACGCGGCGCGATTGGTCGTGTCGCTCGTCGCGTTGCCCGTCTCGAATCTCGCGTTTTGGATTGCGCCTCGTGTCGTCTCACGCTGGTCTGTGGGCCTCGACGGCGACGTGCGCGAGGAACCGATCCCCGGCGTTGCGAACTAGCGTCGCGAGCGCCCATCGCACAAGCTCTCCCAATGAGCGACGACGCCGAAGCGATCCGTAACCTGCTCTACCGCTACGCGGAGTGCATCGATGCAGCCGACTTCGACGGCGTCGCGGCGCTGTTCGCGGACGGCGCCGTCGCGGCGCCCGGCATGCAGCAGCCGGCTCGTGGCGTCGCGGCGGTGGAACGCTTGTACCGGTCGTCGAGTCGCGTCTACGAGGACGGCACGCTGCGCACCCAGCATCTCGTGCTGAACCCGATCGTCGAAGTCGACGCAGTCGTCGGGACGGCGACCGCGCGTTCGCGCTACCTGGTGCTCCAGGCGACGGCGAAGTTGCCACTGCAGCCGATCATCGCCGGGCGCTATCGAGACCGGTTCGAGCGCGCCGGGGGCGTCTGGCGCTTCACACTCCGCGAGATCCAGATCGACTTGGTCGGCGACCTCTCGGAGCATCTGCGCTTCGACCTCGCCGCGACGCTCGACCGCGCGGATGGCGAGGGCTGAGCCCCAATTCTAGCTGGGAGACCCGATCCCTCCGGGGATCGCTTGGATCCGAGTGCTTTCGACCGATCGGTCGGATACGCTCGGACTCGTCCGGGCCGTTCGAGGCCACCCGGTTACCGGACTCGGTACTCACCTCTCGCGAACTCTGCGCCGGATGGAGCCCAGCATGAACGACCGCTCGACGCCCGGAACCGGGCGTGCTGCCCCCCTGGCACTGCTGCCGCTCTTCGCGCTGGCGCTACTCGCGTTTCAGTGTCAGCCGCCGCTGCTACCGCGCTCGGGAGCCCAGCTCTACCTGAGTCCGCAGGTCGCCCCGATGGCGCTCGGGAGCAACGGAACACGGCTCTACGTCGCGAACACGACATCCGGGACGCTCTCCGTGCTCGACACCTCGAACGCGCTCGCGCCGACTCCGCTCGCCGAGCTGAAGGTCGGTCACGATCCGACGAGCGTGGCGGTGCTGCCCGGCCTCGTGAACGGCGACGAGTTGGTGTTCGTCGTGAACCACATCTCGGATTCGATCAGCGTCGTGAGCCGCAACAAGCTCGCGGTGGTGCAGACGATCCAGCAGCTCGACGCCGAAGGCGTGACGCGCACCAACGAGCCGGTGTCGATCGCGTTCGCGGGGCCGTCGCGCGCTTTCGTGACGCTCGACGAGCCGAACCAGGTGCTCGTGCTCGAGATCGATTCCAACGGGCACGCGTCGATCAACACGAAGCGACTGGCGATCACTGCGCAGGCGCCGCGTGGACTCGCGGTCGCCGGCGGCAAGCTCTTCGTCGCTTCGTTCGAGTCGGGCAACCAGACCGAGTTCCCGACCTGCTTCCCGGATGACCCGCGCGGACTCGTCGTCAACGAGAATGACGCGGCTCGCACCGACGAAGGCTGTGAGTTCACCACCGAATTGTTTGGGGGCATCAACCCGAACACGCTGCAGCTCCAGCTCGGGACGGTCTTCGAATTCGCCGCCGTCGATCCCAACATCGGTGGCCGCGTGATTCGCGATACCGACATCCCGGACCGCGACCTCTTCGTCTTCGACGCGCAGACGCTCGCGCTCGAGCAGACCGTCGACACCGTCGGCACGATGCTGGCCGGTGTTGCGGCGCACGAGCTGCCGACTGCGGGCCCGCTCCCCGTCTCGCGAGTCTATGTGCCGCACACCGAAGCGCGCAATGAGATCGACGGCCTCGGCAATCTCGACAACCATCTCTTCGAGAACCGCATCGCGGTCTTGAACTGCGTCGGCAGCACCTGCACGCCGGCGACCACGGTGGACCTCGACGCATCCGCCGCCGCTGCGGGTCTCGGCCAGACCGTGCCGAATCCGTGGGGCATCGCGGTATCGGGCGACGGCGAAACGGTGGTCGTGACGGCTGCTGCGGCAGACGGCGATCCCGGCGACGGTCGCCCTGCGATGCACGGCGTATTCACGCTGGATCGAGACGGCAACGTGCAGGGCTCCGCGCTCGTCGGCGCGCTGCCCGAAGGCGTGACCGTGCGATCCGGTCCGGGCGGCGAGGCGCAGGTCGCCTATGTGCTCAACACCGCCGACAGCAGCGTCTCGGTCGTGGATCTCGCCGATCCGCAGCATCCCGCCACCATCGGTGGCGCGCTGGTCGTCGGCAATGACCCGACGCCCGCGCAGATCCGGCTCGGTCGCATTGCGTTCCACACCGCGCGTGGCTCGACCAACAAGACCTTCGCCTGCGGCTCGTGCCACCCGAACGGCAACATCGATCAGCTCCAGTGGGTGATCAATTCGGTGAACGCGCCGGACGACGGCATCGACGCGGGCAACCAGTTCGCCGAGCCGCGCACCACGCAGCCGATCCGCGGCCTGCGCAATACGCTGCCGCTGCACTGGGAAGGCGTGCTTGCCGACCCGATCCCCGGCGTGAATCCCGAAGCCATCGCGTTCGACAGCGCGCCGGACTGCGACATCAACGCGGTCGGCGAAGTGGGCTGCGTGCGACATCTGGTGAACGCCGCGTTGTCGGGCCCGATGTGCCAGCACAACACGCCGGACGGTTGCGAAGTGGGCGAAGGCCAGAAAGGTCCGAGCGGCGCGAATCTGCCCGGCACGCTGACGGAAGAGGAGCGCAACGCGATGGCTGCCTTCCAGCTCGCCGTTGCGTTCCCGCCCCCGCCGTCGCGGCGCCCGGATGACAAGCTATCGGCGTTCGCCAACAAGGGCGTGGCGGATTTCTTCACCAACGAGGACGGCAAGGGCGTAAACACCGGAGTCGGGCAGGCGCTGAACTTCGCGCCGAGCACCTGCGCCGACAATCCGATGGGATGCCACTCGCTGCCGCTCACGGTGGGCACCAACTCGAGCGTGGTGGGCGGCTTCGATGCGCCGTCGGCGCGCGGCATGTGGGATCGCTCGACGCTGTTCTCGAACGGCATCTTCTCGTCGCAGGAAGTGCTGCAAGGCGCGCAGGACTGCGCCGATGGCACCGCTCCGGGTCCGAACATCTTCAACGTAAACCTCGGCGGCAGCACGCAGGAGATCACGATCACCGGCGATCCCTGCGATCTGCACTCACCCGAGATCGAATTCCTACTGTTCCCGCTCGCCGAGTTGCCGTTCCCGACCGGCGAGACGATTTGGGACTGGAATGTCGGCATGACCGAGCGCGGCTCCTTCATCGCCACCTTCGAAGGGCTCTTCGCGCTGGTCTACGGCGTGCGCGGCGACGCGATCTGGGAGTATCAGATCGAGTTCGGAACCGGCTTGCCGGGCCTCACGGGTCGCCAGGTTTCGATCGACCCGGCGAACCCCGACGATCCTGAAATGGTCGCGCAGCTCGACTTGATCGAGCGCTTCGCACAGCAGGGGCGAATCACGGCGGTCGCTGAGGGCCCCCGCATCCGCGAGATGCGCTACGACCCGCAGAGCCAAGCCTGGTTGAGTTCGACCAGCGGTTGGGCGCAGTCGAGTTCCGATCTGCGCACGCGTGCCGCCGAGCTCAACGAAGTCATCACCGTCACCGCAGATCTGCCGGAGAACATGTCGATCGGTGGCGACGATCGACAGCCGCTGCTCGACATCGACCCCGATGCCCGCGCGCTCGAAGTCACCGGCGATGCGCCGACGCTGCCGCGTCCGTTCGAGGGCCAGGCCGCGACGATCCGGCTCGGCGCCGAGTACGTCGATGCCGCAGCGACGGTTCTCGTCGACGGGGATCTCTGCGAGGGCTGCTCGTTCACGCCGGCCACCGCACCGACGACCAGCGCCAACGCGATCGACATGAAGATCGATCCCGGTCTTTCGCACGGCGTTCACGTCGTGCAGGTACAGAACCCGAACGGCTACCCGAGCAACGAGATGCCGATCTGCGTGACGAATGTCGAGTTCGGCCAACCGCTTCCGCCCGAGGACGAGGAAGCCTGTCGGCCCTACGACATGACCCGGAAGACGGTCGACTCGAGCGTCTGCGCCACCGGCGAGGTTCCCCTCCGCTGCGCCTGCGCCCCCGGGGTCGACGGTGTGGCCCGCTTCTGCGGGCCGAAGGCCCGCGGCAACAATCTGCCTCCGCGGCGCTGCACGATGGACCTGTACTGCTTCAATGGCTCCACCTGCGATGACGCGTCGGTCGTGAGCGCTTGCGGCGCGAAGTAGCCCCATGACGCTCGGGCGGACCGGGAGAGGCCTCTCCCGGTCCGCTCGAGGGTACCTCCCCTCGCTCCAGAGCAACCCCTCCCCCCCCGCTGCGCGCCGGTGTCGGCTTGCCAATTAGGGAGCTAAGATCGGCCGCATTCCAGCTCCGTGAGCCGAGCTGGAAGAGGGGGAGGAAAGGGGCCGCCATGAACCGCATTCGGGCCGCACGCCAAGCCCTCGGCTGGACGCAGAACGAACTCGCCGATCGAGCCGGGATCTCGCCGCGCACGATCCACGCAATCGAGAAGGGCGCCACCTGTCGCCAAGCGACGAAGCGCTGTCTCCTCGCAGCGCTCGGCGTTCCTTGGGAGCTGCGCACCGAGTACTTCCCGACCGCACACGCGGTGCGTCGCGCGCCGGTACGTGCCGCGGAAGAAGCGAAGAGCGCCTGACGCCCTTCGGCTAGATCTGGCTCGCCAGCTCGCGCGCCTGCGTGATTGCATCGCGCCAGGTTCGCGTCATGAAGTCGGTGAGCACTTTCGTCACGACCGCATGCGAACCCGATGCGCGCGCGCGCGCGGCATCCGCCTCGACGGCGACGCGCTCCGTCTCGACGCGCGCTTCGAATCCCTTCCAAGCCTCGCGCAGCCACGGCGTGTGACGCGGAAAGTCCTGCGCCGCCGCTTCCTGCAGCACCTTGAACGCCCACCACGCCGAGCCTGCGTCGGGCTCGGCTCCACCGCGCGCCAGCTCCGCGGGGATCAAGCCGTCGAGGTAGACCGGCAAGAAGACACCCGTACAGGGCGTCGCGAATGAGATCCACACCGGCCACGGCACACGTCGTTCGCGCGGCAGCGGCGCGACGAGGCTCGCCGTCGTCGTGCCGATCGGTTCGCTGTGCATGCACAGCGTGCAGAACGACTCGTCTTCGACTGTCGAGGTGGAGAGCCGCACTGCTCCACCCTCGAGGTGATCGCGGAGGATCGTCTGCATCACCGCGACGTCGATGTGACCCTGCGCGGCGTCGAGCAGTTCGCGCGAACGGCGCAGCCGTCCCTCGGAGATCCGGCCGGGCACGCCGGGATTGCGATACGCCGCAGCGACGTCGACGCGCCCGCCGCTCGTCCACCAACCCTGCGCGCGCGCGAATCCTTCGAGATCGCGTGATCCAATCTCCCAGTCGCTCGTCAGCGAGATGTGATTCGAGACGCCGTCGCGACGCAAGCGCCGCGCGGCCCAGCGCCGATTCGAGGTCTGCAGCGTCCACGCTTCTTCGGCGTCGGCGATCAGGAAGCCGTTGTGGTAGCCCGGTTTGCCGGGACCGAACGCGGCGCCGCCCTGGCCGTGCGTCTCGATCCCCGTCGCCATCACTTCGAGCGCTTCGCGCGCGCTGCGGCCGCGTTCGAGACCGAGTCGCACGAGGTCCATGCCGATCAGGCCCGGCTTCTCCTCGATCGCTTCCTTCGAGAAGACCGTCTCGTTGCCGATCGCCACGGCGTGCTCGTTGACGCCCTGTTCGAAGCCCCAGACCCACCACGGCGAGTGACCCATCACCGCGTAGGTCTCGGCGACCTGCGGGATCTCGATGTGGGTGCAGCGTACCGAGGATCCCGGTGCGTGGAACGCGCCCGGGAACTGTCGGAACGGCTGGCACTCGTGTTCGGAGCGATCGCTGTTCTTGCCGAAGAGCGCTGCGCCGATCCGCGTCTCGTCCGCTACCGCAACGATGCAATCGCACATGCGGCGAGCCTAACCCAGCGGCCCATGCCGAGCAGCAGCGCGACCGAGCCGGACCGGCAGCGCCCGCAGGCCGCGGAAGAGTCCCGTGTGGCGCCACTCGAGCGCATCGCGTGTGAGCGCGATCTCGGGTCGCGCCGCGAGCAGCGTTTCGAGCATCACCTCCGTCTCGAGCCGCGCGAGGCTCGCGCCGAGACAGAAGTGCGGACCGAACGCGAACGACAGCGGTGCGGGCGGCGCCGGATCGGCGAGCCAACGGCGCGGCTCGAAGCAGTCGACGTCCGCGTACGCGACCGGATCGCGATTGGCGGCCGCGAGCAGCAACGTGATCGGTTCCCCGGGCGGGATCGTCACGTCACCGAGCGTGAGCGGCTCGGCCAGCATCCGCGCGACGTAGTGCGTCGGCGTTTCGAAGCGCAGGAATTCCTCGATGACCGCCGGCGCGCGCAACTCGCCGCGCCGCACCGCTTCCACCAGTCCGTGATCACGCAGCAGTACCGAAAGCCCGTTCGAGAACAGATCGCGCGTGGTGCGGTGCCCGGCCGAGTACAGCGTCGCGGCGAGCGAGAGCAGCTCACTCGCCGACAAGCGCTCGTGATCCTCTTCGACTGCGAGCAAGGCCGAGAGCAGATCGTCGCGCGGGTCGCGGCGCCGCGTCGCGAGCAGTTCGCGCAGATAGCCGTGCATCTGCTCGGCCGCGGCGACCGCGTCGTCGCGCTTCGCCGGATCGAGCCCGGCGAGCCCGAGCAGCGCCGACACGCGATCCGAAAGCGCCGTCAGCAGATCGCGATCTTCGGGCGGCACGCCGAGCAGTTCGGAGATCACCAACGACGGAACTTGATGTGCGAACGCGGCGATCAAGTCGACGGTCGCGTCCCCATCGTGAGGCGCGAGCAGCTCGTGGCACAGCTCGATCACATAGGGACGCAGCGCGGCGACACGGCGCGGCGTGAACGCCTTCGCCACCAGCTTGCGGACGCGCGTGTGATCGGGTGGGTCGAGGAAGTTGATGCGGTGGCCCATCTCGTCGCGCGCGGCGCCCGGCGGCAACACCTGGCGATAGAGGGTCGCGATGAAACCCGAGCGCGCGGCCGAAGAGCGCAGCACCGCGAGCGTCTCGGCATGGCCGAGCACGACCCAGCTCCCTGGCCCGCGCAGCACGCGTCCGCGTTCGCGCACCGAGGCGAGCAGCGCATACGGATCTCGCGCGGTCGCGAGGTCGCCGGGACCGAAGTCGGTGGTCGGGATCGCCATCGTTGCGCGCGACGATCGCACAACCCCCACCGCGCACGCCGGACGCGCCCGGCTGGCGCGCCCCTGTCCCCGTTCGGTATCTACAGCGTTCGCTCCCGAAGCGCGCGCCGGTAGCTCAGCTGGATAGAGCATCAGGCTTCGAACCTGAGGGTCGGGGGTTCGAATCCCTCCCGGCGCGCCAATCG
>CAYGWM010000070.1:0-21511 GCA_964353555.1 uncultured Spirochaetales bacterium
TCGCTAGCGGCCGTGGGTGAGGGCGTCGACGGTGGCCATTTTGCGGAGTTGGTCGGGATCGACGGGGTTCGAGACGGTGTCGTAGGACTCTCGACGCCAGCCGGAGCGGCCGCTCGCGACGTCGAGAAAAACCGCTGCGACCGGATCGAAGACAGCGACCGCGCCGCGCTCCGGCCACTCGGGATAGTTCGGAAGGTCGCCGCTCCAGCGGTGCACCAGGATGCCGAAGTCGAGCATCAGGTGATTGGGGCGCTCCGAGATCAAGTAGAGCGGCTGTCCCGTTTGCCAGTCGATCCAGACCCGCACATAGCCGACATCGTCCACCACCTGGCGCGCGCGACCTTCGAGGACGACGGCCCAGCGCACGTCCCAGCGATCGGTCGCGACCGAGAGCCCGCTCGGTCCGTAGTTGCGGTCGGGGCTCACCGGGTAGCCGGGCACGTTGGCGTTCAGCGGCGCGAGCACTTCGCGCTCGCCGATCAGCCGCCACTCATATGCGTTGGGTCGGATCGCCAGGCCGACGAAGCCGCGCCGCAGATTCTCGGTGGCGGCGATCGAGAGACCCGCCGTCGGCTGGATCGAGCCGGCCGGCCCGTATTCGTTCGACCCGAACGGAACGCCGCCGCCGGCCGCGTCGATGCCCGCGACCAGGTATCGCGGTGCATAGAGACCGTCGACCCAGGATGTCGCAGCGCGCCGCACCTTTCGCATCGTCGGCACGTAGACGAAGGTGTCGTCGGGCTCTTTGTATCGTTTTGCAGCTTTGTCGGGCCGAAACTGGCGCCAGGCGAGGTGGCGCGCGTCGAACGGTTCGTCGAATTTCCCGCCCGCGACCCACGCGTTGTTGCCGCCCGCGGCAGCTTCGTAGTCGCTCTCGGGCAGATCGGCGCGGTGCGAGGTGCGGATGAAGAAGAAGCTGCCCGTGTAGGTCTGCGGGGTGCCGAGCCCGGCGGGCAGGTCGAAGATGCGGAAGCTCCCCACCGCGCCCGCGCCGCGATCGCGCTCTTCGAAGTTCCAAGCCCATTTCACCGGCGCGTCGGGCTTGCTCATGTCGATCGACTCGGCAGGGAAGGGCCGGCCTGCCTGGTAGTCCTGCAGGTTGCCGTCGTCGTCCACGCGGGTCTTGCCGGCGTGCTTCGCGGTCGCAGCTCGATACGCGGGAGAGGGCGGGTAGTCGCGATGGCAGCCGCCGATCTCGAGACGCATTCCCTCGTAGAAGAAGGTGTCGCGGTTCCTCCAGAGTTCCGGCGGGAGCAGCCGTTCGAGCACCAGCAGATCGCCCATCGCGAGCGCCTGGCCTTCTTGCAGCAGCGGCGCGACGGCGTCCTCGCTCGCGGCGGATCCCGCCGCACCCGCGAGCTGCGGGCAGGTGCCCGGCGCGGGCGGACCGGCCTGCGCGACCGCGTACGGCAGCAGCGCGATCGCGAACGCGGTGCCACGCGATGCGAGCCGAGACCATCGTTGCATCCGAGCGGATCGCGTCACGTTGCTGTCCCCTTGCCTTGCCGGTTGCGGGCGCTGGCGACCGCTATCGTAACGGCGACGTCGCTATGCCGGGAGGTTGTGTCTGCGCCGCTCGATCGGATTGCCGCTGACGATCGGCATCGTGCTGGTGCTGCTGGCGCTCACGCTAGCGGTCGGCTGGAACATCCTGGTCGTCCGCGGCGTCGGCGACGTCCGGCAGGTGGCCGAGCGACTCTCGAATACGCACTGGGTGCTGCTCTCGCTCGGCTCGCTGTTCTACGCGCTGCTCATTGCCGGCCTCACGCTGCTCTGCGCGTGGCTCGTCCGCGAAATGCGCCACAGCCAGCGCCAGCAGGCGTTCCTCGACGCGGTGACGCACGAAATGAAGACGCCCCTCGCGTCGCTGCGACTCTACCTGGACACGCTCGATCGCCACGACCCCGACGCCGCACAGCGCGCCCAGTTCCTCGGCCGGATGCGCCAGGACGTCGCACGGCTCGAGCGCACCGTCGATCAGGTGCTCGCGGCTGCACGGGCCGCACGCGCCCGTCGTCCGCGCCGCGAGCCGATTGCAATCCGCGACCTGCTCGGCACCTGCGCCGACGAGGTGCGCGATCAGTACAACCTGCCGCCCGAATCGCTGCGGCTCGACGTCGAGGGCGATCCCGTGGCGCTCGGCGAGTTGCAGGAGCTGTCGCTGGTGTTCCGCAACCTGATCGACAACGCGGTCAAGTACTCGGGCGCAGCGGTAGACGTGCGGGTGCGCGCGGCGGCCGATCCCGACGGCGGCGTTCGCGTCGAGATCGACGACCGCGGCGTCGGCATCCCGCGCGAGGAGCTGCGCCGTATCTTCCAGCCGTTCTATCGCGCCGGCGTCGAAGCGCAGCGCCGCGTCAAGGGACTCGGCCTCGGCTTGTTCATCGTGCGCTTCCTGGTGCGTCGTCAGGGTGGCAGCGTCGAGGCGCAGAGCGCTGGGCCGGGACGCGGCTCGCGCTTCGTCGTGAAGCTGCGCGTCGCCACTTCACAGCAGTCGCCGGTGCGCAGCGCGCCGCTCACGGCAAAGTAGCCGCGCATGTCCAACATCCTCGTCGTCGAGGACGAGAGTCACATCGCCGAAGGCCTGCGCTTCAACCTCGAAGCGGAGGGTCACGAGGTCGAGGTCGCGGCTGACGGCCGCGTCGCGAGCGATGCGCTGCTGGGAGGTCCGCGTCGTTTCGATCTGGTGATCCTCGATCTGATGCTGCCCGAGATGAGTGGCATCGAGGTCGCGCGCCGCGTGCGTGCGGCGGGCAACTTCGTGCCGATCCTGATGCTCACCGCGAAGGACGATCCGGGCGACGTCGTGCGCGGCATCGAGGAAGGCGCCGATGACTACCTGACCAAGCCCTTCGTGCTGGATGAGCTGCTCGCCCGCGTGCGCGCGCTGTTGCGCCGCCGTCGCTGGGACGCGCCGGGCGACGTCGCTCCGCGCGCGGCCCTGTTCGGCGCCGTGACGGTGGACTTCGACCGCTTCGAGCTCACGGGTCCGCGCGGCAAGATCGAACTCACCACGCGCGAGGCCGCGCTGTTGCGCGCGCTCGTCGAGCGCGAAGGCCGCGCCGTGCCGCGCGGCGAGCTGCTCGAAGCCGTCTGGGGACTGCGGCCCGAGACCAAGACGCGCGTCGTCGATACCTTCGTCGCGCGGCTGCGGCGCTACATCGAGCACGATGCCGCGAACCCTGTGCATATCCTCTCCGTACGCGGACATGGCTACAAGTTCATCCGCTAGCGCCTGGGCGCTTGCCTCGCGCAGTCGCGGGCGCGAAGCTCACGAAATGAGCGAGCCTCTTCGCTGGCATGTGCGGCCGCGGCTGCGCGATCCGCTGCTCGTGCTTTCGTTCGAGGGTTGGAACGACGCCGGCGAATCCGCCAGCACCGCCGCGCGCTATCTCGCCGACCAGGTCGGCGCCGCCCCGCTCGCCGAGATCGATCCCGAGCTCTTCTTCGACTTCAGCGTGCGGCGGCCGACCGTCACCGTCGAGGACGGCGTCGTCACCGACTTCGAGTGGCCGCTCTCCCGTTTCCTGTACGCCGCCACCGATGAGGCGCACGAACTCGTGATCGGCATCGCCATCGAACCGCATCTGCGCTGGCAGCTCTTTGCCGACCAGGTGCTCGCGCTCGTCGATCGACTCCAGATACGCCGGACGGTGATGCTCGGCGCCTACCTGGCCGATGTGCTCTACTCGCGTCCCGTCGGCATCACCGCCGTCGCGAGCGAGGCCGCGCTGATCGACCGACACGGCCTCGAACCCACCCGCTACGAAGGTCCGACCGGCGTCGTCGGCATGCTCGGCTACCTATTGCGAGAGCGCGGCATCTCCGTGCTCGCGCTCTGGGCGGGTCTTCCGCACTACATCAACGTCACGCCCAATCCGCGCGGCGCGCTCGCGCTGCTGGAACGCGCCGAAACGATCCTGGACGTGAAACTCGACCTGGATCCGCTGCGCGCCGCCGCGCGAGACTGCGAACAACGCATGTCGCAAATGGTCGCCGGAGACCCCGAACTGAACGAATACGTGCGCGAACTGAAGCGCCGCGAATTCGCGCAGTAGCCGCGCCCAGTAATCCCCCTGCTAGAGCTCCACCGACTCCTCGACCAGCATCACCGGAATCCCATCATCGACGGGATACAAGATTCGCCCATCCTCGCGAATCAACGCTTCGACGAGCGCATTCTTCACCGGTTCCCCGCCGCGATTGCGCAGCGTGCCCGAGCTGATCTTGGCATTGATGCTCGCCAGCTCTGGCGCCGTCGCGAGACGGACGGGTTGCTTCGTCTCCGGACAGACGAGGATCTCGACGAGATCGGTCGCGACCTGGGGCATCTCCACTCTCTCCTGTCTAGCGAAGCACGCTCGACGAATAGTCGAGGATGCGGCGCGCGACGATCAGCTGATTGATCTGCTGCGTACCTTCGTAGATATCGTTGATCTTGGCGTCGCGCATCCACTTCTCGACCAGCAGCTTCTGCGAATAGCCGACCGGCCCGAGCAGCTCGACCGCCTTCTGCGTGATCTTCGTGACCGCGAGCCCGGCCTTTGCCTTTGCCATCGACGCTTCGAGATTGTTGCGCTGACCGCGGTCGATCATCTTGGCCGCGCGCCAGGTGAGCAGCCGCGCCGCCTGCAGCTCCGCTTCCATGTCGATCACGTCGCGCTCGATCGCCGTCTGCTGCGTGGGTGGCGAGTCGTAGCGGATTGCGACGCCCTGGCGCGTCAGCTCTTCCTTTACGAAATCGAGCGCCGCGCGGCCGACGCCCACCGCCATCGCCGCGACGATCGGACGGCTGGCGTCGAAGGTCGCCATCGCGCCCTTGAAACCCTTGTCGCCGTCTGATTTTGGATCGCGTCTTTTCACTTCCGCCTTGCCGAGCAGGTGGTTGTACGGAATCCGGCAGTCATCGAGCACCAGCATCGCGGTGTCCGACGCGCGAATGCCGAGCTTCTTCTCGCAGCCGACCACGTTGATGCCCTTTGTTCCGGCCGTGACGACGAACGACTTGATGCCGCCGCGTCCCGCCGACTTGTCGACCGTCGCCCACACCACCACGAAGCCGCCTTCGTGACCGAGCGCAGCGTCGCCGGCGGTGCAGAAGATCTTGGTGCCGTTCAGCACCCACTCGTTGGTGTCGTCATCGAGCACCGCGGTGGTCTGGATGTTCGCGGCGTCGGAGCCGGCCTGCGGCTCGGTGATCGCCATCGCGCCCCACTTGGGCTTGCCGCTGCGAAACGGCGACAGGAACTTCTCGCGCTGCTCGGGCGTACCCGCCGCAGCGACCGCCGAGCCTCCGAGCATCGGCGACGGCGAGCGCAGGTAGAGTCCCGCGTCGCCCCAGCAGAGTTCCTCGGTCTGCACGCACACGGTCACCATGCCGTCGCCGGGGCCGGCGTCGAGCTTCGTGCCCTTGCCGGTCACGCGGTCCCACATCGGCTTCACGAACTCCCAGGGCATGTCGTGCTCCTGGACGTCGTACTTTCGCGACCACGGCCGCATGTGGTTGACGGCGATTTCGTGCATCTCCTCCTTGCCGTGGAGCGTGCCGGGATTGAGGTCGAAGGAGATTGCCATCTCGAGTTCTCCTAGACGAGCGCGAGCGCTTCGAAGCAGCTGAAGCCGCGGGCGTTGCGCAGGTGCATTTCGGGCAGGTAGTCGCGGATGTAGCCGTGGCCACCGAAGACCTGGACGGCGCCGTCGGCCACGTCGAGCGCGAGGCGCTGGGCCTGACGCTTGGCGAATAGCGCTTCGCGCGTAGCGTCCTCGCCGCGGTCGAGCTTCCATGCCGCTTCCCACGCGAGCAGGCGCGCGGCGTCGATCTCGATCGCCATGTCGGCGAGCTTGAACGCGATCGCCTGCTTGGTGGCGACCGGTACGCCGAAAACCTGACGCTCTTTTGCGTAATCTCGCGCTACCTCGAAGGCCGCGCGCGCGACGCCTACCGCCATCGCGGCGAGCGCGACGCGCCCCTGGTTCAGCACGCGGCGCAGATCTGCGCCGGCGTCGCCTCCGAGCTTCGCCGACGCCGGAACGCGTACGCCCGCAAGTTTCAGCTCCGCGGTCGGCAGCGCGAGGATGCCCATGTTGCGCTCGGGCTCGGCCGTCAGTCCCGCAGCGCTGCGCGAAACCAGGAACGCCTGCGGCGTCCCGTTCTCCGCGGCTACCACCAGCACCGGGTTGGCACCCTCGATCCACGGCACGAAGCACTTGGCGCCGTCGAGGACGTACTCGTTGCCGTCGCGGCGCGCGGTCGTCTTCGGGCGGAACGGATCCGAGTCGAAGCGCGGCTCCACCCACGCGAGCGAACCCGCTACGAAGCGCGGCCCCGCGAAGCGCGTCAGTTCTTTCTTCTGCCTTTCCGTTCCGAATTCCGCAATCGGAAAGGCACAAAGAGCTGGCGATAGGATCGCGAGAGCGATGCTGAGATCGCCGACCGCCAGTTCCTCCGCGACCAGCGCCCCCGTCATCGCAGAGCGTTCGCCGCCGCCACCGGCCGACTCGGGCAGCGCGTTCGCGACGAGTCCCAGCTCGTGCGCCTGCGCGATCACCTTCTCCGGGAGTTGCTTCGACTCGTCGCACTCGCGCGCCTTCGGACGGATCTCCTTCGCCGCGAAGTCCCGCACGGTGTCGATGACCAGTTGCTGTTCGTCCGTCGGTTGGAAATCGATCATCTGCTGTCCTTATGGGTCTCGCCGCTCGCCGTTGGCTCGCTACGCGGGAAGCGGGGCTCGTCGGCTTCGGTCGATGTGGAGTGCTTCGTCATACGCGCTCGATGATGGTCGCGATTCCCATGCCGCCGCCGATGCACATCGTGACCAGGCCGGTGGTCTTGTCGCGGCGCTCGAGTTCGTCGAGCACGGTGCCGAGCAGCATCGCGCCGGTGGCACCGAGCGGGTGGCCGAGCGCGATCGCGCCGCCGTTCACGTTCACGTTGGCGGCATCCATGCCGAGATCGCGCATCACCTTCAGCGGGATCGCTGCGAACGCCTCGTTGATCTCGACGAGGTCGATGTCGGCGAGGGTCATGCGCGCCTTCGCGAGGCAGCGCTGCGTCGCCGGCGTCGGCGCGGTCAGCATGATGATCGGCTCGTCGGCCGCCGTGGCCATCGCGACGAAGCGGGCGCGCGGCCGGAGTCCGTGCGCGCTCGCGTATTCCGGCGACGCCACCAGCACCGCGCCCGCGCCATCGACGATGCCCGACGAATTGCCGGCGTGGTGGACGTGATGGATCGCAGTGAGTTGCGGGTACCGGGAGAGCGCTCGCTGATCGAGCGTGCGCGTGTCGCCCTTCGGCACGTAGGCACCCTGGCCCTCGAACGACGGCGCAAGCTTCGCGAGCGACTCAGCCGACGTACCCGCGCGCGGGAACTCGTCGCGATCGAGCGCAATCTGGCCCGAAGCGTTGCGCACCGGGATGAGGCTCTTGTCGAAGCGGCCCTCCTTCTGTGCGATCGCGCAGCGTTCCTGGCTCTGCGCGGCGAAGCGGTCGAGGTCCTCGCGGCTGAATCCTTCCAGTGTCGCGATCAGATCGGCCGAGATTCCCTGCGGCACCAGCGGGTGCATCGCGATCAGCTCGGGGTTGTTGCCGTCGAGACCGCCGCCGGTCGAGCCCATCGGCACGCGCGACATCGACTCGACGCCGCCGCCGATCACCAACTGCTGCATGCCGGCCATCACGCCCATCGCGGCAAAGTTCACCGCTTGCTGGCCAGAGCCGCAGAAACGGTTCAACGTGACGCCGCTCGCGCTCTTCGGGTCCCAGCCCGCGGCGAGCACTGCGTTGCGCGCGATGCAGGCGGCCTGATCGTTGACGTCGGACACGCAGCCGGCGACGAGATCCTCGACATGATTCGGGTCGAATCCGTTGCGGCTCTGCAGTGCCTGCAAGCACTGCGCGAGCAGCGCCTGCGGATGAACTCCTGAGAGTGCTCCGGTGTCCTTCTTGCCCTTGCCGCGCGGGGTGCGAACGGCGTCGATGATCCAGGCTTCGCCCATGGGTTTTCCCTCGTTTCGACGGTGAGTTGGGCGATCCCATCGAGTGCGGGAGACGGCCCGGGTGGCCAGTCTAGCTGCATCGATTTCGCTGCGCTGCTTCGCAAACCCTTGTTTTGCATCGCAAACGCGACGCCGAGTCATCTGCTGGGTGCGTCGCACCGCGCTGCACACCGAGGTCCGTAGAGATCGCGTCTACGGTTGACGCCGCGCGGCGAATGGCGCTAAAGAGCTGCCGCCCACGTTCCAAACGGAAGACGCGTCGGCAACGAAGCCGATGCGCGACTGCAACATGCGTGGCTGCAACATGCGTGACCGGGACATTCGGACGTCCACACGCGTTTCGCTTGTCGGCTGTTGACTTGGATGGCTGGGCCCGAGCACTGGGGGGCGCTTTCGCGTGAGCCCGAACGAGTTCAGCTTTCGGAGGGCCAGCCGCCCTTCGTCCCGCATGCGCCGGCGGGTTGTCGAAGCGGCATTGGCCGCTTCCGTTGCCGCCGGTCTCGTCTTCGGTCTGGCTAGCCCGGAGCGCGTCGATGCCCAGGCGCCCGCCGCTGCGCCTGCGGCCCCTGCCTATGCGGGCCCCAAGTCGAGTCAGCAGGCCTACGACGCCCAGACCGCTGCATCGAATCCCGCGACGCCGGGCCCCGTGCAACCCATCGCGTTCAGCCACGCGCTGCACGCCGGCCAATACCAGATCGAGTGCCTCTACTGTCATACCGGCACGGACAAGTCCCGCGCAGCGGGGGTTCCGTCGGTCGAGCTGTGCATGGGATGCCACGCGCAGTTCGGCGGCGACCTCGAAGGCGTGCAGACGCTGAAGAAGCTCTGGGACGACAAGCAGCCGATTGAGTGGACGCAGATCTACCGAGTGCCCGAGCACGTCAAGTTCCGCCACAACCGCCACATCTCCGCAGGCGTCGCCTGCCAACGCTGCCACGGTCCGGTCGAGACGATGGACAAGGTCTACATGACGAAGGACACAATCTGGTGGCCCTGGCTGCTGCCCTCCACGAAGCCCGAAATGGGCTGGTGCATCGATTGCCATCGCCAGAACCAGGCGTCCCAGGACTGCCAAACTTGTCACTACTAGGAAGCCGCGGATGCCCGAATTTCATCGTCGCGAATTCCTGAAGCTCGTCGGCGCCAGCGCCGGGGCCGCTGCTGCCGTTGGCTGCGGTGACAAGGTCACCAAGCTGATTCCGTACGTGATCCAGCCCGAGGAGATCGTCCCGGGGATCGCGAACTATTACGCATCCACGTGCCAGGAGTGCCCCGCCGCCTGTGGTCTGCTGGTGAAGACCCGCGAGGGGCGCCCGATCAAGCTGGAAGGCAACCCGGAACATCCGGTCAATCAGGGCGCGCTCTGTGCGCGCGGTCAAGCATCGATCGGGCGCAGTTATCACCCGGATCGCTACCGCAGCCCGATGAAGCGCGTCGGCGACGAGCTCGTGCCCACCACCTGGGACGACGCGATCAGCATCTTGTCCGGCGAGATCAAGCGAGCCGGCAACCGCACCTGGATGCTCGGCGGGCAGACGGGTCCGACGGCGAGTGCATGGATCGACAAGTGGGCCGCCGCGGTCGGCGCCGGTGGTCGGGTCGTCTACGAACCGTTCGCGCCGGAAGCGCTGCGCGAAGCGACGCAGGCGCTGTTCGGTGTCCCGAGCGAACCGATCTTCGATCTCTCGGGTGCCGATCTGATCGTCGATTTCGGCTCCGACTTCCTCGAGTCGGGCCCGTCACCGGTCGAGCACGCCCGGCAATTCGCCGCGGCGCGCGACATCGCGAAGCCCGAGCGCCGGGCCGCGCGCTTCGTGTACATCGGCCCGCGCCTGTCGATGACCGCGTCGAACGCCGAAGAATGGGTGGCCGCGAAGCCCGGCAGCGAAGGCCTCGTCGCGCTCGCGTTGCTGAAGGTTGCGATCGGCGCTGGCGGCGGCACGCAAGCGGGCAAAGACGGCGTTGCCGCGTTGCTCGCGAAGATCGATCCGGCGGCGGTCGCCAAGCAGGCCGATGTGCCGCTCGCGACGATCGAACGCATCGGCAAGGCGCTCGGCGCCGCCAAGGCGCCCGTGTTGATGCCGCCGGGCGTCGCACTCGCGAGTCGCCGGGCCGCCGCGACGGCCCGCGCGGTATTGCTCGCCAACTGGGCGCTCGGCGCGGTCGGCAAGGGCGTCAGCGTCGCTGCGCCGCGCGAAGGTCCGCTCCCGAGCTATCACAAGACGCTCGCGCTCGTCGATGCGATGAAGGGCGGCAGCGTCGGCGTGCTGCTCGTGCATGGATCGAATCCGGTCTACAGCCTGCCGTCTGCGACCGGCTTCACGGGCGCGCTCGCGAAGGTGCCGTTCGTCGTGTCGTTCGCGTCGATCCCGGACGAGACCTCCGAACGCGCAAACCTGGTGCTGCCCGACCACTCCCCGCTCGAGTCGTGGGGCGACGCCGAGCCGCGTCCCGGCGTTCGCTCGCTGGTGCAGCCGACGCTGCGACCGCTCTACGACACGCGCGCGCTCGTCGACACGCTACTCGATGTCGCCCGCGCGATGGGGCCCGACGTCGCCGCGAAACTCCCGACCGATAGCTTCCGCGCGCTCGTCGAGCAGGCCTGGGCCGGCGCCGACTTCCAGGCCGCGCTCGCGAAGGGCGGCGTGTTTGCGCCGCAGCCGGGTGTCGACGTGGCGCTCGTCGCCTCCGCCGTCGATTTCGAGTTGGCCGAGCCGGCGCTCGAAGGCGAGGGCGATTTCACGCTGCTCGCGTCGCCGGGCGCGCTGCTCTACGACGGTCGCGGTGCGAACCTCGCCTGGTTGCAAGAAGTGCCGGACCCGGTGACGAAGGTCACCTGGGTGTCGTTCGCCGAGCTGTCACCGCGTGCGGCCGAGAAGCTCGGCGGGCTCCAGTTCGGCGACGTGATCGAGGTCGAGACGAAGGCCGGCAAGCTCAGCCTGCCGGTCTTCATCCGCGGTGGTGTGCGCGATGACGTGATCGCGATCGCGATCGGACAAGGCCATACGGTCGGCCTGTTTTCGTCGGGCACGGACAATGGGCATCCGGGCGAACGGCGCGGCGTGAACGTGATCGACGTGTTGCCCGCGCTCACCGACGAGTCGGGCGGACGCGCGTGGCTGTTGACGAAGGCCAAGGTCACGAATACCGGCCGCCACGAGAAGCTGCCGCTCTGTCAAGAAAGCCAGAATCAGCGCGGTCGTCGGCTGGCTCTTGCCGTCACGCTCCAGGATCTGGCCAGCGGTGACGCGCCGGTGGAAGCCGTACACGGCGCAGCCGACGCGGTGCCCGGTGCCGGCGAATCCGCACCCGGCGATCCCGCGCAGGGCGAAGCGCATGGCGAGCACGAGATGCTCAGGGCCTTCGACGCGAGCATGGACGCCGCACCGGGCAGTCTCTACCGCTGGGGCATGTCGATCGACTCCGACAAGTGTACGGGCTGCTCCGCCTGCGTGGTCGCCTGCTACATCGAGAACAACCTCTCGATCGTCGGCGAAGAGCAGGTGCGACGCGGTCGCCACATGGCGTGGCTGCGCATCGAGCGCTGGATCGGCGACGGCAACCTGGAAGGCGGTCAGGACCGCCAGCCGATCATTCCGGAAGCGGAGTCGAGTAGCGCGGTCGACATCCGCATCGCCCCGATGCTGTGCCAGCACTGCGGCGCCGCACCTTGCGAACCGGTCTGCCCGGTGATCGCCACGTATCACAGCGATGATGGCATCAACGGGATGACCTACAACCGCTGCATCGGCACGCGCTATTGCGCGAACAACTGCCCGTACAAGGTCCGCAAGTACAACTGGTTCGACTTCGCGATCGAGCGCTGGCCCGACCCGATGTATCTGATGGCGAACCCCGACGTGACGGTGCGCGGGCAGGGCGTGATGGAGAAATGCACGTTCTGCGTGCAGCGCGTCGCGACGGCCCGGCAGATCGCGAAGGACGAGAAGCGACCGATTCGCGACGGCGAAGTCACGACGGCCTGCGCGCAGTCGTGCCCGACGCACGCCATCCATTTTGGGAATCTGAGGGACAAGACGAGCGTGGTCGCGAAGGCGGGCAGCGAGCCCGTCCGCGGTTACCACTCGCTCGAGGAACTCAACACGCGCCCCGCGGTCACCTATCTCGAAAAGGTGCAGCGCGGGACCGTCGAGGGGTAGGGGATGACGCCGCCGCCTGGCGAATCGATCGCTGCGATGATCCGGCAAACGCCGGTGCCGCCTGACTCGCCCACCAACCGCGACGTCATGGCTGTATTCATGACGACACCCGGCCTCGGGTGGCTGCTGCTGATCGGCATCTGTCTCGCCGGTCTCGGCGGCGGCGCCACCGTGTGGATCTACCAGATCTACAAGGGCCTCGGCATCGCCGGTTACTCGCACCCGGTCTTCTGGGGCGCTTACATCGTCACGTTCGTGTTCTGGGTCGGTATCGCGCACGCCGGCACGCTGATCTCGGCGATCCTCTATCTGTTCCGCGCCAGGTGGCGCAACGCGATCAACCGCAGCGCCGAGGCGATGACGATCTTCGCGGTGTTCAGCGCGCAGCTCTTCCTCGGCATCCACGTCGGCCGCATCTGGAAGGCGTACTTCATCCTTCCGTACCCGAACCAGCGCGCGCTATGGGTGAACTTCAAGAGTCCGCTGCTGTGGGACACCTTCGCGATCTCCACCTATACGCTGATCTCGCTGATCTTCTTCTACGTCGGGCTGCTGCCGGACCTCGCGATCGCGCGGGATCGCACCACCGGCTGGCGCAAGGCGCTCTACGGATCGCTCGCGCTCGGGTGGCAGGGAACGGCGCGTCAGTGGAAGTCGCACAACCGGACGGTGCTGCACCTGTCCGGACTCGCGACGCCGCTGGTGCTCTCGGTGCACAGCGTCGTGTCCTGGGACTTCGCGATGGCGCTCGTTCCCGGCTGGCATGCGACGATCTTCGCGCCCTACTTCGTCGCCGGCGCGATCTTCTCGGGTTTCGCGATGGTGCTCACCGTGATGATTCCGGTGCGGCGCATCTTCGGCCTCGAGCACATCCTCACGAACTACCACTTCGAGAACATGTGCCGTTTCCTGCTGCTCACCTCGACGATCGTCACCTACGCGTACTTCATCGAGTACTTCATCGCCTGGTACAGCGGCGTCGAGGCCGAGAAGACCGCCTTCTACCTGCGCCTCTTCGGTCCGTACTGGATGTCGACCTGGACGATGATCATCTGCAACGGCGTCATCCCGCAGTTGTTCTGGTTCAAGAAGCTGCGCACCCACATCCCGACCGTCTTCGTGATCTCGACGCTGATCAACGTCGGAATGTGGTTCGAGCGCTACGTGATCATCATCACGGGCCTGTCGCGCGAGTTCAATCCGGCGGTCTGGGGTCACTATACGCCCAGCCCCTACGAGCTGATGATCGTCGCGGGCTCGTTCTCGTTCTTCAGCATCCTGTTCCTGATCTTCCTGAAGCTCTTCCCGGTAATCCCGATCTCCGAGGTGAAGGAACTCATCATCCACGAACGCGCCCACGCAAGTGGCCACCACGCGGGGGCTCACTGATGCCTACCCTGCTCGGCGTCTTTGAAACTCCGGCCGGCGTGGCAGAGGCGGTCACGCACCTGAAAGGCCGCGGCTTCACCAAGCTCGACGTCTACTCGCCGGCGCCGTTCGACGAGATCGAAGAGGCCGTCGACCCGAAGCCGTCGAAGGTCCGCATCTTCACGCTCGTCGGCGGTCTGCTCGGCGTCGTCACCGGCTATGCGATGACGATCTGGATGTCACTCGACTGGCCGATCGTGATCGGTGGCAAGCCCTTCGCGTCGATCCCGCCCTACACCGTGATCGCGTTCGAGTTGACGATCCTCTTCGGCGGTATTTTCACGTTGATCGGTCTGCTGGCGGTCGGCCGGCTTCCTTCGCTGAAACTCGGACCCGGCTACAGCGCGCGCTTCTCCGCCGAGGAGTTCGGACTCGTCGTCGAAGTGCCCGAGCGCGACGTGGCGGAAGTCGATGGGCTGCTGCGCGCCTCGCAGGCGACGGAGGTGAGCCTTGTCGCGGCTTAGCACGTTGCGTGTCGTGGTGGCGGGCCTCGCCCTCACCTTTGGTTCGACGGGCTGCTGGGAGCAGTGGTCGGTCGATTGGTGGCCGCAGATGAAGTGGCAAAAGGCCGTGCAGGCGTTCGAGCAGACGGGCCAACCGAGCGCGCCCGCTGGCTTCGTTCCGCCTGAAGGCACGATCCCGTTCGGCCGCACGCCGGTGACCAGCCAGATGCCGCTCGCGGCCGCTGAGGCGCTGCCGAATCCGCGACCTGCTTCGCTCGCCAATCTCGACAACGGCAAGAAGAAGTACGAGACGTTCTGCTCGCCGTGCCACGGGCTCGCGGGACTCGGCGACGGCACGGTGGCCGGTCCGCCGTTCGGCAAGGGTCCGTTCGCCGGCGTACTGCCGATCGCGGGCCCCGTCGGCGGCCAGATCACCAAGAATTTCACCGACGGTCACATCTACACGGTGATCTCGCAGGGCATCCGGCGCATGCCGAACTACAAGCGCATTGCGCCCGATGATCGCTGGGACATCGTCAGCTACGTCCGGTATCTGAATGGGCAGGGACAGGTTCCTGCCCAGACCGCGCAGGCCGCAACGCCGCCGCAGGGAGCCACGCAGTGAGCACGGCAATCATCGCAGCGGAACAGGCGAACCCGCGTGCGATCCCGCGCGCGCTGCTCGGTGCGTGCCTCGCGCTCGTCGCCGTTGGGGTCGCGGCCTTCGCGGGCGGTCTCGCGATCGATCCCGCCACCGCGTGGCGCGCGTTCCACGTGAACTATCTCTACTTCGGCGCGCTTGCGCAGGGCGGCGTCGTGGTGGCGTGCGCGTTCGTGATCATCGGCGCGCGCTGGCCCGGTCCGGTGCGGCGCATCGCAGAAGGCCTCGGCGCCTGGGTGCCGCTGACCTTCGTGCTGTTCGGGGTCGGCTTCATCGGCCGCGAGTACATCTACTCGCCCTGGCTCCACCATCCGCCGGCGGCCAAGGCGGCGTGGCTGAACCCGACCCGCCTGTTCTGGATGGACCTGGTGATTCTCGGTGTACTTGCCGTGCTGACGATGGCGTTCCTCTACAACTCGGTGCGACCCACGCTCGCCGGGATGGGTTCGCGCGGCGGGATGTTCGCACGCTGGACCGCGGGCTGGCGCGGCGACGAGCAGGAGCGCGAACTGAGCGCGTCCCGCTGCCGCACGCTCGCGCCGTTGATCTGCCTGGTCTACGCGATCGGCTGGACCTTCATTGCGTTCGATCAGGTGATGTCGCTGACGCCCACCTGGTACTCGAACCTGTTCGGCGTCTACTTCTGTTGGGGCGGGTTCCTGTCGGCGGTTGCGGCAACCGCGCTGATCATGGTGCTGCACCGCAATTCGCCGGGTTTCGAAGGCCAGATCACCAAGCCTCGCATGCACGACATCGGCAAGATGCTGTTCGCGTTCTCGATCTTCTGGATGTACCTGTTCTTCTCGCAGTACCTGGTGATCTGGTACGGAAACCTTCCAGAAGAGACGCAGTTCTTCGAGGCGCGCCTCGGCTCGCAGTTCCTGGTGGACAAGTCGGGCATCAACCTGATGGCGCTCGCGAAGACCTGGGATCTCGGTTTCTTCTGGGAACGCCTCAAGGAGCCTTACGCGAAGGTCACGTTGTTCGTGTGGCTGTGCTGCTGGGTGACTCCGTTCTGGGTGCTGCTCGGCCAGCGGCCGAAGAAGACGCCCGCGATCCTCGGCTCGGTGGCCGCCATCGTGCTGTTCGGGTTCTGGCTCGAGCGCAACATCCTGGTCTGGCCGTCGCTGGTGCCGAAGGAGACATACTCGTTCCTCGGCATCGTCCAGCTGGGCATCGCCGCAGGCTTCCTGGGGGCGTTCGCGCTGGTCTTCCTGGTCTACACGCGCGTCTTCCCGTCGCTCGCCGTGCCGCGGCGCGCGTAGCCACCCCCGATCTACTCTCGGCGTGCCGCCGGGGGCGCTAGCTTAGGCGTCGTGAACGCCCCCGAGCTCTCCGCGCTGCCGCTCGTCTTCGCAATGCGTCCTGGACGCGGCACGGTTGCGCTGCACGCGACCGGCTTCCGCCACCCGCGTTCGCCTCGCAACTCGAGCGACGGCTTCTGCTCGTACGCCGATGTGACCCATCTCGCGCTCGGCCGGCGTGCGCTCCGCATCGGCACGCGCCGGGGTCTGGTGCTGATCGCGCGAAACTCCTTCGCGTCGCCCGATGCAGCAGAGGCGCTTGTGCGAGCGCTCGTCGAACGAATCGCGCGCGAGCCGGCCGGCGCGGTGCAGATGGCGCGCATGGCGGAGATCGAAGAGACGGCGCGGAACGCGGCACGACCCGTCGCGACGCGGGTATTGGTGCTCGCGTGTCTCGCCGGGTTCATTCTCCAGGCCCGCTTCGGACCGGGCGTTCACCACGCGGGTTTCTTCAGCTCGCAGCTTGCGGCGCGTGGCGAGCCTTGGCGCCTCGTCACCGCGAACCTGCTCCACGCGGGGCTCTGGCACTTCGCAATGAACGCGCTTTGCCTGATCGTGCTCGGCGGTCTGCTCGAGCGCACGATCGGCAGCATGCGCACGACGCTCGTGGCGGGACTCGCCGCGCTCGGGGCAACGCTCGCGGGCTTGTTGGTTGGCTACGACGCGATGGTCGGCGCGTCGGGAATCGTCGCGGGCTTCGCCGGAGCGCTGCTGTGGCTGGAGCTTCGCCTGCCGGAGCGCGTGCCGGCACAGTGGCGGATTCCCCGCCGACCCTTCATCGCCGCGCTGCTGCTCGACGCGGCGTTGCCGCTCGTTTTTCCGGAGATCGCTGGCGCTGCACACGTGGGCGGCTTCGCGGCCGGTGCGCTCGCAGCGTCGCTGGTCACCGGCCCGGGGCTGCGCCGCGAACCGCTGCGACCCGCCGCGACCGTCGCAGTCGCGTTGGTGCTCGCACTCGCCGGTACATCGATCGCTAGCGCCGCGCGACTGTTCCTCGGCGGCGCCGCGTGGGAGGGCCACGCGAAGCGACTGCTCGAGCTCGACACGGCGCCGATCCTGATCCTGAACGACGCCGCCTGGTTGATTGCAACGGGCGAGACGCCGACCCAGAAGGCGCTCGACGAGGCGCGCGAACTCGCGCAGCGCGCCGTCACCGAGACCGGTCGCCAGGATCCGAACCTGCTCGATACGCTCGCCGAGGTACAGTTTCAGCGTGGCGATGGCAAAGCGGCGGTCGCGACCATCGACGAGGCGATCGCGCTGGCGCCGAACGAGTCGTACTTCACCGAACAGCGGCGCCGCTTCCTCGGCGAGCGCGACCGCGAAGATCGCCCCGCACCGCCCGAGGGCTCGCTCTTCGAGTCCTCGCCGCCCGCGGAGGATCCAATTCCCGCGCACGGCTTCGACGAGGACCCAGGCATCGCGATCTGATCCCAAAACGGCCGCTACGGCGTGATCTCCGCGCACTCGTCCGCGATCACTGCTGGGCCGTGGAACGTCGCGCCGACGGCGGTCTCGTACTGCGCGTCGAAAAGTGGCGCGGCCTGGAGTCGCGTCACCACCAGCATCCCGACGCCAGCGCGCGTCGCGATCGCGCCCAACTCCTGCATCGGCATGTGCAGCGCGGCTTCGCGCTTCAAGCGATCGATGTCGGGTGCGTCCGCCTTCTCCGCGATCGCGATCGACTCGGCGAAGAAGCCTTCGGCCGCGAGCAGCGCGGCGCCCTGCGCAAACGCGGCGAGCTGATCTGGATCGGGATTGGTGCCCGCGACGACCAGCGCGCGATCGTCGGCTTCGAAGCGATACGCGAGCGACGGCAGCGGCGTGTCGCCGGCGGCGCCCGCGCGCAGCGTCAGGCCATCGCGTTCCTCGACGAAGCCGTCGGTGATCTCGACGACATCGAGACGCGCGCCATCCGAGGCGACGCCGCGCGCGGCGGCGAGCGTGTCGATGCTGGCTGCGTATGCGGCGCCGATCGCCTCCGCGCGTGCGCGCGTTCCGGGCGGTCCGAGCAGCCGCAGCGGCTTCGCGCGTGGTGTGTTCCAGCCGGTGAGCAGCAGGTCGTCGAGACCGAGCGTGTTCTCGGGCAGCAGGCTCGTCAGCACTACGGTGTCGGGCTGTGCGATCGGAATCGAGCAGTGGCGCAGCGCTTCGGCGACGCCGCGACCGGCATCGATCAGCACGATGCGCTTGCCGAAGCCGATCGCCGCTGCAGGACCGAGCCGTCGCAGATTTTCGTAAGCGCCGCCGGTGCCGACCGTGATCAGCGTCGCGCGCGGAAACTCGCGGTCCTCGAGCCAGGCGATGCCTGCGGCCAGCTCGCGATAGCGCCACATCTGACAGCTGAAGAAGAGCCCTGCCAGCAGCGAGACGACACCGAGCATCAGGATCATCAAGCGCCCGACCATCGCTCGTCTCCTTGCTATTCCAGGTAGCCGAGCGCCTGGAGCGCGCGGCGCGTCTCATCCGACAGCGGCGCGGCGTCGTGTGTTCGCGGCAGCTCCGCGACGTGCTTCTCGAGGATCTCGCGCACTTCGGTCGCGCGCTCGACCTGCGTACCGATCACGTTCTGCTGCTCTCCCGGATCGGCTTCGAGATCGAAGAGTTCGGGCGTCGCGTCGCTCGAGAAGATGTACTTCCAGCGATCGGTGCGCACCGAGAGCTTCACGCCATGTCCCCAGCCGGTGGCTTCGTCCACCAGCCGGCGGATCCCGAATCGTGGAAGCGGCGACAGCTCTGCGTCACCCCGAATCGCCGCGGCGAGCGAGCGGCCGTCGCGCGGCGCCGGCGACTCGATGCCCGCGAGCGCCAGCACGGTGGGCGCGACATCCACGAGGCCCACCGTGGTTGCGATCCGGCGCCCCGCCGGCACCTGGCCGGGCCAACGCACCAGCAGCGGCACGTGGATCTGTTCGTCATAGAGATTCGTCGCGTGCTCCAGCCAGTGGTGCTGGCCGAGGCCCTCTCCGTGGTCGGCCGTCACCACGACGAGAGCCTGGTCGTGGGTTCGGCGTTCCACCGCATCGAGCAGCGCAGCGAGTGCGTCGTCCACATAGAGCACTTCCCCGTGGTACTGCTGCACGAGGCGCTCGAGCTGCCCGGGCGACACGCCCTTGACGCTGCGGCCATCGAGCGGGAAGCGGACACCGGCACTTCGTTCCGCGAAGACCTTGGGCGGCACGTACGGCGCGTGCGGATCGAAGTAGTGCACGAACAGGAAGAACGGCTCGGGCGTCTCGTCGAGCCAGCGGATTGCAGCCTGCGTGGTACTGGTCGCGCGGCGGTCGAAGCCCTCGAAGCGCTGCGCGGCCCAGAACGCGCCCGGATACGGCTTCTGCTTTCCGAGCGTCGAACCAGCCTCGGGCAGTGCGGCATCGAAGTGCGCAAATCCCTGGCCCCAGCCGAAGCGCGGATCGAGCACGAAGCTCGAGACGAAACCGGCCGTCTGGTAGCCGCGCTCGCGAAACACTTCGGCGAGCGTCGTTGCCGTTTCGGGCAGCGACTCGCCGTTGCGCAGCACGCCGTGGCGCTGCACCTCCTGACCGGTGAAGAGCGTCGCATGGCTCGGCGCGGTGGCGGGTGCCGGTGCGAAGGCGTGCTCGAAGAGCACACCCTGCGCCGCGAGCCGATCGAAGCTGGGCGTCCCGACCAGTCCACCGTACGCGCCGAGCGCATCCGCCCGCAGCGTATCGACCGAGATCAACACCACGCTGGGAGGTTTGGCGGGGCTGCACGCGACGACAACGCTCGCCAGCATCAGCGCAAGCGGGACGCGGTTGCGAACGCTCAATCGAAAACGACCGTCTTGTTGCCGTAGACGAGGATGCGGTCGTCGAGGTGCAGGCGCACCGCGCGCGCGAGCACGACCTTCTCGAGATCGCGGCCCTTGCGCACCAGATCGTCAATCGAGTCGCGGTGCGAACAGCGCGCGACGTCCTGGTCGATGATCGGGCCTTCGTCGAGGTCGGTCGTTGCGTAGTGCGCCGTCGCGCCGATCAGCTTGACGCCGCGGGTGTGCGCCTGGTGATACGGCTTGCCGCCCATGAATGCCGGCAGGAACGAGTGGTGGATGTTGATGATGCGCCCCGGATAGCGCGCCACGAATTCGCCCGAGAGCACCTGCATGTAGCGGGCGAGCACGACCAGATCGATGTCCAGCGCCTCGATGCGCGCAATCTCCCGTGCTTCCTGTTCGGGCTTGTTGTCGCGGGTGATCGGAAACACCTCGAAATCCACGCCGAACTGTGCGGCCACCGGCGCAAGCGCGGCGTGGTTCGACAGGATCAGCGGAATCTCGCACGCAAGTTCGCCGGCACGGTGGCGCAGCAGCAGGTCGTAGAGGCAGTGGTCGTACTTCGAGACGAAGATCGCCATGCGCTTCGGCGCGCGACCGTGCGCGATCCGCCAGCTCATCTGGAAACGCGCCGCGACCTCGCCGATGCCACGTTCGAGCGCCGTGCGGTCGGTATGGATCTGCGACAGGTCGAAGCGGATACGCTGGAAGAACTGACCGGCCACCGGATCGGTGTGCTGATCGGCGTCGAGGATGTTCGCTCCGTGCCCGTAGAGTAGCTGCGCGAGCGAGGCGACGATGCCCCGCTGATCGGGGCACGAGACCAGCAGCGTCGCAATGGCGTCGGATTCGGGTCCAGGCACGGCGCGGCAGCTTAGCAATCGAGAAAGACCCTTCTCAGGTGGACCCGCCGCTGGCCGATCTGATAATCTGAGCGACAAGGGGATCTCACTCATCCCCGAGTTCTGCTGGAGCCGGCATGGGGTCGGTGGCTGGTGGGGCGGCCCGCGGCGGTGGGATCGGCGACCACCAAGTCCGTCGGGACCCGATGCGGAACCTGGGCTCCGCTGGGTGTGTTCCACGCCGAGACAAGGAGGTGATTCGGTGAGTAAACGCAACGCTACGGCGAGTGAGGTGGCGGCTTCCTAGTCGTCATACCGAATTACTGAAGAAGTCTCGGTGTAGCCTGGGATGCATTCCCAGCGCCACCGACCCCGGGAGCGCGGACGCCGTAGCCGCGTTGGGATCTCCGAGATCCGCTCCCGGGGTTTTTCTTTGCAAGCGACGCACCCTGCTGGCTGTCGGCTCCGCGTCCTGCCAGAATGCGCCGCCATGGCCCATGACGACGCAGCTCCGACCTCCAACGGCTTCTCCCAGTTCGCCGGCACGCAGGGCTACATCGCCTCGCCGGCGCTGGTCGACGCAGTCAACTGCGCGATCGCGCTCCAGCGCCCGCTGCTGATCAAGGGCGAGCCCGGCACCGGCAAGACGCTGCTCGCGCAGCACGTCGCCGAGGGCCTCGGGCTCGCGATCGAGAAGTGGCACATCAAGTCGACGACGAAGGCGCAGGAAGGCCTCTACGTGTACGACACCGTGCAGCGCCTCAACGACGCGCGCTTCGGCGAGGGCGATGTCTCGAACATCCGCGCCTACATCCGGATGGGGCCGATGGGCCGCGCGTTCCAGAGCGAGGCGCGCAAGGTGCTGCTGATCGACGAGGTCGACAA
>CAYGWM010000071.1:0-16741 GCA_964353555.1 uncultured Spirochaetales bacterium
AGGAGATCCATCCAATGACGCGAATCCGATCGATCGAAGTGGCAATGGCGTTCGTCCTCGCGGCAGCGGGGAGTGCCGGTGCAGCCGAGGTGACACTCGACGGCATCGTCGTTCCCGAGGCGAGCGCAACGATGCGCATCGATGTGGGCATCACCGAGTTCCGCGAGGGCGGCGAGCAGTGCCCGCGACTGCTCCCGGGCTGTCCGAAGCTCGAGGTCTGCATCGTTGCACCGGCTCCCGTGGCGCGGATCGACGCGCAACTCGCGGGGGCCCCTCCCGCCCGCTTCGCCGTCGGCGTCGAGGACGGCCGCACGTTCGGGCGCTGCGTTCCTGCGTCGCTCGAAACGCAGCGCGGAAAACAGCGAAAGCACTACGAGTACTGCCTCCGCTGCGAAGGCTTGACCGGCCCCTGAGGGCCTCGGCGCGACGATCTACGCCGCAGAGCCGATCCCTGCCCTCGCGGTCGCGCTGGCGCCCCCGGCCGGAGTCGAACCGACGACAAACGGTTTAGGAAACCGCTGCTCTATCCATCTGAGCTACGGGGGCGAAGGCGAGAAAACTAACGGATCACGCACACTTGCGCAGAGCGCGCGGCATCATGCGGCACGGGTCGCCGAGCGCGGCTTGCGGCCGATGAACTCGCATACGGGCGAGACGACGTGGTGTCGGATCTCCTCGAAGCCGGCCTCGGCCATGATGTCGAGGATCGTCTGCGGTCGGACGCTCTGCTCGACAGTGTCCCAATAGAAGTCCATCAGGAGCTTGGCTTCTCGGCTTCCGGTGAAGAGCCAGGTCATTCCGGGCACCAGGCGGCCCATCATGAAGTGCGTGAGGTAGCGCCCGACGGGCGATGCCGGCGCGTGCCCCTCCAGGATCCACAGCGTTCCGCCGGGTGCGAGCACCCGCAGGTATTCGCGGAACGTGGCGCGCAGGTCGGAGACGTGGCGCAGCGCGATCCCCATCGTCACGAAGTCGAAGGAGTCGCTCGCGAAGGGGAGGCTCTCGGCCTGGCCGCGCGTCAGCGGTCCGGAGAAGTTCTTCTTCGCCTCGGCGAGCATGCCCCGGCTCGGATCGACACCGAAGACCTTGCCCTCGGAGCCCACCAGCCGGACCGCGCCCCGGGCCACCGCCGCGGTCCCGATCGCGACGTCGAGCACCTTCATGCCGCGCCCGAGGCCCGCGCGGCGCAGACAGAAGTAGCGGTACCAGAGTCCGCCGTTCAGCAGCAACGCCTCGATCGTGTTGTAGTGCTGCGCAGTGCGGTCGAAGAGGTCGACCACGTAGCGGCTGCGCTCCGCATCGCTGCCGTAATAGCCCGGAAGCGGCGCATGCGGCGGCACACACTCCGTGCTCGGCGTCGGTCCGGTGGGTGATGCGCTCATGTCGGTCTCGGTGCCTCCCCTTTGTGTTCCAAGTTGTTGGGCGTGCCGTAGCGCACGCCCTCGGAGCGGATGCGTCGCGCACGCCTGGCCACCGACCCGGGAATCCCGTTCTCGCTACCTGCACGACCGGAGGCGAGGCGTGAGCTGGCGCGTTCCGCTTCGTTTGTCATGTTGCCACGGACGGGGCGCCGATGGCAGCCAGAGGAGCAGAGTATGAAAGTTCGCGACTGGATGACCCGCGAAGTCGCGTCGGTGCGGCGCAACGACAAGCTCGCGATCGCCGACGACGTGATGCGACTCGGCCGGATCCGCCACACGCCGGTGCTCGAGGATCATTCCGACGACCTGGTCGGGATCGTGAGCCAGCGGGATCTGTTCCGCGGGGCACTCGCGGGCGCGCTCGGGTACGGCCAGCACGCGCAGCAGAAGGTGATGAGCATGCTGGTCATCAAGGACATCATGGCGACGGATCCCGTCACGACGACGCCGGACACGCCGCTGGCGGACGCTGCTCGCCTCATGATCGAGCGCAAGATCGGCTGCCTGCCGGTGGTCGAGGACGGCCGACTGGTCGGGATCCTGACCGAGAGCGACTTCCTGCGCTTCGCGGTCGAGCACGCCGGCCCTGGCTGAGCCGCCAGCATGGCGGCCATCGCCGCTACTTGCGCGTCGGCTTGAAGACCGGCGCGTAGCGCGCGAGCGCCGGATTCGGCTTCGCCAGCTGCTCGAACGACGCCGGCATCACGACTTCGAGCGCCGCAATCCGGTCGCTCGGCGACGGGTGCGTCTTCAGGAAGAACGCCATCGCCGAATCGTTCTGCCCCATCGACTGCAGCGTCTGCAGCACCATCACCAGACCGTACGGCTCGTAGCCCGCACGTGCGGCGATCACCACGCCGATCCGATCGGCTTCGAGTTCGTCCTCACGCGACAATCCGCGCACATAGCCTTCCATCCCGACGCGCGCGAAGGCGCGTGCCGCATCGCCGGTGAGGCCGCCGCTCTTCAGCGACGCGAGGTCGAGCATCAGGCCCTTCTTCGCGTTCTTGCGGATGTCGTTGAGTTGATGCTTCTGCACGACGTGCGCGATCTCGTGCGCCAGCACGCCGGCGAGTTCGGCCTCGCTGCCGCAGCGTTCGACCAGGCCGCGCGTGACGAACACGTTGCCGCCCGGTGTGGCGAACGCGTTCACGGTCGGCGCTTCGATGATGCCGAAGTGCCACGGTAGCTCCGGGCGCCCCGACTGCAGCGCGAGCCACATCCCGACACGGTTGACGTAGTCCTGCTGCGGCGCGTTGACGGTGAGCGGCGCCGCGCCGAGCAGCCCGGCGGAAACGCTGCGACCGATCGCGACTTCTTCATCCACGGGAATCTCGCGATAGGCCTCGTTCGCACCCTTTGCCACGCCGGCGGCCGCTCCGAGGTTGATGCCGCCGATGGAGTAGCCGCCGAGCACCGCGCCGGCGAGATCCTTTCCGGTCATCGGGCCGTTGTCGGGTGTCGCGCACGCGATCGGCAGTAGCAGCGCGAACGGGAGAAGAGAGAATCGGCCACTGATTCGGACGCTCATTTGGCGGGT
The DNA here is from genome assembly GCA_964353555.1 of uncultured Spirochaetales bacterium. Classification (GTDB taxonomy): domain Bacteria; phylum Myxococcota_A; class UBA9160; order UBA9160; family PR03; genus PR03. Next base: position 2,962 of record CAYGWM010000071.1, read on the forward strand.
GCTCCGTTGGGCGCTTCTGCAGCCTTCAGCAATTCGACGGTCCGCGGCGTGAGCTTGCCGGCTTTCGCAAACGCCTGCGCCTGGTCCGGGGTCGTCGCATAGCCGGCCAGCGTCGCCACTTGCTGCTCGTTGGGCTGCGCCTGCTTCAGCATCTCCGCGTCCAGGCCGCGCACGCCGGTCGTGACGCTCGCGTCGCGCTTGCCGGTCGCGAGGTTCAGCGTCTGCGCGATGCCGGACATGCCGCTGCTCTTCGCGGCGGGGGGTGCGACGGAGCCGGTCCCCATCTTGATGTCGAAGAGTTTCGTCCAACCGATGTCGTTCCCGGCCTTCAACTGCACCCAGGCACCGTCGCGCTTCACCAAGTCGACGACCGTGCCCGCCGCTACGGTGCCGACGGCCTTCGCATCGCCCGCGGGCGATTGCTTCAGGTCGAAGTTCCGGACGCTCGTGGCGGGTTCGGCGCTGCACAGTGCGGACCAGAAGAACAGCGAGACTGCCACGGACGAGATCGATCCCTTCATGCCGCCTCCGCGCTCGTGCCCGGTGTTGCCAGCGCGGGCGCGAAAACCTGCACAGACGCCTGCCGGCCCTTTACCGTCACGCTGCCGAAGTCGGTGAAGCGAAACGCATCCCCGCAAGCTTCGCGCGTGGCGCCGGACACGAGGATCCGTGTCCGCCCCTTGGTTTCCCCTTCGAGTCGACTGCCCAGGTTCACTGTGTCCCCGATCGCGGTGTATTCGAGTTTGCGCTGCGAGCCGACGAAACCAACTACCGCAGGGCCGGTATGCAGCCCGATCCCGATGTCGAGCACGAGGCCCGATTCGGCGTTGCTGGCATTGAAGCGCGCGAGCGTTTCGACCATGTCGAGCGCACAGGAGACGGCGTGCTTGGCATGTTCCGCGTCGTCCGTGGGCGCGTTCCAGAACGCCATGATGGCATCACCGATGAACTTGTCGAGCGTGCCTCCGTGATGGAACACGCGCTCTGTCTGCATGGACAGATAGCGATTGAGCAGCGCGACCACCTCTTCCGCCGGCCGCGACTCCGACAGCGAGGTGAAGCCTCGGATATCGGAGAAGAGGACCGTGATTGGGCGCGTCTCACTCTTGATGTCCTCGAGCTTCACACCCTCGGCGACCAGATCCTTCACCAGGCGCGGGTCGAGGAAGCGCGACAGGACCATCTCGCGCTGTTCCTTCGCGCGCTGTTCCTTCAGGTAGGCGCGCAGCGCGGCCAGCAAGAAGAACAGCCACGCGAAGACGAGCGGCGCGCCCACAGGCAACAGCAGGCTCCTGCCGAGCGCAAAGTAGGCGCAGCCCAACAGCGCGAGCGTCGCGGTGACGAGCAACACGAGGATCTGCACCAGGTTCCAGCTCCGCTGCAGCGCGAGCAGAAGCGGTACGAAGAGCAGCAGCACCAGCAGGTACGGAACGAATCCGGCCGTCTCCCGCAGGCGCTCGCCGTTCTTCAGATTGTCGATCGCGGTGGCGAGAATCTCGACGCCCGGCAGTAGACTGCCGACCGGAGTGGCGCGGAAGTCGCGCAAGTGACTCGACGACGAGCCGATGATGACGACCTTGTCCTTGAACTCATCACGGGGACGTTTGCGCGAAGCCCGGTCGAGATCATCGTAGAGATCGGCAAAGGCCACCTGCTCGTGCGGAGCGTTGCCGCGAAACCAGTCGATCCGGAACGAGTCGCCGGCTGGCAACCGGTAGCCGAGCGCGGCGGCGACGCGCGCCGGTAGCGAGGGAATCCGCCAGCCGCCGACTTCTCGATACAGCCAGTAGCGGCGGCCGATGCCATCCGCGTCTTCCACGTAGTTGATGAGACCGGTGCGCGACCACGCCGCCGGATCGAGGACGAACGGCAGCTGCATCGGGGCGCGGCCTTCCGGATCCGCGCCAGGCGACGCCGAAAGAGCCAGCACCTCCGCGAAGTCCGCGAGCCGCACGCCTTCCTCGTCGTTGACGCGTTCGAGCAGCCGGATCGGAAAGAACGTGTTGGTGCTGCCCGAGAGCGCCTCGTTCAACACCAGATCCTGTTCGGGTCGGACCCGGTCGGGTTCATAGAGTTCGACGTCCATCACGACGGCCCTTGCGCCCTGACGGTTCAGCTCGAGCAGGACTTCGCCGTATAGCGAGCGCGGCCACGGGAAGCGCCCGACCCGATCGGCCATCACGGCGAGCGAACGGTCGTCGATGTCGACGACGACGATCGACGGGTCGGCGCTGCGCGACGCTGCGCGCACGCGGATCATCGCATCCGAAAGACCCGCATCGACCGGTGCCAACCAATGCAGCCATGCGAGATCGGCCAGCGCAGCGAGCAGCACCGCGAGGCAGATCGAGTAGAGCGACGCATCGAGAAGGCGCGGAATCCGCATCGGCGCATGGTAATCCACGCCGCTGCTGGCCACCCTCTGCGCCGTCGCAGCACGCTCACCCGCGACCCGGGGACGCCCGTGCTCAGTAGTGCATCACGATGTGCACGCGCTCGACGCCCAGCTTGCTACGACCCTCGAGGAAGCCGAGCTCGATCAAGAACGCACACGCCACCACCTGCGCGCCCGCGTCGCGCGCGAGCCTCACGGCGGCGGCCGCGGTGCCGCCGGTGGCGATCAGGTCGTCGACGATCAGCACGCGCTGGCCAGCTTTCACGGCATCGGTGTGCATCTCGACGGTGTCGGTTCCGTACTCGAGGTCGTAGGTGACGCTGCGGGTCTCGTAGGGGAGCTTGCCCTTCTTGCGCACCATCGTGAAGCCGGTGCCGAGCGCCAGCGCGACTGGCACGCCGAGCACGAAGCCGCGCGACTCGATGCCGAGCACCTGCTGGATGCCCTCGCTCCGGAACGGCGCCGCGAGCGCTTCGACCGCCGCGGGCAGCGCCTCGCGGTCGGCGAGTAGCGGCGTGACGTCGCGGAACAGGATTCCCGGTCTCGGAAAGTCGGGGACATCGCGAACGTAGCGGCGCAGATCGATCGGCTTCGTCACAGCGGGGTCTCCGTTCAGGGCAGGCAGCTCTGCGGGTCGCGCGGCGCGTTGTTGCGGCGGACCTCGAAATGCAGGTGGGGCGTGCTCGCGTTGCCAGTCTCGCCCACCTCGCCGATGACGTCGCCCTTTTCGACGAACTCGCCCTCGTCCACCTGATTCTTTCGATTGTGCGCGTAGACCGTCGCCCAGCGGCCCATGTGCTTGATGATGATCACCTTGCCGTAGTCGCCGAGGTCGTCGCCTGCGTAGACGATGCGACCCGCTTCGGCGGCGTGGATCGGCGTGCCTTCGGCGGCCACCAGATCGATGCCGTCGTGTTCGTGGTTGCCGCGGTCCACGCCGTAGGGCGACGTCAGGTGACCGAGGACCGGCCACTCGAAATCGAGCTTCTCCTGCTTCGCGAGCGTGTCGCACTGGGCGCCGCCGTCCCGCTCCAGCGTGTGCGAGCCACCTGCGCTGCGCGCCGCTCCGCCCGGTCGCTTGGCGCCGCCGCGCGGCATCCAGAGCTTCTGTCCAACGCGCATCGAGCGCGCGTCGATGTCGTCGTTCGCGTCGCGGATCGCGTCGACCGAAGTGTCGTAGCGCTGCGACAGCCGCCACAGCGTGTCGCCCGGTTTCACCACATGCCAGACGCCCTTACCCTTCGGCGCGTGGCTGCATGCGAGCGCTCCCGCGGCAAGACCCGCGACGATCAGCAACGCGACGACGCGGGCTAGGCGGCCCATCCGTGTCGACCGACGAGGTCGACGAAGCGGCACGGGCCGAGCACCTCGCGTGTGAAGCGGTCGTTCTGGCCGCGGCGAATGCGCACCAGGCGCTGCTCGCCGCGCGGACCGACCGGCGCAACGAGACAACCGCCCGGCGCGAGTTGATCGAGCAGCGGTTCGGGTACCGCGGGCGCGCCCGCGGTGATCACGATCGCGTCGTAGGGCGCCTCGACCGGACGACCGAGCGATCCGTCGCCGAGGTGCACGACGACGTTCGTGACACCGAGTCGGTCGAGCGCGCGGCGCGCCTCGGCAGCGAGCCGCGGTAGGCGCTCGATCGAGACGATGCGCTCGGCCAACCTGGCGAGTACCGCAGCCTGGTAGCCGGAGCCGGTTCCCACTTCGAGGACATGCTCACGCCCGGTGAGTTCGAGTGCGGCGCTCATCGCCGCCACCGTCGACGGCGCCGAGATCGTCTGACCGCCGCCGATCGGCAGCGCGTTGTCGCGATAGGCCTGGCTGCGAAGCGCCTCGGGCACGAGCCAATGGCGCGGAACGGCTTCGAGCGCGGCGAGCACGCGGGCATCGCAGACGCCTTCCTGGGACAGGCGCTCCACCATGCGACGACGTGCACCCCGCAGCTCCTCGCTGGAGCGGGCTGCGCGGATCAAATCTCACCCCCGCGCGCAGGGTAAGCCGGAAGCGAGGCGCACGGCAAGGTTTTCAGGGCGTTGGATGGGAGAATTGCGATGTCGCTCGCTGAACTCGCCGTTGATCGCCTCGCACAGCGACGCATCGCGGGCGAGATCGTGCACGGTGAGGGACAAAGCCCGCGCGGCCTCCAGAAGACCGCGCTCACCGGCTTCGCTGGCGACCGCCTGCGCGAAGCTACGGCTGTGGATCTCGACCCCGTCGCCGATCGGGAAGTTCGGGTGGATCGTCGGCACCACGCGCGACACGTGCGTGATGTCACTCGATCCGATCGCATCGCCCGGGCCGGGCCCCGATTCGGCGAGACCGAGTCGTTCGAGCTGCCGTCGATAGACGGCCGCGAGCGCGAGGTTCGGCAGCAGCGGCGGTGACGTGCCCGCTTCCCGATTGACGTCGAGCGTCGTGCCGGTCGACATCGCAGCGCCCTGCGCGCACGCGACGACACGCAGCGCAGCGTCTTCGAGTTCGGCGTCGTCGAGCGCGCGCACCCAGACGCGCGCGGCGGCGTTCTCCGGGATGATGTTGGGCGCCTTGCCACCGTCGCTGACGATGCCGTGCACGCGCACGCCGCGCGGAAGCTGTTGCCGCAACAGACCGAGCGCGACGAAGAGCGCGATCACGCCGTCGAGCGCGTTCACGCCGCGCTCCGGATACGCAGCCGCGTGCGCCGCGCGACCGCGGTAGCGGAACTCGAACTTGCGATTGCCGAGGAAGAGCCGGTGCGCGCGCCGCATCCCGGCTGCGTGCGCCATCAGCGCGACGTCGACGTCCGCGAACGCGCCCGCTTCGACCAGGCGTCGCTTGCCGACGCCGATCTCTTCCGCCGGACAGCCGACCACGTGCAGCCGCACGGCGTCTTCGGGAAGCACCGCCGCGAGCGCCGACGCGGCGAGCAGCGTCGCGGGTCCCGACAGACTGTGCCCGCACGCGTGACCGATCTCCGGCAGCGCATCCATCTCGGCGAGCAGCGCGACGCGCAGCGGCGCAGCGTCGCTGCCATGCACCGCGATGAATGCGGTCTCCATGCCGGCAACGGGCGCTTCGACGCGAAAACCCAGATCGCTGAGCCAGGCGCGATAGCGCGCGCTCGCCTGGTGCTCTTCGAGTGCGAGTTCCGGATGCGCCGTCATCCAGCGGGCGAGCGCAACCGCCTCGTCCGAGCGCGCATCTACCGCAGCGAGCAGCTGCTCGCGCTCGCGCTCCATCGAATCACAGGGAAAGGACATCCCGTGCCGGATCGGCCAGACGGGCGCCGGGCCTAATCGGGACTGGTTCCGTCGCGGATTCCGTCGCGCGGGCCGGGCGCGTCGCCCTCGTCGGGCATCACCAGCCACAGCACGCCGTAGACCAGCACGAACGGAATGCCGATGGAGAACAGGAAGCCGAGCACGAAGGCGAGCCGAATCAGCGTCACCGAGACGCCGAATTGATCGGCGAGACCAATGCAGACGCCGGCGATCTTGCGTCCGTCGCGCGGCCGAAACCAGGGATGCGCAAGGCCCGCGAGCGCGCGCGACTCGAGCAGGCTGCCGCAGTAGCGACACTTGATCGCCTCGGCGCGGATCGCCTCCGCGCAGAACGGGCAGATCTTGGTCCCGGCGCTCGCTTCCAGACTTCGATTCTCTGCTTCGCTCATGCCCACTCCAGTAGCGCTCGCCGCCGCCATGCGACGACGAGCGGAATCGATCCGTAGAGCGCGCCGACGCCCAGCGCGAACGAAGCGAGGTAGCCAAAGCCGAGTCCCATCAGGATCGGTTCGGGCACCCACGACGCGAGCAGCCAGCCAAAGCTCTCGACCACCAGATACGCCTGCGCGACCACCAGTGGCAACGCGAGCATCGCGACCGCAAGCGCCGCGGCGAGTTCGCGCCCGAAGCCGTGCGGACGCGCGCGCGCTCGCAGCGCCCGCGTAGCGCGTTGCTGCGCGCTCGCGACGACGGACGCGCGCACCGGCGATAGCGACAGCGCGGCAAACTCCGCATCGAGCGCGCGCAAGAACGCGAGGTGGGCGCCGCAGCTTTCGCACGACGCAGCGTGCGCGAGCGGCTCCGGCGCCGCGCCATCCCCCGTTGCGAGAGCGCGCGCGAGCGCACGTTCGTCGAGCTGCTGCTGGAACTCGTCGCAGTTCATGTCGTCTCCCAGTTCCGCCGCAGCTCGCGAAGCGCGCCGTGCAGGCGACTCTTCACGGTGCCACGCGGGATGCCGAGCGCATCCGCCATCTCCGCTTCGTCGAGGCCGTCGAAGTAGCGCAGCACCAACACCTCGCGCAGTCGCTCGGGCAGCCGTGCGAGCCGCTCGCGGATGTCGATGCGCTCGACCGGGCGAAACGTCATGGCCGGCTCGCCCGCTCCGACGTTGCCCTGCTGCACCGCCCGCAGCCGCACCGCGCGACGGCGGTGGAGATCGCGCGCGAGATTCGCCGCAATCCCGTAGAGCCACGGCCGCACCAGGCGCGCGGCGTCGAAGCTGCGCGCGCCCCGCGCCACGCGCATCCAGGTGTCCTGCAACAGGTCGTCCGCATCGTCGCGATCGCCGGTCACGCGGGTCAAGAAGGCGTGGATGCGCGCCGCGTAGCGTTCCACGAGCGATGCGAGTGCGCGCTCGTCGCCCTGCCCTACGGCTCGCATCAGCTCCTCGTCGGACGCCATTCGCCGGAGGATCCCTGACGATTCGAGTCATCGGCAGGGCGCACTCCGCTCGCGTCACTGCGGTCGCGCGACCCGTCGCTGCCGAGCAGCGTGCGCGCGGCCGCCACCACGCGATCGACCCCCGAGCGTCCACCGGGCTGATTCGGCAGCACGAGCCACAGCACACCGTAGATCACGACGCCAAAGCCGTGCAGCAACGTGAAGAGCACGAATCCAGCGCGCACCGCAGTCACGGGAATCGCCATGTGATGGGCGATCGCCGCGCAGACGCCGGCGATGCGGCGGTCGGGATGACCGCGATGCCACTCGGCGGGATCGCGGAAGCCGCCGGTGACGCGACTGCCGCAATAGCGGCACTTGATCGCTTCTGCGTGGATCTGCTCGGCGCAATAGGGACAAGCTCGGGTCGACATGGTTCTCCTTGCGGGCGCTGTTTCGCCTGTTTCTACGCGCGAGCCTGTGAGGAGGTTCACAATCGTTTGGATGACAGCCTCATGCCCCAGGGATAGCGTCGCCGCCGATGATCGGACCGCGACTCGTCTCGACCTTCTCGATCGTCGCGCGCGACGCCGCGAGCGGCGACTTCGGTGTGGCGGTGCAGTCGCGGCACTTCAACGTCGGAGCGGACGTGCCATGGGCGGAGGCGGGCATCGGAGCCGTCGCAACCCAGGCCTTCGTAGAGATCGGATACGGACCCCGGGCGCTCGATCTGCTGCGCGCGGGTGTGGGCGCGAAGCAGGCCCTCGATCGGCTGCTGGCGGCCGATCCGGCCGCTGCGATCCGGCAGGTTGCGGTGGTCGATGCGCAGGGCGACGTCGCCGTACACACCGGCGAAGGCTGTATCCCGTTCGCAGCACACCGTGTGGGCGACGGCTTCACGGTGCAGGGCAACCTGCTCGCTACGGATCGCGTCTGCGACGCGATGGCGCGCGCCTTCGAGCGCGCACAGGGCGCATTCCCGTCGCGACTCGTCGCGGCTCTCGAAGCCGGCGAGGCAGCCGGTGGCGACGCGCGAGGCCGCGAGTCGGCGGCGCTCATCGTGGTGCGATCGGTGTCGGAGAGCGAACCATGGCGCAATCGCGCCGTCGATCTGCGCGTCGAAAATCACCGCAAGCCGATCGACGAAGTGCAGCGACTCCTCCGCATCCACCAGGCATTCTCCGCGCTCGACGACGCGGCGCGTGCGCTCGGCGAGGGGCGCATCGACGACGCGCGCGCGCTCGCCGCCGAGGCGTTGCGCCGCGGCAGGGCACACGACGAGGTTTCGTTCTGGGTCGGCATCATCCTTGCGCGCCTCGGCGACGAGGATGCCGGCGTACGCGCGCTGCGCAGCGCGTTGCGACGCAATGCGCGCTTGCGCTCGGTGTTGTCGCGGCTGCCGGCTGCGTATCGGCCGCCCGAAACCGTGTTGCGACGCGTGCTCCTTCGGCACGAACTCCGGCGCTTGCAACCCAGCACCACCGCTTCGAGCTGAAGCGCGGCGACTACAGCGGAAAGCGGCGGCGCAGCGCATCGACGGCGAGCGCGGCCGCGGCTTCGATCGACAGCGCCTCGGTATTCAGCACCAGGTCGTAGTGGGTGAGATCTTCGGCGGCGATGCCGAAGCGCTCGCGCAGCGCCGCGCGGCGTGCGCCGTCCGCACACGCGACGCAGGCGGCGGCCTCCGCGAGCGGAATCTGCTGCGCCTCTGCGGTGCGTTCGGCGCGCACGGACTCGGGCGCCACGACGAGCACGCGCAGCGCGCGCGCCGGCGGCAGAATCGACGCGGCGCCGCGACCGAGCACCACCGCCATGCCACGCTCGCCGAGTGTCGCGACCACGCGCACCAGGCCGGCCGGCGCTGCGGGAGCGCGCGCCATCACGCTCGCGACGCGCGCCTCGATCGCAGCGCGCTGCGCAGCATCGAGACCCTCAGCCAGGCGCGCACCGAGTTCCGGTTCCGCGCCGAGTCGATCGATCGACTCGGCGCCGAAGAGCCCATAGTCGAGCCACTCGGCGACGCGCAACGCCACCTCGTCGCCGTACGCCCCGGCCCAGCGCGAGACCGCCACGAGCGGGCCGCGTGGCTGCGGCATGCCAGCGCCGCCCTCGATCTGCCAGCGCCTTGCCTGTCGATCGAGCAGGTTCGCGAGTGACGATTCCAACTGGATCCCCCCAAACGGGGCGCAAGGTACCGCGGCGCGCGTTTGCGTCGCGTTTGGCACCGGTCGAGTCCCGCGGGAACGCGGAAAATGGCGAGTCGTCATGAAGGGGCTTCTCGGCAGCGGGGCCGCGGGAGTATTCTGGGCGCAGTCCATCGAAGGGGATGCCATGAGTCAGCGAATCGATCGGCCCGACGACGAGTTCCTCGACGACCCCTATTTCGAATCCGAGCGAAAGGCGGCTCCCACTGGCGTCTTCGACGCCTCGCTGTTGCGACAGTCGGTGCGCGCGCTGCCCGCCCGCCACCCGCTGCTCTTCGCGCCGCACCACACCGTGGCCGAGGCGATGCGCGCGATGCAGAAGGAGCATCGCGGCTGTGTGGTCGTGACCGAGGACGGCTCGCCCGACACGCGCGTGCTCGGCATCTTCACCGAACGCGACGTGCTGTTCCGCATCATCGATCGCGGCCAGAACCCGACCCGGCTGCCGCTCGCGGAGGTGATGACCCGCGAGCCGGAATGCCTGCCCATCGAAGCGAGCGTCGCCTGGGTGCTCAACAAGATGAGCGTCGGTGGCTTCCGCCACATTCCGGTCGTGGACAAGCAGGGACACCCGGTCTTCGTGGTGTCGGTGCGCGACGTGGTCGAGCTGCTCGTCGAACGCTTCCCGCGCGAGGTTCTCAATCTGCCACCGATCTGGGGCGGCGACGTGACGCGCGCACGCGAAGGCGCTTAGCAGGCCGCTAGCGAGGCGCCGGCGCGGGCTGCACAGCAGCAGGCTAGCGTTCGCGCTGACGATGCTGCCGAATCGCGATGCTGTGGCTGCCGTTCGAGCGCTGCGCGACGAGGACATCGGGTCGCGCGCGGGCGTGCTCGCGCGCGCCTTCGCGAGCGATCCCGTCTATCGATACATCCACCCGGACGATCGCGAGTGGGCTCGCGTGGGACCACGATTCTTCCGAATCCTGCTCCGTCATTTCTCGATCCACGCAATGGTGTCGACGCCGGGCGCGGGGGGAGCGGTTGCGATCTGGACGCCGCCCGAGCCGCGTCCCCCCGGTGGTCTCGCGCGCTTGCGTTTCACGCTGCGCATCAGCGCTCTGCTCGGGCACCGGATCGCGCGCGGCGCGCGCGTCGGAACGGCGCTCGAGAGTCTGCACAGTGAGGAGCCACACTGGTACCTGGCGCTTCTCGGGACCGACCCCGAAGCGCAGCGCCACGGACTCGCGTCGAGCCTGCTGGCGCCGATCCTGTCGCGCTGCGACGCGGCCGGGCTGCCGGCGCATCTCGAGACCGCCACCGAGTCCAACCTCGCCTTCTACGGCGCCCGTGGCTTCGAGGTGGTCGGGGAAGCGCGCGTCGCGGGCGGCGGGCCGCGGCTTTGGGGGCTCCGCCGCGCGCCGCTCGCCGGCCCGTCGCGCGATCCCCTCCGCGATAGTGTCTAATGGCCACTATGCTACGTTCCGATCGAACCGGGAGGAGTGACCGTGGCATACCTCGTCCGTCGAGCAGGCAAACGCTTCGACCTGCGCGAGGCGATCGCGACGCCCGACGGGCCCCGCTCGCGCACACTGACGACATTCCGCGCGCCGCTGACGCCCGAGGTGCTGGAGCGCGCCGCCGCGCGCGCCACGCGCCGCTTCGACCGCGCCGCGATTCTCGCGCGGGCAGCAGACCTCGGCATCGCAACGACCGAGCGCCGCGAGGATCGCGCGGCCCGCGAAGTGCTCGCGCTGCTGCGCGCCGGCGCCGCGATCGACCCGGTACTCGTCACGGTGCTGCGCGACGCGCTCGCGCAGGCGGCGGCTGCGCCCGTACCGGAGCGGCTCGCCGAAGTCGCCGACTGGGTCGGTGCGCCGATCGAGCGTCGCGGCGCTGCGGTGCGCGACCTGCTGCGTCTCTCGGATCGCATCGTGCGCGCGCGCGGCGTCGTGCGCAGCAAGCCGAAGGTCGAGTTCCCGCGCTTCTCGTCGCGCCGGAAGCAGCGTCGCGTCGATGCCGCTCGCACTCGATGAGAAGGTGGCAGCGCTCGCACACGCGCTGACCACCGCGAGCATCCCGCACGCGTTCGGCGGCGCGCTGGCACTCGGCTACTACGCCGCCCCGCGCGGCACCCACGACATCGATCTAAACATATTCGTGTCCGTCGCGCACAGCGAACGCGTGCTCGAGACACTCGCGGAACTCGGCGTCGCCGCCACGGGAACCTCCAAAGTGCGCGAGGTGCGCGAGCGCGGACAGGTTCGCGTGTACTGGGAACACACTCCGCTCGATCTGTTCTTCTCGTACGACCCGCTCCACGACCGCTGCGCCGAGCGTGCCCGTCTCGTCCCCTTCGGCGACGGCGTGACGCTGTCGATCCTGTCCGCCGAGGATCTGACGATCTTCAAGGTGATCTTCGACCGCACGAAGGACTGGAGCGACATCGAGGAAATGCTCTACGCACTCGGCGCCGACTTCGATACGGCCTACGCGCTGCTGTGGCTACGTCGCATCCTCGAAGCCGAGGACGCGCGGCTGCTGCGGATCGAGGAACTGCTGCGTCGACCCCATGCGTGAGTCGAAGCAGATGCGCTACGCGGCGCCGGGTCCTTGCGGACCCAGCGCCGCAGCAGAGCGCTCAGTCGAGCGGAATGCGGATCTTCTGCCCGGGGAAGATCAGGTCGGCGTCCTTGATCACCTCGCGATTCGCTTCGAAGATGCGCGGGTACGCACTTGCGTTGCCGTAGTAGTGCTTCGCGATCTTCGACAGCGAGTCGCCCTTCTGGATGATGTAGTACTCGATCTTGGGCGCGATCTCGGGCGCCGGCGGCGCGGGCACCTGGAGACCCTGGGCGTCGATCTCGGCCACGCCCTGGACGTTGCCCGCGATCAGCACGGCCTTCTCCATCGCCTCGGCCGACGGGCAGCTGCCCGAGAGCGAGCAGAGGCCGGAGTCCGTGTTCAGGGCCACCTGCAGCCCGGTGATGCCGAGGCTGGCGACCTCGATCTGTGACTTGATCTTCGCGGCCGCATCCTCGGGCGTCGCGTCCTTGCCGAAGAGCTTGTGGCCGATGTCCTTGACGAAGTCGAAGAGTCCCATGGGTGTTCCTCCTGAGTAGTGGTTTGCGCGAAAAACCCAGCTTAGCAGCCGCAATCGCCTTGGTGTCGCCGCGCACCGCACCGCTAGCTGGGGGGGGGTCGCAAGGCCGTCATCGAATTTACTCGACAAGTTTCGGGGGGCTGAGTAAACCCTCGGGTGCGAGTCAATGACAATCCTGTCGTAGCTCGTTACCCAGGAGTCCCCCCATGGCCACAAGCTTGCTCGAATCCTTGAGCAGCTATCTCACTCCCGACCTGATCGACAGCATCGGGTCGACGCTCGGCGAGTCGCCCGGCTCCGTATCGAAGGGCATGGGAGCGGTGCTGCCCGCGCTGCTCGGTGGCGTCGCCGACAAGGCGAAGGACCCGAGCGCGCTGCAGCAGCTCTTTGCCCTCATCACCGACGACGCGAACGACGGTTCCGTACTGCGCGATTCCGGCGGCCTGCTGGGCACGCTCACGCAGAACAAGGGGACGCTCGCGACCCTCGCCGCGAGCCTGCTGCCGTTGCTGTTCGGCGGGCGCACCGACAGCATCTCGAGCGCCATCGCCAACTACGCGGGCATCAAGAACTCGTCGGCGTCGTCGCTGGTTCGACTCGGCGCCCCGCTCGTGCTCGCCCTCCTCGGGGATCGCGTGCGCAAGGAGGGCCTCGGCGCCTCCGCGCTCGCGTCGCTGCTCGGGGGCCAGCGCGACTCGATCACGCGCGCGATCCCGGGCGCGCTCGCTGGGCTGTTCGGCCAGGGCACTCCGCGCGCCGCGGAACCCCGCTACGAGTCGCGCCGCGCGGCCGCCCGAGCCGGCGAAGGTGACGATGACGGCGCCCAACGTGGCCGCGCCGCCGCCCGCGGCCGCCGTTCTGCGCTACGCGCTCCCGAACGGTGTGCAGATCGCGATTCCGCAGACCGGCTTCGAGAACCAGCTCGTGGGTTACCTGACGGACACGAGCCTGCCGATCGGTGATGACACCTGGTTCAACTTCGACCGGCTGCTGTTCGAGACCGACTCCGCGTCGCTGAAGTCCGAGTCCCGCGAACAAATCGCCGTCGTGGCGGAGATCCTGAAGGCGTACCCGTCGGTCCGCGTGAAGATCGGCGGCTACACGGACAGCACCGGCGACGCCGCCCACAACGTCGAACTCTCCCGCGCGCGCGCGAACAGCGTGCGCAGCGAGCTGGTCGCGCTCGGCATCGGAGGCGAACGGATCGAGGGCGAGGGCTACGGCCAGCAGTACCCGGTTGCCTCGAACGACACCGAGGCGGGTCGCGCCCAGAACCGCCGCATCGCGCTGCGCGTCACGGCCCGCTAGCGCACTCGAGCGGCTTCGATCCGGAGGCGCGGCGTACCTGGCCTGGCCTCGATGCTCGATCTGAACGGCAACGGCAACCCGCTCGACGATAGACTCGGTAGGGTCGGAAAAGTGATCGGCTAACACGCTAACAACAACGGAGAACACGAATGAGTTGGATCCTTACGTTGATCATCGGTGGTGTGGTCGG
>CAYGWM010000071.1:16841-19244 GCA_964353555.1 uncultured Spirochaetales bacterium
AACGGAGAACACGAATGAGTTGGATCCTTACGTTGATCATCGGTGGTGTGGTCGGCTGGCTCGCAAGCATCGCCATGAAGACCAATGCGCAAATGGGCCTCGTCGCCAACGTGGGGGTCGGAGTCGTCGGCTCGCTGCTCGGCTTCTGGGCCGCCGGCCTCGTGGGTATCGCGCCGACTGGCGGCATCCTGCGGTTCGCCGTCGCGCTGGTCGGCGCGGGCGGGCTGATTTTCATCCTGCGAGCGCTCGGCGTCTTCAATAAGACCTGAACCCGTGCAGTCGCGACGCGCGCGACGCAGTGGGTAAGCTGTGACAATGGCTCTGCTCCTCGCCGCCCTCACCGGGATCGCGCTCGCGGCTTGCGCCGGCCTGCGCGTCTTCCTGCCGCTCTTCGCGGCCGGCGCCGCGGCGCGCTTCTTCGACTGGCCCCTCGCATCGAGCATGCAGTGGCTATCGGGGGACGCGTCGCTCGTCACGTTCGGCATGGCGAGCGTGGTCGAGATCGTGGCGGACAAGGTGCCGGCGCTCGACCACCTGCTCGACGCGGCGCAGACCTTCCTCGCGCCGGCCGCGGGCGCGATGGTCGCGGTGAGTTCGCTGTCGGATCTGTCGCCCGCGGCGGCGCTCGCGGTCGGCATCATCACCGGCGCGCCGATCGCGGGCGGCGTGCATCTGCTCGCCGCGACCACGCGGCTGGGCAGCTCGGCCCTCACGCTGGGTGCGGGCAATCCCGTGCTCTCGGTGATCGAGGACGTGCTCGCGAGCGTGGGCGTGCTGCTCGCGTTCGTGATCCCGCTCGTTGTCGTGATCGGAATGCTGCTGGTCGCGCTCGCGATCCGGCGCTGGCGCCGCTCGCGCGCCGCACGCTCATGGGTCGAGGAGAGCGGAAGCACCGTGTAAGCACTCGCGGGCCCACGCGAGCGAACGGCAGCGAATGCGCTGCTCCGCAGCAGCCTCGCTGGATCAGCTGCCAGGCGTCTCCCATCGCAGCCCGTGACGGACGAAGGATTCGAAGTCCTGGTCGAACGATGCCAGCGTGGCGCCGCGCGAGATGGCCACTGCGGCGAGGTACGCATCGTCGATCGCGTTGCGCAGCGAGCGATGTGATGATCGGACGAGTTCTGCGAAAAGGTCCCAGCGCAGATCGGCATCACCGATGACCTCGACACCTGCCTCGATCCAGTCCTGCGCCCACGCCATCGCCTCGTCATCGGTCATGCAGCCCGCGAATGCGGGATTGGTCCCGAGTCGCAGGAATTGATGAATCGTGGGCCAAGTGAGGCCGAGCGGCTCGCGGTCGTTGATCGCGTCCTCGAGCCAGCGGGCCGCGGGCTCGTGCAGGTCGGAGGTCGGGTCGATGGCGTAGAAGAGGATCTGGACGTCGGCGATCTTCACCGACGGCTCTTCAGCTTGCGAAGCGTCTGCTCGTCGCTCATCTCACCCGCGAGGCTTCGCGCCCGGGCGATATCGAAGCCGAATCCCACCTTGCGCGGCTCGAGTCGGTAGCGCGAGCGCCGCGCGGGGCGCTCATCCTCGTCCGCAGCGCGTTGGAGGAGCCGGTTCAACGCCTCGTTCAGCGAGATCCCTTCGCGAGCGGCGAGGCGTTCGACCTTGCGCCGCGTAGCGAGATCGAGGCGCACGGTCATGCGGGCGTCGTTGGCCATCGGAACCTCCAGAGCGTGACAGCATAGCTGTCAGTCCCGGAGAGCGCCTGGACTCACGGGGATGAAGCAAGTCTCGGTGCGGGTATCCGAGCTGCGCGTATTCTACCGAGAGGCGGTGCCAGCGCGCTTCGCGGTGGAGTGGGGCCGCCGCCGGGTTGCGCGCCGCCGGACCCCTCTGTCACCAATCCCGCGTGTCGTTCGTTTCCTGGTCGAGGGCTCGACAGGCCCGCACCAGGAGACGAATCATGCCGGCAATGATCCCGACCGCGATGGGCAGAGAAGAGACGAGCGCGAGCTGCGGCGGGCGGCTCGTTTCGAGTGACGGCCGCGAGCTGATGCTGCAGGGCGTCACAATGCGGGTAGACGCCGCCGGCGGTCTCTCGCGCGCGGTGCTCGAGCAGCGCTTCGTGAGCCCCTACGACGAACCGCTCGCGCTCGTCTACCAGCTCCCCCTGCCGGCAGACGGCGCCGTCGCGGGCTTCGCGTTCCGCGTCGGCGAGCGACGCATCGTCGGCGAGATCGACCGCAGCGAGAGTGCACGCCGTCGCTTCGAGGACGCAATCCTCGAGGGACGGACCGCCGCGCTCCTCGAGCAGGATCGTTCGAGCCTCTTCATGCAGCAGATCGGCAACGTGCCGCCACGCGCGGAGATCATCGCCGAGATCACCGTCGACCAGAAGCTGCGCTGGCTCGCGGAAGGGTCGTGGGAGTGGCGCTTCCCGACGGTCGTCGCGCCCCG
>CAYGWM010000071.1:19344-21233 GCA_964353555.1 uncultured Spirochaetales bacterium
CGAAGCGAACGGCGACACCGTAGCGCGCGACCTGATCGTGCTGATCGATGCGAGTGGATCGATGACGGGCGCGCCGCTCGAGCAGGCGCGCTGCATCGTCGAGGCGCTCGTGCGCTCACTCGATGCGCGCGACACGCTCGAGCTGATCGCCTTCTCGAGCGAGCCCCTCCGTTTCCGCGCGCGCGCCGAGCAAGCGAGCGAGCCGCTGCGAAGCGCCGCGCTCGCGTGGCTTCGCAAGCTGCAGGCGAGCGGCGGCACCGAGATGGATCGCGCCGTCGCTGCCGCGCTGGCTCCGCTTCGGACGGGCGCGCAGCGGCAGGTCGTCCTCGTGACCGACGGCCTCATCGGCTTCGAGAGCGAAGTGGTGGCGCACGTGCTGCGCACGCTGCCCGACGCGTCGCGGCTGCACACGGTGGGCGTCGGCTCTGCGGTGAATCGCTCGCTGACGGCCGCGGCGGCGCGGGCCGGGCGCGGCGTCGAGATCGTCGTGGGTCTCGACGAAGACGGTGCGGCCGCTGCACAGCGTCTTGTCTCCCACCTCTCTGCACCGCTCGTCACCGAGATCGCGATCCGCGGCAGCGCGGTGCGGCGCTGCGCGCCGGCACGCCTTCTTGACCTCGCCGCCGGCGCGCCCGTTCTCGTCTCGCTCGAGCTCGACCCCGCTGGAGGAGAGATCGAGATCCACGGGCACGGCTTCGAGCGGCGGATCTCCGTACCCGCCGCAGCGCCGCGAACGGGAAGGTCTGCGCTCGCATCGCTCTTCGCGCGCGAGTGTGTCGAAGATCTGGAGATGCGAGCGGTGGCCGGGGAGAAGCTCGATGCCGAGATCGAGCAGCTCGGCATCGCGTTCGCGATCGCGACGCGGCTCACGTCGTGGGTCGCGGTGTCGGAGGAGCCGACCGTCGATCCGCGCCACGCCACGCGGCGCGTGCGGATCGCGCAAGCGCTTCCGCATGGGATGTCGCTCGACGGTTTCGGACTGCGGCGCCAGCGCGCCAGCATGCTCCACGCGCCGATGAGTTCCGGCGAAGGTAGGTCGCTCGACTTCAGGATGGCCCGTCGAGCGCGGAGCCGTTACGCGGAGGTCTCCCACGACGAGAGCCCCCAGATCTCCCGCGGCGCGCTGACGACTCTCCACGGGCGAGTCGTCTCGAGCGGGGACTCCGAGATCGTGATCGAGATCCAGCTGGGCGACCAACCCATGCACTGGGATCCCGCGCCGCGAGCGCGGCTGCGCTTCGGATTCCTTTCCTGGCGGTCTTCGATCGAGCCGGCCGTGGACCTCGCGCGGAGCACCGCGCCCGGAGTGATCGATGCGCATCTCGTGATCCGTCTGGTGTTGCACCTCGATGCGGCACTTCCGAAGCGGCCCACCCGGCTGACGATCGAGACGGCCGGGCAGCGCCTCGATATCGAGCTGGAGGGCTGAACGGGTTGGCGCTGGATCTCGACGAGATCGCCGCTGCGCTCGCGCTCGGTGACGCCGATGCGTTCGCGTGGTGGCTCGCACGCGCGGAGCCGGCTCTGCGGCGGAGCCTCGCCAGCTTCGCCACACACATCGACGTCGAATCCATCCTGCAGGAATCACTGCTCCGCGTATGGCAGGTCGCCGCGCGCCATCAGCCGGACGGCAAGCCGAACGGCTTGCTACGGCTCGCCATGAGAATTGCGCACAACCTTGCAATCGACGCGGTACGGCGGGATCGGACCGGAGTCCGAGACTTCGACGACTCGGACGACGCGAATATCCCTTCGATCGAGCCGGTCGAGCCCGACCCGCTGTTGCGACAGGCGGTCGAGCGTTGCCACGCCGAGCTTCCGGACCGACCCCGCGCAGCGCTCGAGGCTCGCGTTGCGAGCGGCGGCGCAAGCCCGGACCGCGCGCTCGC
>CAYGWM010000072.1:0-17891 GCA_964353555.1 uncultured Spirochaetales bacterium
ACGCCCCTCTGCGAACGACTCGGCATCGAGTTCCCCATCTTTGCTTTCACGCACTGCCGCGACGTGGTCGCCGCGGTGTCGAATGCCGGCGGACTCGGCGTGCTCGGCGCGGTCGGTTTCAGCGCGGAGCAGCTCGAGATCGAGCTCACGTGGATCGACGAGCACGTGGGCAACAAACCGTACGGTGTCGACATCGTGATCCCCGGCAAGTACGAGGGGAAGGGGATGGACGATCCCGCGGCGCTCGAGGCGAAGCTGCGCGAGATGATTCCGGCGGAGCACCGCGCGTTCGCGAAGCGACTGCTCGCCGAGCACGGCGTTCCCGAATTGCCCGAAGGCACGCACGCGCGCGAGCTGCTCGGCTGGACGGCCGCGACCGCCGGCCCGCAGATCGAGGTGATGCTGAAGCACCCGAAGGTGAAGCTCGTCGCGAACGCGCTCGGCACGCCGCCGGCCGACGTGATCAAGGAGATCCAGGCTTCCGGTCGCCTCGTTGGAGCGCTTTGCGGCAGCGTGAAGCACGCGCTCGCGCACAAGGCCGCGGGCGTAGACTTCGTGATCGCGCAGGGCGGCGAAGGCGGCGGTCACACCGGCGACGTCGGCAGCATCGTGCTGTGGCCCCAGGTGGTCGATGCGGTGGCTCCGTTGCCGATGCTCGCGGCGGGCGGCATCGGCGACGGTCGCCAGATGGCAGCCGCGATGATGATGGGCGCGCAGGGCGTCTGGACCGGTTCGATCTGGCTGACGGTCGAAGAGGCCGAGTCGGCGCCCGCCGCGAAGCAGTCGCTGCTGAAGGCCACGAGCCACGATACGGTACGCTCGCGCGCGTGGACCGGCAAACCGTGCCGGATGCTCCGCAACGAGTGGACCGAGGCGTGGGAGAAGCCCGAGAATCCGAAGCCGCTCGGCATGCCGCTGCAGTTCATGGTCACCGCCGACGCGGTGTCGCGCACCAATCAGTACGCGGCCAAGGCGCAGTCCGTCGCGTTCAATCCGGTCGGGCAGGTAGTCGGCCTGATGAACGAAGAGCGATCCGTGCGCGACGTGGTCCTGCAGCTGGTCGAAGGCTACCTGGACGCGGCGGAACGCTTCGAGTCGCTCCAGCCGAAGGACGTCTAGCCGCTAGAGTGGCTCCGTGGCAGGGAGCAGGCGCCCCGGAGCAATCGCACGCGACGCGGGTCGCGGGCGTTTCGATCTCTCGGCGCCGCGATTGCTCGTCGGGTCGTTCGCGGCACTGATCGCCGCCGGCACGGCTGGGTTTCTGGTGTTGCCCGGTCTCTGGATCGGCGAGCGCGCGAGCTTCGTGGACGCGTTGTTCATGGCGACCAGCGCAGTGTGCGTGACGGGGCTCTCGGTGCTCGATGTGTCGAGCCGGATGACCTTTCTCGGCCAGCTCTGGCTACTCGCGCTGATTCAGCTCGGCGGCATCGGCATCGTGACGCTCGCCGCGCTGGCGGCCGCCGCGCTCGGGCGTCGCATGTCGCTCGAAGCCGAAGAGGTCGCGGCTGGCCCGACCGCGCTGATGCCGGAAGGCGGCCCGCGCGCGCTGGTTCGTTCGGTGGTGCGCGCGACGCTGGCGATCGAAGCGGTCGGTGCCGCGCTGCTGTGGTTCTGCTGGCGCGACACGCTCGGCAACGCGGGCGCCGTCTGGCCCGCCGTCTTCCACGCGATCTCCGCGTTCTGCAACGCCGGCTTCTCGACCTTCCGTGACAACCTCGCCGGCTCGGTGGGCGATCTGCCGGTGCTCGCCGTGATCGCGCTGCTGATCATCGCGGGCGGTCTCGGCTTTCTGGTCTTCGAGGATCTGCAAGCGCGGCCGCGCGGCACGCGCCGTCGCGTGACGCTGCACACGCGGCTGGTGCTGATCACCACGGCGGTGCTGATCGTCGGCGCGACGCCGCTCTACCTGTTCTTCGAATGGAACCACACGCTCGCGGGTCACGGACTCGTCGCGAGCGTCGCGAACGCGGCGTTCATGGCGGTGACGCCGCGTACCGCGGGCTTCAACGCGGTCGACTACGAGCAGATCTCGAACCCGTCGCTGGTACTGACGCTGGCGCTGATGTGGATCGGCGGCTCGCCGGGCTCGACGGCGGGCGGCGTCAAGACCACCACCGCGGCGCTGCTCGCGCTGCTCTTCGTCGCGCGGCTGCGGGGTCGCGACGTCGTGTCGTTCGCAAACCGCTCGGTGCCCGATGCGACCGTGCAGCGCGCGGTCGGCCTCGCGGTCGGCGCAATCCTGCTGCTGTTCGCGTTCGTGTTCGCGCTGCTCTTCACCGAGATCCCCGGCGAGAACATCGTGGCGGACCGGGAGAGCTTCGTGCACCTGGTCTTCGAAGCGCAAAGCGCGCTCGGCACCGTCGGGCTCTCGATGAACAAGACGGCCGACCTGTCGCCGCCTGGCCGCCTGCTGATCGTGCTGCTGATGTTCCTCGGTCGTGTGGGGCCGCTCGCCGCGCTCGAGGCGATGGCGCGGCGCAGTCGCCGCAAGCAACCCTATCGTCTCGGCCGCGAGGACGTGCTGGT
Organism: uncultured Spirochaetales bacterium; assembly: GCA_964353555.1. GTDB lineage: Bacteria > Myxococcota_A > UBA9160 > UBA9160 > PR03 > PR03. Next base: position 2,527 of record CAYGWM010000072.1, read on the forward strand.
CGGCTGACGAGATCAGACGGAAGGCAGACGGAAGGAAGTGGCATGAGTCGCTACGCGGTAATCGGCCTCGGGAAGTTCGGATCGTGGGTGGCGCGCACACTCGAAGAACTCGGCCATCAGGTGATCGCGATCGAGGCGGACGGCGGCCTCATAGATCGCCATGCCGAGTTCGTGAGTCGCGCGGTGCAGGGCGACGCCACCGATCCGGTGGTACTGCGCGGCGCCGGCGTCGCCGATGTGGACGCCGCGGTGATCAGCATGGGCCACAACCTCGCGGCCAGCATTCTCGCAACCGTCGCGCTGCGCGACCTCGGCGTGCGCAACCTCTACGTGAAGGCGGCGAGCGACACCGAGGGGCGCGCGCTCAACGCGCTCGGCGTCACCGAAGTGATCATTCCCGAGAAGGAGGCCGGCGTGCGGCTTGCGCACCGGATGGGGACCTCGGAGGTGCTCGACTATCTGCCGCTAGGCGAAGGCCACTCGATCCAGGAGATCGCGATCCCGGCTGCGTGGGTGGGGCACTCGCTGCGCACGGTGGCGCCGCGCGCGCAGCTCGGCATCCAGGTGATCGCCGTGCGCTGCGCGCTCACCGAGGCCGTGCACGTCCCACCCGATCCCGACGCGGTTCTGAAGGACTCGGACGCGCTGATCGTCGCGGGCGCGGACAAGGCGCTCGCCGCGCTGCCGCGCCGCAAGGCCTGATTCCTTCGCCCGCGCGCGACGCGCCTTCTGCAAAGCTAGGCTGCAGCCATGTCCTGGCCCTGGCTCTTCCTGCTCGTGACGATCGTGGGCGCGCTGTTCACGTTCAACGCTTACCTGCCACGACCCGCGAACAGCCTGCTCGCGGCTCCCAGTTTTTTCGCGGGTTGGCTCACCGGCGAGTTGGTCGCGCACCACTTCGCCTGGCAGCTGGCCGCGACGCTGTTCTTTGTCTGGGCCGGTGCGCTCGCCGCGTGGCCCGGCTGGCTGGGACTCGGCATCACCTTCGCTTCGTGGGCCGCGCTGCTCGCGATGGTGCCGGTGGCGCGAAGATCCGAGCACGAGATCGAAGACGCACTGCTGCACGGCCTCGGCGCCGGCTATCGCGAAGCGGCGGAGCCGAGCGCGGCGAAGCTGCGCGACGCATTCGAACCGAGCGGGCGCATCATGAATCCATTCCGCTTCGGCCACCCCGATGTGCGCGTCTTCCGCGACCTTCGCTATGCGGAAGGCGCGGGCAAGCGCCACCTACTCGACGTCTACGCGCCCCACGAAGTCGTGAGCGGCGCGCCGGTGTTGCTGCAGATCCACGGCGGTGGCTGGACGATCGGTCACAAGCGCCAGCAAGCGCTGCCGCTCTTACATCATCTCGCCGCGCGTGGCTGGGTGTGCGTCGCGGCGAACTACCGGCTGTCGCCGAAAGCGACGTTTCCCGAACACCTGATCGACGTGAAGCTCGCGATCCGCTGGATCCGTGAACACACAAAAGAGTATGGAGGCGACGCGAGCTTCCTGGCCGTGACCGGCGGCTCGGCCGGCGGACATCTCGCCGCGCTCACCGCGCTCACCGCGAACGATCCCGAGTACCAGCCCGGCTTCGAAGCCGTCGATACCCGCGTGCAGGCCGCTGTTCCATTCTACGGTGTCTATGACTTCACGGATCGCCAGCGCCTCGATCCGAATCTCAGCTTCCAGCGTTTCGCTGAGCGCATCGTGATCAAGAAGAAGTTCGCGGACGATCCGGGCGCCTTCGAGCGCGCGTCGCCGATGAGCCGCGTGCGCGCCGATGCGCCGCCCTTCTTCGTGATCCATGGCGCGCTCGACAGCCTGGTGCCGGTGCGGGACGCGCAGCACTTCGCCGCGTTGCTGCGCGCCGCTTCACAGGCGCCAGTCTGCTACGCGGAGCTGGCCCACGCCCAGCACGCGTTCGAAGTGTTCCACTCGCTGCGCACGCGCAACATCGTGCGCGGCGTCGACCGCTTCCTCGCCTTCGCCTATGCGGCATGGCTCGCCCGATGAAGGTGCCCGGCACCTGGGAATGCTTCGACCTCGACGCGCGCGCGCGCCGCACGCTGCCGGACGCCGCCAGCGTCGCACGCCACGACGCCGCGGTCTGGATGCTCCGCGCGAAGCGCGACGCGGCTGTCGCACAGGTTCCCGATTTCGAAGCACTCCGCACGCGCGCCGCCGCGATCAAAGACCACACGCTCGATCAGCTGGATCATTACCTCGCGCGCTTCGAGGAGAAGGCGCGCGCCCATGGCGTCGTCGTCCACTGGGCGCCGGACGCGCGCTCTCTCTGCGAAATCGTCGAGACGCTGCTGCGCGAGCGCGGTGTAAAGCGCGTGGTGAAGAGCAAGTCGATGTTGACGGAGGAGTGCGGACTCAACCCGTGGCTCGAAGCGCGCGGCATCGACGTCGTGGACACCGATCTCGGCGAGCGCATCGTGCAGCTCGAAGGCGAGCCGCCGTCGCACATCATCGTCCCGGCGATCCACCGCACGCGCGCGGAGGTGGGTGCGCTCTTCCATCGCCACATGGGTTCCCCGGCTGGCGAGGAAGACCCTGAACGGTTGATGGCGCACGCGCGCGTCGATCTCCGCGCGCGCTTCCTCGCCGCCGAAGCGGGCATTACCGGCGCAAACTTCGCGGTTGCGGAAACGGGCTCGCTGGTCGTCGTGACGAACGAAGGAAACGCTGATCTGGGTATGAGCCTGCCACCGCTGCACATCGCCTGTCTCGGCATCGAGAAGCTGGTGCCGAATCTAGACGACGTCGCGGTGTTTCTGCGGCTGCTCGCGCGCAGCGCCACCGGGCAGCCGCTCTCCGTCTACACGAGCTTCCTGTCCGCACCGCGAGCGGGCGGCGAGCTGCACGTCGTGCTCGTGGACAACGGCCGCAGCGCGCTGCTGGCCAGCGAGAGCCACCGGCGTGCGCTGCGCTGCATTCGCTGCGGCGCGTGCCTCAACACCTGCCCGGTCTACCGCCGCGCGGGTGGCCACGCGTATGGCGTTCCGGTCGCGGGACCGATCGGCGCGGTGCTCGCGCCCGCGCTCGTCGCGACGCCGGCTGCGAAGACGCTGCCCTACGCGTCCTCGCTGTGTGGGAGTTGCACGGCGGTCTGCCCGGTGCGCATCGACCTGCACGAGCAACTGCTCGCGTGGCGCCGTGAAGCGCCGGCGCTGCCAGCATCGCTGCGACGCGGCGCGCAGCTCGGGGCTTGGGTGATGGAGCGCCCGCGGCTGTATCGCGTTGCGGCGCGTGCGGCGCGACGCCTCTGGCCGCTGCTCGCGCGGCCGTTCCCGGGTAACCCCGCCACGCCGTGGCTGGCCGCGCGCGCGCTACCCGAGCACCCGGGTGCAAGCTTCGCCGAACGCTGGCGCCGTACGCGAGGATCGCGAAGGTGAGCGGTCGCGACGTGGTGCTCGCCGCGGTGCGCCGCGCGACGCGAACCGGAGTCGCGCATCCGGGCCCGCACCCGGCGCCGCCGCTGGCCGCCGACTTCGCGAGCTTCGCGGCAACGCTCGTCTCGGTGGGCGGCGAAGCGCACGGGCCTTTCCCGCGCGCGTCGCTCGCGGAGGCCGTGCTCGCGCATGCGCACGGCTGGGCCGCGGGCGGTCGCATCGTCGCGGAGCCGAGCGCGGCGGCGCTGCTCGGCATCGCGTCGATCGAGATTGCGGGCACGGATGCTGCGCCGCATTCATTCGCGGACGTCGCCGTCGCGATTGCAAAGGGCAGTGTCGGCGTCGCCGAGAACGGCGCGGTCGCGGTGACGAGTGCCGGCGCGCCGCATCGCTCGCTGCTGTTCCTGGCGGAACGCGTGATCCTGCTACTCGACGCCGCCGACCTCGTCGGCGATCTGCACAGCGCGATGCGCGCGTTACCGGAGTCTGCGTGGCAGTCGCAGCTCACCTTCGTCAGCGGCCCGTCGAAGACGGCCGACATCGAGCAGACGCTCGTGCACGGCGCCCACGGTCCGCGCGCACTCGCGGTGTTCGCGTACCAGAGCTTTGCACGTAATAACCTGACAGAAAAATAACCTGACGCCCGGCACCGCCCTCAGAAGTCTGCGGAGCCGGGTGTGCGGGGGAACGGGATCACGTCGCGGATGTTGGCCATGCCGGTCGCGAAGAGCAGCAAGCGCTCGAGGCCGAGTCCGAAGCCGGCGTGCGGGACCGAGCCGTGGCGGCGCAGATCGAGGTACCACCAGTACTCTGCGGGATCGAGGCTGCTTTCGCGCATCCGGCGTTCGAGGATGTCGCGCCGGTGCTCGCGCTGCGAGCCGCCGATGATCTCGCCGACGCGCGGCACCAGTACGTCCATCGCGCGAACGGTGCGCTCGTCTTCGTCGAGGTGCATGTAGAACGCCTTCACCTCGCGCGGGTAGTTCGTGACGATCACCGGGCGCTTCACGTGTTCCTCGGTGAGCCAGCGCTCGTGCTCGCTCTGCAAGTCGAGGCCCCATCCGACCGGAAACTCGAAGGCGCGAGCGCTGCGCTCGAGTCGCGTGACGGCGTCGGTGTAGGTCATCCGCTCGAAGGGCGTCGCGACGACGTGTTCGAGCGCGGCGACGACGCCCGCCTCGACGCGCTCGTCGAAGAAGCGCAGATCGTCGCCGCAGCGGTCGAGCAGCTCGCGCAGCACCGCGCGCAGGAACTCCTCGGCGAGCGCCGCGTCGCCGTCGAGATCGAGGAACGCGACCTCCGGCTCGATCATCCAGAACTCGGCGAGGTGGCGACTGGTGTTCGAGTTCTCGGCGCGAAAGGTTGGGCCGAAGCTATAGACGCGCGACAGCGCCAGCGCGCCGATCTCGGCCTCGAGCTGGCCCGACACCGTCAAAAAGGCCTGGCGGCCGAAGAAGTCGCGACTCCAGTCCGTCGTGCCTTCGGGCGTGCGCGGCGCCGAGGCCGGATCGAAATGCGTCGCGCGGAACATCGAACCGGCGCCTTCGCAGTCGGACGTCGACAGGATCGGCGTGTGTAGTTCGAGAAAGCCGCGCTCGTCGAAGAAGCGGCGGATCGCGCGCGACGCTGCATGGCGTACCCGCATCACCGCGCCGAGCGTGTTGGTGCGCATCCGCAGATGGCCGAGCGTGCGCAGGAACTCGAACGAGTGGCGCTTCTTCTGCAGCGGGTAGTCGTCGCCGACCGGACCGACGACGGTGACGCGGTCGGCGCGGATCTCGAAGCGCTGGCCGGCAGCCGGCGACGCGACGAGCTCGCCTTCGGCTTCGATCGCGCAGCCGGTGCGCAACGCGACGACGTCGGCCGCATAGTTCGCGAGCGAGGGCTCGGCGACGACCTGGATGCCGGCCATGCACGATCCGTCAGAGACTTCGAGGAACGAGACGTCCTTGCCGTGTCGCGCGGTGCGCAGCCAGCCTTGCACGAGGACGCGACCGCCGGGCGCTTCGCGCGTCAGCAACTCTGCGACGCGAGCGGTGCTCAACGCGTGCCCTCGTGCGGCCAGATGATGCCGGAGGGCTGCGCGGCCAGCCGCTTCGCGAGCAGTCGCACGGCGATCGCGACCTCGGCGGGCGGCGCGGCGGTGTAGCAGAGTCGCACGAAGCCCTCGTAGTCGCGCCCGCTCGACGCGCCGGGCGAAAGCACGACGCCGTCCTCGAACACATCTTCGAGAAAGCCGAGCATGCCGCGCGCGCCGAGACGTTCGCGCACGTCGAGAAACAGGAACGTGGAGCCTTCCGGCGCGGGCAGTCCGAGTACCTGCGCGGCGTCGGCGCCGGCGCGGCGATAGTGCTCGCGCGTCTCGGCGAGCCACGCATCGCCGTCGCGCAGCGCGGCGAGCGCGGCGAACTGCGCGGGCGCCGCGGCGCAGTAGGTCGAATGCGTGTGCAGCTTGTGCGCGCAGGCCACGAGGTCGCGCGGCCCGACGACGTAACCCACGCGATAGCCCGCCATGCCGTACGACTTCGAGAACGAGAACGACGTGATCGTGCGCTCCGGCGCAAAGCGCGCGATCGACACGTGCTCGCCGCGAAACAGCACGTCCTCGTACACCTCGTCGGCGAGCAGCCACAGGTCGTGGCGTCGCGCCCATTCGGCCAGCGCGGCGAGCCAGGCTTCCGGCAGCACGCGACCCGTCGGGTTCGACGGCGTCGAGACGTAGAGCGCGACGCTGCGTTCGCTGCGCTGCGCCTCGACGGCTTCGAGCGCCGCTTCCAGTGACGCGACGCGATCGAAGAACGGCACCTCCACGGGCGTCGCGCCGACGCTCTGCACGATGCCGCGAATCAGCGGCCAGAACGGCGCGAGGATCAGCACCTGGTCGCCCGGCGCCGCAATCGAGCCCACCACGTTCGCGAGTCCCGCCGTCGCGCCGCCGGTGACGAGCACCTGGTCGCTTTCGCAGTCGATCCGGTTGCGCGCGCGCACTTTCTCGACGATCGCGTCGACGAGCGGCGCGATGCCCTGGGTGGCCGTGTAGCGGTTGATGCCCGGATGCGCGGCCTGCGCGAGATCCTGCATGCGGCCGCCGAGGAACGGCTCGCGCCAGGTGTCGCCCACGTGCAGCGCGTAGACGGGGCCTTTGCGCTGCGCGATGCGATCGCCGAGCGGCGAGTACACGGCGCCGGGCATCGCGGCGACGGCGGGTGTGAAACGAGGCGGACGCGGCATCACCGCGACGGTACTAGAATGCCGCGCGATCGACAGGAGGAGCCGATGCAGACCCGCGAAGTCGCGCTGAACGTGATCACCGAGGGGCTCGAATTTCCCGAAGGCCCCGTCTGGATGCCGGACGGCGGCGTCGTGCTGGTCGAGATCAAGGGCGGACGCGTCACGCGCGTGGCGCCCGATGGATCGAAGCGCACGATCGCGACGCCGGGGGGCGGACCGAACGGCGCGGCGATCGGTCCCGACGGCGCGCTCTACGTCTGCAACAACGGCGGCTTCGAGTGGCACGACGTCGGCGGCATCACGCTGCCGGGCGAGCAGCCCGCCGACTACAGCGGCGGTCGCATCGAGCGCGTCGATCTCGCGACCGGCGCGGTCTCCGTGCTGTACACGAGCTGCAACGGCAACGCGCTGCGCGGTCCGAACGATCTCGTCTTCGACACGTCCGGTGGTTTCTGGTTCACCGACCACGGCAAGACCCGCAAGCGCGACCGCGATCGCGGCGGCCTCTACTGGGCGAAGGCGGACGGCACCGAGATTCGGGAAGTCGTCTACCCGCTCGATTCGCCCAATGGCGTCGGCCTGTCGCCCGACGGACGGCGCGTATACGTCGCGGAAACCTGGACGGGTAGGGTCTGGTGGTGGGAGGTCGCGAGTCCCGGCGAACTGAAGTCGACCTTCGGACTCGGCACCAGCGGCGGCACGCTACTCGCCGGGCTGCCGCGTTTCCAACTGCTCGACTCGCTCGCCGTCGATGCGGGCGGGTATGTCTGCGTCGCAACGCTCGGCAACGAACCGGGCATCACGTCGATCTCGCCGGACGGCGCGCAGATCGAGAAGGTCGCGCTGCCCGACCCGCTCACTACGAACCTTTGCTTCGGCGGTCCCGATCTCCGCACCGCCTACGCGACCCTCTCCGGCACCGGCAAACTCGTCTCCTTCGAGTGGCCCCGCCCCGGCCTCCCCCTCGCAAATCGCTGACTTGTTGCATCGGGCCAGACGTTGCGTTGGGGACGTTCGTTGCGTGGGTGGCGTTGAACGCCACCCACGCAACGAACGTCCCCAACGCAACCAACGCAACGTCTGGCCCCCGTGGCAACGGGCTCAGTTGGGGGGTGCGGACGGTCGATGGGGCTTCGGTGGACGAGCAACGGGGGCAATGGCTCGACGGGGTGGTGCGCGACTCGCTCGCGCCGACCGCCCTTGCCGCCGCGTTGGTGACGGCGCTGCTCGCGATCACCCAGCCGCTGCTGGTCCCACCCGAGGCGCGGCTCGCGATCGTGGTGAGTTCCCTCGCGACCGCGCTCGCGCTCGGCTCGCTCTGGTTGGTGCTGCAGCGATTCCAACCGCCGCCGTACCTGGCGCATCCGATCGCCGCGACGATGGCGCTGCTCGGCTACCTCAACACGGGCGTGTTCTTCGCCGAGCTGTCCGACCCGCGCCACACGACGACGCTGATGCTGATCGTCTTCGCGTCGGGCTGCGTAGTGCTCTCGCGACGCTGGCTGGCGGCGCACCTCGCGGGCGCACTGCTGGTCTTTGCCGCCGCCGCATGGAGCGCACCGACCGATCCGGCGTGGTCACACTTCGGCGTGGCGATCGCGTTCGCGATGGTGATCGCTGCACTGCTGCACGAAGTACGGCTGCGCACGCTGCTACGGCTGTGCGCGAGTCTCGATGATTTGACCCACGAGCTCTCCGAACGCAGCCAGGCGGAGGACGCGCTGCGCGCCGGCGAGGCGCGCTTCCGTCAGATCTTCGAGCACGCGCCCGTGATGATGCAGTCAATGGATCGCGAGGCGCGCATCGTTGCAGTGAACGACAAGTGGCTCGAGGAAACCGGCTACGCGCGCGACGGCGTCGTGGGTCGCCCGGTGACCGCCGTGCTGACGCCCGAGTCCGCCGAGGCGATGGTGCGCGAGACGCTGCCGCGCTTCTGGCGCGAGGGCGCGATCCGCGACGTCGCGATGCGTCTCGCGTGTCGCGACGGATCGAGCTTCGACGTGCTGCTGGATGCGGTCGTTCTCGCGATGCCGGACGGCAGCGCGACGAGTCTCAGCGTGCTGCGCAACGTGACGGCGCGCAAGCGCGCCGAAGCCGAGCGCGAACGCTTCCGCCATCAGCTCTTCGAGGCGCGCAAACTCGAAAGTCTGGGTCTGCTCGCGGGCGGCATCGCGCACGACTTCAACAATCTGCTCGGCGCCATCCTCGGCAACGCGTACCTGATCCTCGAAACGCTCGAGGCCGAGCATCCGGAGCGCCCGGCGGTGAGCGAGATCAAGGCCGCTGCGGAGCGCGGCGCGCTGCTGACGCGCCAGCTGCTCTCCTACGCCGGGCGCGCACCGGCCGACCGCGTCCCGGTCGATCTGTCGGAACAGACCCGCGAGGTCGCGGAGTTGCTGCGGCGTGTGTTGCCGCCGGAAGTCGTACTGCGTTTCGAACTGGCGGATTCGCTACCGGCCGTCGAAGTCGATCCGGGTCAACTCCAGCAGGTGGTGATGAATCTGCTCCGCAACGCCGCCGATGCGGTCGGCGCGGCGGGTGGTCAAATCACCGTGCGTACCAGCCTCGCCCGCCTCGATCGACCCGACTTGGCGCGCCTCGTCACCGGCGCTGGCCTAGAGCCCGGCGTCTACGTGCGCCTCGACATCACCGACGACGGTTGTGGTATGGACGTCGAAACGCGCGAGCGCTTGTTCGATCCGTTCTTCACCAGCAAGGAAAGCGGCCACGGCCTCGGTCTGCCCGTCGCGCTCGGCGTGGTGCGCGCGCACGGCGGTGGCATCGCGCTCGAATCGGAACCCGGCGAAGGCACGTCCTTCCGCGTTTATCTACCGGCGTCGTCGCGGGTCCCGGAGCGGCGCTGCGATCCGGACTCGCCGGTGCAGCGCGGAAGCGGCCGCGTGCTGATCGCGGATGACGAGGAGTCGGTACGGCGCGTAGCGCGACGCATCCTGGAACGGCAGGGCTACGGCGTCGTCGAGGCGGGCGACGGAGTCGCGGCAGTCGAGTGCGTGCGCGAAGCCGAAGTGCCCTTCGCCGCCGCGCTGCTCGACGTGCGGATGCCGGGTGGCGGCGTCGAGACCGCGCGCGCGCTGCGCGAACTCGATCCCGAGCTGCCGATCCTGCTGCAGAGCGGCTTCGACGCCGACGACGCCGCGGGTCGCGCGGGCGCAGGCGGTCCCACGGCGTTCCTCGCAAAGCCCTATTCGCCGCGTGCGCTTGGCGAGGCGCTCAGCGCGCTGCTCGCGCGCTCTGAACGCAAGAACAGCAACTCATGATCCTCGCCGCTCGCCTTCGGCTCGCTACGCGGGACGCCGTCTCCTTCAGCCCGCGGCGAGCTCGTCCTCGACGAGTGCCGTCTGCCGCCGCATCGCGTAGCGGATAGCGAGGTAGAGCAGCAATCCGAGCGGCCCCAGCATCAGCGTGAAGAACAGGCACGGCAGCAGCAGTGCGTGCGGGATGTCGCGGCGCCGCGCGTCGCGTGCTTCCCACGCGCCGACGAACAAATCGAAGACGAGGTAGTGAAGCCAGCCGATGAACGCGAGCTGCGGCACCGCAAAGAGCGCCACCACGCCCGCAAGGCTGTTGAAACTCGATCCCTCCGGCGCCGCGGAACCGAGGAACGAGGTCACCGCGCACACCGAGTAGAGGCTCCCCAGTACGGCTGGATAGAGCAACGAGTGCACGATCCGGCGCGTCCACACCCAGCCGGGCGCCACCGCGAGCAGCAACCAGCCAGGCATCACCGATGCGTTCGCGAGCGTGAACAGTGCGTCGAGCGTCATGCCATCTCCCCAGCGCGCAATGGACCTGCCCGCGCGCGTGTGGAATGTTACCGGCATGGTCGATTTCGAGTCGCTCGCTCGTCGGCTCGCTGGTGGCGGCCAGTCACTCGCCCAGTCGCTCGGGGCTGGCGCGCGTGGCGAAGCGCGTCGCGTGCTGGACGTGCTGGTCGAGCGCGGCGACCTGTCGCGCGCCGAGGCCGATGAGATCGAGACGGCCGTCGCCGTCGCCGCCGAAACGCAGCGCCGCTGGGTCGACGAGAACCTGCTCTCGCCGCTCGGCCGCACGCTGCGCGGCGTCGCGAAGGCGGCCGCGCCGGGTGCCGGCGACGGCGCGTTGCACGATCGCCTCGCCGCGATCGAAACGCGCCTCGAACGCATCGAACGCGCGCTCGCGAAGCGCGACGACCCGAAGAGCTAGCCGTGGAACTCGGCGCGCTCGTCCGGATTCCGCGCACCTTCAAGAACCTGCAGCGGCTGCGCGAAATTCTCGGCGTGATCGTCAAGTACGGCTTCGGCGACCTGGTCGCGCGACTCGAAATCGAGAACGCGCTCGAACTGGGCCTCAGCCTGTTGCGCTTCCGCCGCCAGCGTCGCGAACTGGTGCGCTACACGACCGAAGAGCGCATTCGGATGGCCTTCGAGGAATTGGGCCCCACCTTCGTGAAGCTCGGTCAAATCCTCGCGACGCGGCCCGACCTGATTCCGATGACCCTCATCGTCGAGCTGCGCAAGCTACAAGACGCGGTGCCGCCGTTCGGGTCCGCCGCGGCGCGCAACCAGATCGAGAGCGCGCTCGGCCGCCCGATCGCCGAACTGTTTGCCGAGTTCGACGACGCGCCGATCGCGGCCGCGTCGATCGCGCAGGTCCACCGCGCGCGCCTATTCTCCGGCGAGGAAGTCGCCGTGAAGGTGCGAAGACCCGGTCTCGAGCAGGTGATCGGCACCGATCTCGAGATCCTGCGCGGATTGGCGTCACTGCTCGAAGAGAACGCACCCGAGCTGCGGGCGTACGCGCCGGCCGAGATCGTCGAAGAGTTCGCGCGCGCGATCACGCTCGAGATCGATCTCTCGAACGAAGCGTCCAACATGCAGCGCTTCGCGCGCAACTTCGCGGGCGATCCGAAGGTCCACGTTCCGCAGCTCTTCGAGACGCACTCGAAGCCCGCCGTGCTGACGATGGAGTTCGTGCGCGGCATCAAGGCCAAGGACATCGCAGGGCTCGATGCCGCGGGCATCGACCGCCGAAAGCTCGCCGCCGGCGGTGTCGAGTTCTGCCTGCGCCAGGTCTTCGACCACGGCTTCTTCCATGCCGATCCGCATCCGGGCAACCTGTTCGTGCTGCCCGGCGAAGTGATCGTGCCGATCGACATGGGCATGATGGGCGTGCTCGAGCCCGAGCTGGTCGACGCGCTGCTGGAACTGCTGGTCGGCATCCTGCTGCGCGACGCCGAGAAGATCGCGCGCCTGTTCGCGCGGCTCGAACTGATCGACGATCGCGTCGATCGCGTGCGGCTGCGCCGCGACATCGCCGCGCTGCTCGAACGCTATGCGTCGCTGCCGATCGGGCAGGTCGACGTCGCGGCGCTGATCGGCAGCCTCTTCGAAGTGTTGCAGCGCCATCGCGTGCGGGTGCCGCCCGAACTGCTGTTGATGGGCAAGGCGCTGGCGACGGTCGACGGCATGGCGCGCGACCTCGATCCGACCCTCGATCCGATCGAAGCAGTGCGTCCCTATGTACTGAAGACCTGGCTGCGGCGCCTCGCCGATCCGCGCTTCCTCGCGCGCGACTGGATCCGCGCCGCGAGCGACATCATCGAGACCGCCACCACGCTGCCGGGTGACTTGCGAGCGATCGCGCGCGACCTGCGCCGCGGCGAGCTGCGCATCGCGACGCGCCACGAAGGGCTCGATGCGCTCGTCCGCGAACAGGCGCGCAGCGCGAATCGCAGCCTGCTCGCGGTGCTGGTCGGCGCCACCACGCTCGCGTCGTCGCTGCTGATCGCGAGTGGCACGGGCGCTCTGCTCGGTCCGCTGCCGATCACCGCGTGGCTCGGCGTCGCGGGCCTCACGCTCGCCGGCTCCGGCTTCTGGTTGCTGGCCTACGGAGTATTGCGTTCGGGGCGGTTCTAGCTTGCGGTCGCGACCGCGTGCCTTCGCTCGACCCAGCGCCGATAGCTCGCCGTCGGGAAGAAGGTCAGGAAGAGCAGCGTCACCGCGGCGAGGCCGCAGGCCGAGCTGAATGGCACCACGACGTCGATGATCGGACGGCCGGCTGCTGCGATCCACCGCGTCGTCGTGCCGGTGAGCGACCAGTACCAGAAGCGCGCGAGCGGATCGGCGAACGCCATCACCGCGAGCACCGCACTCCAGAGGCCCCGCAATAGCAACCGATTTGCGACGAGCGGATCGGCGAGGCCGATCGCGGCGCGGCGCTGCAACAGCGAGCGGTAGCGGAACGATTCGGTCGCGACCCAGACGAACGGCACGAGGCGCGCGCTGAAGTGGATCCAGTAGGGCACACCGTTCAGCACGCGCACTTCGAATCCCTCCGTCACGCCGACACCGATCGCGGCGGCGGCCATCAGCGCAGCGGCTCCGCAGACGAGAGCGCGCGCTCCGCTCGAACTCGGGTGGAAGGTGCGCTGCGTGAAGAGCAGCAGACACGTCATGCCGATCGTCGACAAACAGAAAAAAGCGGCGTTCAGCAGCCGCGTCGTGCCGTCCGAGAACGCGGCGTCCGGCGCCGACCATCCCAGATAGACGGTGATGCTCGCGGCCGTGGCGAAGCAACCGTAGATCAGGAAGTAGAGACCGAGCCAAAGCTCCGGACCGCCGCCATCGCGGCGCCCGAGGCGCACCAGGCGAACGCCGACTGCAGCGGAAAGGCCCATCAGGCCCAGGATCGTGAGACCGCTGATCGCTTCGAGCATGGGCTTCCCTTCGCGCCACCGAGACGCCGGGTGCATCGGCAGGGAACGCCCGAATCCTGAGCCAGCCGTCGGAACTTGGAACCCCAGCTGCGGGCGTGCTACGCGCTGGCGATGCCGCCGGCCGCGCCTTGTCCGCATCGCCCGCCGTGTCCCGGTTGTCCGCGCTACGGCGATCCGGGCATCGCGCCGGCGGTACGGACGCTGCTCGACGCGATCGCTCGCGAGGCGGGCCTCGCGCCGCCGCGGGTCATCGAAGGCGCGCCGTTCGGGTATCGCCACCGCGCACGGCTGATGGTGCGCGGTCGCGCGCGCTCGCCGAAGGTCGGGATCTTCGAGGCCGGCACGCACGATGTCGTGGACATCCCGCGTTGTCGCGTCCACCACCCGCTGGTGAACGTCGTCGCCGCCGCGCTGCGCGAAGCGATCCGCGCGACCGGCACGCGGCCGTACGCCGAGCGCACCCACACGGGCGTGCTGCGCGCGGTACAGGTCGTGGTCGAGCGCACGAGCCAGAGCGCCCAGGTGGTGCTGGTCGCCAACGCGGCGACCCCCGACTCGCTCGCCGATCTCGCGAGCGCGCTCGGAGACGGACTCGGCGCGCAGCTGCACAGCCTCTGGTGGAACGGCAACGCGGAACGCACCAACACGATCCTCGGTTCATCGTGGCAACACCTGCGCGGTCCCGATGCGATACGCGAGTCGGTGCGGGGTGCACAGGTCTTCTTCCCGCCGGGCGCATTTGGGCAGAGCCACCTGGAGCTCGCCGATGCGCTCGTCGCGCGCGTTCGCGAATGGGTCCCGGACGGCGCGCGCGTGGCGGAGTACTACGCCGGCTGTGGCCCGATCGGGCTCGGCCTGCTCTGCCGCGCGGCGCGTGTCGTGTTCATCGAGAGCGCGCCCGACGCGGTGCGCGGACTCGCGATGGGGATCGCAGCGCGGCCCGAGCGCGAACAACGGCGCGCGACCGTGATCGCGGGCTTTGCTGGCGAAGCGCTAGATGCAGGCGAGGGGGCGCAGGTGGTGATCGTCGACCCGCCGCGCCGCGGGCTCGATGCGTCGCTCGCGGTCCGGCTCGCCGCCAACCCGCCGCCGGTGCTGATCTACGTCAGTTGCGACGCGCTCTCGTTTCGTCGCGACGCTGCTCAGCTCGTCGCGGGCGGTCACCTGCGGCTGGTCGCGCTCGAGGCGTGGTCGCTGTTTCCGCACACGGAACACGTCGAGACGCTCGCTTGCTTTCACCGGGTCTGAACGGCCGGGCGGCGATCGCGCGATTCCGCGTGAAACCTCGCGCGATCCGCAGCATCCTAGGCTCGTTCGGGTTGTCTGGAGCGCGGGGTCGCCAGAGCGGGCGACCGCTGGCCGGGGAAGCGGGGTGCTTCTCGCGGCCGCGCGACGACTCCCGACTGAGGAGATTCGGCATGAAGGTTTCGAAGCTCGGGATCCTGGCGGCGAGCGCAGTGGCGAGCCTGATCGGCACCGCGACGTTCGCAGCCGAGGAGATGCAGGGCAGCACGGATGGCGACAAGGCGTGCTACCGCTCGCAGTGTGGCAAGAGCGTCAAGGGTCACGCCGGCAAGTGCGGTGGAACCAAGGTCGACGAGCTCACGGACCAGGCCGCCTGTGAAGGCGCCGGCGGCGCCTGGACCACCGCGGCCGCCGCCGAGGAATTCAAGAAGAAGTAGCGCGCGATCGCGCGAACCCTCGCCGCAGTGGAGGCGCGATCGGGCGCTCTCGAGCGCGCCCTTCACTGCGGCAACGGATGACTGGATGCACGGACCGCTCGACCCGATTGCTCCGCCGCGTTTCGGCGCCGGCTTTCGCTCGGCGCACTTCGACGAGATCATCGACACGCCCGGCGCGGTCGATTGGTTCGAGGTCGTCTCGGACACGCTGATCGGCGTCGGCGGGGCGCGTCGCGCGATGCTCGATCGGCTGCGCGCCGATCATCCCATTCTGCTGCACGGCGTCGGGCTCGGGGTCGCCGGCAGCGAAGCGCTCGACGCGGCGTACCTGCGCGGACTGCGCGAACTCGCCGA
>CAYGWM010000072.1:17991-21183 GCA_964353555.1 uncultured Spirochaetales bacterium
CGTGCGCATCGACACGCACGACGCCGACGTGCCCGCCGCCGTCTGGGAACTCTACGAAGTCGCGGCGCGGCGCTTCCCGAACGCCGGCGTGATCGTCGAGCGCGACGACCAGCTGCCGAGCTTCGCCGCGCTGGCAGTCGAGGTTGCTTGCGCGCGCGAGCGGCAGCGCAGCGCGTGCGCGGACGTGAACCTCGACATCGCGTGCAGCAACGGAACCGACTCTGTGTCGTACGGAGCCGCGATCGACGCCCTCAGCTGGCGCGCGCTGCAGCAGCGCTTCTTCGAGCAGATGATCGACAAGCCCGCCGGTTTCGATCACGCGAGTGACGCAGAACTCGCGGCACTACTCGACGATGCGCGTCCGGTGCGCGCTGCCCGCGGCATGCGCGTCTACAGCGACGCCTACCCGGCGAGTCTGCGTCGCGCGCTCGAGGTGAACTTTCCCGCGCTCGCGCATGTCGTCAGCGCGAGTGATTTCACCGGCCTCGCCGCGGCCTACCTGCGCCGCCATCCGCCGCGACAGAAAGGGTTCGTCTCGCTCGGCGCGGCACTCGCGGCGTTCATCCGGACGCACGGCTTCGCGAACGAGTATGGCGTCGATCGCGATGTGCTCGCCGAGTTGGTGGCACTCGAGCAGGCGCAGATCGAGGTGGCGAACGAGGTCGATGCGGCGGACGCGCTCGCACCCGAAGCGCTTGCGGCGATCGAGCCGGAGCAGTGGGACGCCGTGCGTTTCGTGTTTGCACCCGCGCTGCGAATCGTCGCGGCGACGCACGACGTGCTGCCGGTCGTTGCGGCGGTCGAGCGCGGCGAGAATCCCGAACGCCCCGTTGCGTGGCGCGGCGCCTATCTCGTGTGTCGCGCGAAGGGCGCGCTGCGCACCGAGCCCATCGATATCGATGAGGCCGCGGTGCTCGCGGCGCTCGTGGCAGGTCGATGCTTCGCCGAGGCCTGCGGCATCGTGCCGTCAGGCGACGATGCCGAGCGTGCCGCTCGCGGCGTGCGCGTGCTGCTCGTCGCGGCTGCGCGCGCACTCGTGGTGCGCGCGACACTCGCGCACGAATCGCCTCGCACGAGCTGAGCGAAGCGGCGCGCTACTCCACGGCGTCGGGATCATGGGCGTGGTCGTGCTCGTGGTCGTGTTCGGCGAGCGCGTCGTTGCGCACGGCCGGGAGCGCGTGCAGGTACAGCGCGATCGCCTGCAAGTCCGACTCGGGCACGTGCTCGTAGCCGTGCTCGATCACTTCCGCCATCAGGCCCTCGGTGTCGTCGCCGTTGGGGAGTTGCCCGGTCTGGAGCAACCAGATCATGTCGGTCTTCGTCCACAGCCCGATGCCGGTGTCGACATCCGGTGTCAGGTTCGGCGCCAGCTTGCCTTCGGGGCCGTCCTTGGAACCCGCCAGCCAACGACTGCGATCGAGCGCGCCAGGCAAAGTGCGCGGCGTGTGGCACTCGCCGCAGTGCGCGACCGCCGTGACGAGATACGCGCCGCGATTCCATTCGGGACTCTGCGCGGGATCCGGCACGAAGCGCCCCGGCTCGAAGAACATCCAGCGCCATGCCGCCGCGGCGATGCGCCACGAGAACGGCGGCCACGCATCGTGCGGCCGGTTCTCGCGTCGCACCGGCGCCAGCGTGAACAGGTACGCTTTCAGCGCGAGCACGTCCTCGTCGCTGATGCCGGTGAACGACGTGTACGGGAACACCGGGAAGTACGCGTGACCGTCGGGCGCGAGCCCTTCGCGCATCGCGCGCACGAAGTCGGCGTCGCTAAAGCGCCCGATGCCGGTCTCCGGGTCGGGCGTGATGTTGGAGCTGTAGAAGACGCCGAACGGTGTCTTGAGCGCGCGACCCCCGGCAAGCGGCCCGCCGCCGCCCTTCATGTCGCTGTGGCACGTGCAGCCGCCCGCGGCCTCGAGGACGGCGCGACCGCGCTGGGCCGCACCGTCCTCGGCCGATGCAATCGCTGCGAGTGCGAGGGCCGCGATCGTCGCGCCGAGCGCGGCGATCCCGGCGTTCCGCACGCGCTTCACTCGCCGCCGCCGCCCTTGCGCTTGAACGACTCTTCCTTCGGCTTGCGGAAGCTGTCGTGACAACCGCCGCACGACTTGCCGGTGGCCTTCATCTGCACACCGAGCGCGGCGCCATCGCCTGCCTTCGCGACCTCGACCAGCTTCGCCGTCTCGGTCTCGAATGCTTTGGACTTCTCCTTGAACTCGTCCGCCTTCTCCCAGATCGCCGGCTCGGCATCGGTCGGACCACTGGTCGCCCTCCGCTCGAATGCGGAACGGACCAGCTTCGCGTGCGACGCGAGGCCTTCGGCGTGAACCACGATGTTGCCGGTGAGCGGCAGCCCGTACTTCAAGATGTTCCCGATCGCGGCCATGTCGCCGCCGACCGACTCCATCACGCTCTGGCGATACTTGATCGATCCTTCGTCCAGCTTCTTGGCGTCCTGCGCCGAGGCGGCGCTCGCGATCATGATCGCGGCCACCAGCCACGCGGCGGCAAGCCCAGTCTTTCGAGCGATCCGAATCGAGTGCATGCATTCCCTCCTGGATGGACCGGCGGGAGCCGGCGCGGGGTGAGGCTAGCAGCGCAGGGAAACGGCAGTGAAGTGACCGAGAAGGGGCAGGTCTAGATCATCCTGATGATCGAAGCCGAAGGTTCTCGAGGGCCTTGGCGCTCCCGGCCCGTCCGACCGCGTCCTTCTTCCTATGGGGCCCGCGCCAGACCGGCAAGAGCACGCTGCCGCGCGACACCTACCCGGACGCCACGTGGATCGATCTGCTGCGCACCGACGACTTCATCCGCTATCGGAATCATCCCGCGCTGTTTCGCGAGGAGCTGCTCGATGCGCCGAAGAGCCGGGTCGTGGTGATCGACGAGGTACAGAAGGTTCCAGCGCTGCTCGACGAGGTGCACTGGCCGATCGAGAACCGCGGCCTCTGCTTCGCGCTCTGCGGCTCGAGCGCGCGCAGCGTGAAACGCAGCCACGCCAATCTGTTCGGCGGTCGCGCGCTCTGCTACGAGCTGCTGGGATCGGTGTCCGCCTAGCTCGGATCTGAACGACAACTTGAAGGAGGAGATCGCCGCGGAGGCTGGATGATCGAAAACGCCGGGGCTGATCTTTTCTCGTTCTCTTCCGACTACCCGCACCCGGAGGGCGGCCGCGATCCGCTGGGACGCTTT
>CAYGWM010000073.1:0-2246 GCA_964353555.1 uncultured Spirochaetales bacterium
GATGACGACGGTCTTGCCGACGCCGGCGCCGCCGAACAGGCCGACCTTGCCGCCCTTCGGATACGGCGCAATCAGGTCGACGACCTTGATGCCGGTTTCCAGCGTTTCGACGGACGTGGCCTGGTCGACGAAGAGCGGCGCGGGGCGATGGATCGGTAGCGTCTTCGTCGCGCTGATCGGGCCGCGCTCGTCCACCGGCTCACCGATCACGTTCATGATGCGGCCGAGCGTTCCAGGGCCCACCGGAACGCGGATGCCGTCGCCGGTGTTCATGACCGGCGCACCGCGTGTGAGACCGTCTGTAGTGTCCATCGAGACACAACGCACGGTGTTCTCGCCGAGGTGCTGCGCGACCTCGATCACCAGGTTGTTCTCGGCGTCGCTGATTGCTGCGTTGGTGAGTCGCAGCGCAGTGTACACCTCGGGCAATTCACCGGGCGGAAACTCGACGTCCACCACAGGACCCAACACTTGAACAACACGACCGTTCGCACTCGCCATGACTTCTCCTCGATCGCGGATCAGAGCGCTTCCGCGCCCGAGACGATCTCCATCAGTTCCTTCGTGATCGCAGCTTGCCGCGTGCGGTTGTACTGCAGCGTCAAGCGACTGATCATCTCATCCGAGTTGCGCGTGGCGCTCTCCATCGCGGTCATGCGCGCCGCGTGCTCGCCTGCCTGGCTCTCGAGCAATGCGCGGAAGATCTCGACTTCGAGCGCCTTCGGTGCGAGCCGCTTCAGGAACGCCTCGGCATCGGGCTCGATCGTGAAGGGTGCCTTGACCTCGCCCGGATCGGGATTCTCGTCCGGTGCGAGCGGAAGCAGCTGCACCACGCGCGGCCGCTGCGTGAGCGTACTCACGAACTCGCTGTGCACGAGAATGACTTCATCGGTCTCGCCGGACAGGAAGCGCTCCGCGACCCTCACGGCTACGGCGGCGGCGTGGCTGTAGTCGACGCGCGGTACGTTGGGATGGGTGCGCACGACCTGGCTGGCGCGGCGGCGGGTGAAGAACTCGGTGCCCTTGCGTCCGACCACCAGCAGCCCGATCGACTCGGCATTCGAAGAGCGTGCGGCGATCTCGGCTTCGGCGCGTTTCAGCACGTTGGCGTTGAAGGCTCCGCACAGACCGCGATCCGACGTGACGATCAGGAAGTCGATCTTGCGAACGACCTCGCGCGCTGCGAGCAGCGGATGCTCCGCGGAGCCGCTTTGCGATGCAGCGACTTCGGCCAGCGTGTCGCGCATGCGCTGTGCGTACGGCCGGGCCGATTCGATGGCATCCTTCGCGCGCCGCAACTTCGCAGTCGACACCATGCGCATCGCGCGCGTGATCTGCTGCGTCTTCTTGACGCTGCTGATCCGGCGCCGGATGTCCTTCAGGCTCGCCATGAACTACGCGACTCCGGACGCCGGCTTCGAGGGCTGGAAGATTTTCGCGAACGCATCGAGCGCGGCGTCGAGCTTCGCCTTCACGGCGTCCTCGAGCTTCCCACTGCCCTGGATCTCGGCGAGAATCTCGGGCCGCTGGCTCTTCAGGTACGCGAGCATCTCCTGCTCGTAGCGACCGATGTCCTCGAGACCGAAGCCGCGCACCCACGACGGGCGGCCTTCTGCGGGCGACGCCGCATAGATCGAGACAACCTGTTCCTCGAAGCCCATCGGACGGTACTGCGGCTGCTTCAGGATCTCCGTGAGGCGTGCGCCGTTCGCGAGCTGCTCCTGCGTGGCCTTGTCGAGATCCGAGCCGAACTGCGCGAAGGCCGCCATCTCGCGGTACTGCGCGAGGTTCAGCTTCAGCTTGCCGGCTACCGCCTTCATCGCCTTCGTCTGCGCGGCACCGCCGACACGCGACACCGATATGCCGACGTTCACCGCGGGCCGGATGCCGGAGTTGAAAAGATCCGTCTCGAGGAAGATCTGACCGTCGGTGATCGAGATCACGTTGGTCGGGATGTAGGCGGAGACGTCGCCGGCCTGGGTCTCGATGATCGGCAATGCGGTCAGGCTGCCGCCGCCGAGTTCGTCGTTCAGCTTGGCGGCGCGCTCGAGCAGGCGCGAGTGCACGTAGAACACGTCGCCCGGATACGCCTCGCGACCCGGCGGGCGGCGCAGCAGCAGCGACAGCTGGCGATACGCGACGGCTTGCTTCGACAAATCATCGTAGACGATCAGCGCGTGCTTGCCGTTGTCGCGGAACCACTCGCCCATCGTGCAGCCGGTGTACGGCGAGATGAACTGCAACGG
>CAYGWM010000073.1:2346-21165 GCA_964353555.1 uncultured Spirochaetales bacterium
GTCACGATGCCCGGCGCCTTCAGCTCGACGCGGCGGGTTTCGGTCGAGACGATCGGACCCTTGCCGTCGATCGGGCCGCCGAGCGCGTCGACCACGCGGCCGAGCAGACCCATGCCGACGGGCACCTCGACGATGCGGTTGGTGCGGCGCACCAGATCGCCTTCGCGAATGTGCTCGTAGAGGCCCATGATCGCGATGCCGACGTTGTCCTCTTCGAGGTTCAACACCATGCCGCGCACGCCGCCCGGAAATTCGACCAGCTCGCCGGCCATCGCCTTGTCGAGGCCGTAGACGCGCGCGATGCCGTCACCGACCGACAGCACGGTGCCGGTCTCGGCGATGTCGATCTCGCGCCCGTATTCCTTGATCTCGCGCTTCAGAATGTCGGTGATTTCAGCCGGCTTGATGTCGAGAGGCATCTCTCATCGTTCTCCCGTGAGTTGCGCGCGGAGCTGCGCGAGTTGGGTGCGCAGACTGCCGTCGAATACGAGGTCACCGACCCGGGCCACCAGGCCGCCCAATAGAGCCGGATCGACGCGGATCGCGAGATCGAGCTCGCGCCCGAGACGTCGCGCGAGCGCGCTGCGAATGCGATCGAGTTGCGCCGGATCGAGCGGTGTCGCGGATACCACTTCCCCGCGCACGCGACCCGCCGCTTCCTCGGCGAGTCGCACGTAGTCGTCGTGGATCGCTGCGAGATCGCGCGTGCGGCGCTGATCGATCAGGAACGAGAGGAAGTTCGTGAGCAGCGGCGAGATGCCGAGCGGACTGGCGAGCTGTTTCAGTGCCGCGCGTCGCTCGGCCGCGGGATACATCGGAAGCACGAGGACGTCCTGCAGTGCGGGCACGGTCTCGAGCGCAGCTGCGACGCGATCGAGTTCAGCGCGCACCGCATCGACGGCGCCCGTTTCCTGTGCGAGTCCGAAGAGCGCCTTGGCGTAGCGGAGGGCAGCGGAGCGTTTGCCGGCCATGCACTCAGCTCCGTGTCGGCGTCGCGGCCGGCGACGATTCGACACGCTCGACGAACTCGTCGACGAGCCGCGCGCGGTCGGAATCGGTGACTTGTCGCTTCAGCAGATCGCCGGCGAGGCGCACCGCCATCTCGGCAGCCTCGTTGCGCAACTGCTGGCGCGCGCTGCGCGACTCCTGCTCGACGGCGGTGTGCGCATCGCGGCGGATGCGCTGGGCGGCGACGCGGGCGTCCGCGAGCAGTCGCTCGCGCTCGCTCTCGGCCTGCGCGCGCACGCTGCGGCGGATCTCCTCGACCTCGTGATCGAGCGCTGTCATCCGCTCGTTGCACGCGGCTAGATGGCGCTCGGCTTCCGCGAGACCCCGACGCGCGGCTTCGATACCGCCCTCGATGTTCTGGCGACGCTCGGCCATGTAGGTGCGGATCGGCGAGCGCGCGAAGTAGAACAGTACGCCCAGCACGAGAGCGAGGTTGATCGCGTGCCAGAACAGCTTCGACCCATGCTCGCCACCGCCTTCGGACGCCAGCGCCAGCGCCGGCATGAGCAGCAGCAACAGCGCGGGGGCAACGATTCGCAAGCGGCTCACGCGGCGCTCCTGCCGAGCAGTCGCGCGGTGATTTCACGCGCGAGCGGTTCGGCCTCGGCGCCGAGCGCGCCCCGCACCGCGTCGGCCGCGCGGGAGAGTTCGCCGCGCGCGCCGACGATCTCGTGTTCGGCGGCAGTGCGCGCTTCGCCGACCGTCGCCTGGTGGGCGCGGCGTGCTTCTTCGACCAGACGCACGTGCAGCGCGTGAGCCGTCTCGCGCGCCTGGCGCACGGCATCGTCGTGTCGCGCGAGCAGTGCGGCAGCCTGCTGCGACAGCTCCCCGGCCCGGACGCGCGCGCCTTCGATGCGAGCCTCGCGGGCGTCGAGCACGCCGAGCAGCGGCTTGAAGAGCAGCCGGTCGAGAACCGGCACGAGGATCACGAACAGCCCGAGCAACAGCAGCAGACGGACGGGATCGGGATAGATGTCGAGACCATCTTCGGATGCGGCGGCGACTCGCGGCGCGAGCAGCGCAGCCGTTGCGACCAACCCTGAAAACGGCGCGGGCAGCGCGGTGGGTTGGCGGCGCATCGCGCATTTCCTCCAGGAATCAGCCTGACCGAGTCAACGTGACCGAGCGTGACCCGCGCTTCGCCGGACGTCTCGCTCCGGGCTCGCGGGGCCTGTCCGCGAGGTGTCTCCTCGCGGCGGAACGGCGCACCGTGGTTGCGCATAGGGTCGGCCGCACAAGAACGCTGGTGGGGCCTTCGGGCGCGCGGATTCTTACAAAGATCGACTGCGTTTCAAGGACTGGATGGGCCCCAACAGACGGTTCTCACGCGGCCGTGGCGGCCTCCCCGCGCGCCGGCGACTGCTTCGTTCCCATCTCGATCCGCCCCTCGATCCGGCCGCCCTCGGCGAGCACGAGGCGCGGGGTTCGCACCGCTGCGGTGATGCGACCCGTGGCGCGCACCTCGACTCGTTCGCGCGCCAGCACCTCGCCTTCGACCAGTCCCTCGACGACGAGCACGTCCACTTCGATGCGCGCGTGTACGTCGGCCTCTGGCCCGATCTCGAGCGTTCCGTCGGCGACCACCTGACCGCGCAACCGGCCCTCGACGCGGGCGAAGCCCCAGAACGTGAGGACGCCATCGAACGACGCACCAGCCCCGATCGCACACGTCGGTCCGGCGACATCGGGACTGTCGAGGATCGGCTCGCTCACGGCGCTCCCAGCACCAGATCGACCAGGCGATTCAGCTCGTCGGCGCCGACGTAGTCGATCTCGAGGCGGCCCCGACTTGCGGAGCCGCGCAGTCGTACCTGCGTTTGCAGGCGCTGCCGCAACACGTCGACGAGGTTCGCGAGGTCCGGATCGAGCGTGGTGATGCGGCCGCGCTGCGGCGCACGCGTCGTCGCGCCGTGCTCGCGCGCGAGCTCTTCGGCCTGTCGCACCGAGAGTGCGTCGCGCACGATGCGGTCGCGCAGCGAGCGGCGGCGCTCTGGGCTTGCGACCGCGAGGATCGCCTTGGCGTGACCGATGGTCATCGCGCCGCCCTCGACGTCGGCTTGCATTTCGCGCGGCAGCTCGAGCAAACGCATGTGATTTGCGATCGTCGAACGCTCGAAGCCGACGCGTTCGCCGATCGATTCCTGCGTAGCGCCGCTGTCGGCGAGCGCGCGGAACGCGAGCGCGAGTTCGATCGGATTCAGATCGTGGCGCTGCACGTTCTCGACGAGCGCGATCTCGAGGCGATCACGCGGCGCGATGTCGGCGATCACCGCCGGGATCGTCGTTCGACCCGCGGCCTGCGCGGCGCGCCAACGCCGTTCGCCGACGACGAGTTCGAAGCCGTCGTCGACCGCACGCACGACCACCGGTTGCAGCACGCCATGGCGGCGGATGGAGTCGGCGAGTCGCTCGAGCTCGGCGGAATCGAAGCGACGGCGCGGCTGCTCGGGATTCGGGCGGATGCGCTCGATCGGCAGCTCGCTCGCGCCCTTCGGGTCGGGAGCCGGCGCTTGCGGCGGCTCCGCGCTTCGCTCGCGCGCAGCGCCGGGAATCAGCGCGCCGAGACCGCGTCCGAGTGCACTGCGCTTGGGAGTCGTCATCGATCGCCTCCAGCGGGGTGAATCGCCGCGAGGCGGCGGAGGATTTCCTCGGCGACGCGGAGATAGGCAACCGAGCCCTTCGAGCGCACGTCGTATAGCAACGCCGGACGGCCGTGACTCGGGGCTTCGGAGAGTCGCACGTTGCGCGGGATCTCGGTCTGGAAGACGCGATCGCCGAGGTGCGCACGCACTTCGTCGGCCACCTGGCGACTCAGGTTGTTGCGCGCATCCATCATCGTCAGCACGACGCCTTCGAGCACGAGTCGCGGATTGAGCGCGCCGTGCACGCGCTCGATGGTATCGAGCAGACGCGCGAGACCTTCGAGCGCGTAGTACTCGGCTTGCAGCGGCACGATGACGGAATCGGCGGCGGTGAGCGCGTTCAGCGTCAGCAGCCCGAGCGACGGAGGGCAGTCGATCAGCACGATGTCGTAGTCGTTGCGCACGTC
This sequence comes from uncultured Spirochaetales bacterium, assembly GCA_964353555.1. GTDB lineage: Bacteria > Myxococcota_A > UBA9160 > UBA9160 > PR03 > PR03. Next base: position 6,404 of record CAYGWM010000073.1, read on the forward strand.
TGCGATCGCGCGCTCCATGCGGTGTTCGCGGCCCTCCGCGCCGACCAGCTCGATCTCGGCGCCGACCAGATCCGGACCCGACGGCACGACCTGCAGGAACTCGAGCTCGGTGGGCTGCGCGACGTCCTTCAGCGAGTAGCGCCCGATCAACGTGTCGTAGACATGTGTCGGTTGGGGCGCGACGCCGATCCCGCTGGTGGCGTTGGCCTGCGGGTCGAGGTCGACGAGCAGCGTCCTTCGCTCGGACACGGCGAAGGAGGCGGCCAGGTTGACTGCCGTCGTGGTCTTGCCGACGCCGCCCTTCTGGTTGGCAACGGCGAAGACGTGTGCGCGGTTTCCCACGGGGAATTCCCTCCGGGGACATCATTTTTGGGCTTAGGCGTTAGGTATCACAGCCGCGCAGGGGCCGTCCAGCTGCGATCGAGCAGGGCCCAAAGCAACTGGCCGCTTCAATCCATCAGGCCGGTCGGCCCAGCCACAGCGATCGAGCCGGACCGCCGAGCGGGACCTGGTAGCGACGGATCGCCTCGAATCGAATGTCGGCAGGCACAGCGATACTCGGAACCGAATCCGACTGCGGCAGCACGAGCCAGCCATCGGGTGTGGCCCAGCGGCGCATCCATTGCAGCACTTGGGCGGGCTGCGCCATCGCTTGCGCGACGACGATTTGATGCGGCGTTGCGTCCAGCGACTCTGCCCGGCCGCGTGCGGCTCGTGCGTTCGGAAGGTCGAGTGCGCGGATGGCGGTTCGCTGGAAGTGATGTTTGCGCAGACGAGAGTCGACCATCGTGATCTGACAGGTGGGCCAGAGAATCGCGAGGGGCAACCCTGGGAAGCCGGCACCGGACCCGAGATCCGCGAGGGTGTCGGGGGGGACTACCGGAAGCGCCGCGCCGAGCGCGAGCGCGTCGAGCACCAGCCGGCGGGCGACTGCCTCTGGACTTCGGTGCGCGGTTAGATTGATGCGCTCGGCCCAGCGTGCGACCAGACGGGAGAGCTCCGCCAGCGCGCCGCCGCGATCGATCGGGAGACCGAGTTCTCCGAGGCCGGCGGCAATCGTCGATTCGAGGGATTGGGGAAGGTCGTGTTCCACGTGGAACGGACGCTGGATCGCGTTCCACGTGGAACACGATCAGTCGCGGCTCTCGCGCTGCGACTGCGATTCGTAGCGCTTCGCCTCTTCGTACTCAGGCGCGTTGTCCGGCACCACGACGACCTGGCGGTAGTGGCCGTCACCGACGCTCATCGTGGCGATGCCATCCACCTCGCGGAGCGCGACGTGCACGCTGCGGCGATCCTTTGGGTTCATCGCCTCGAGCGCGACCGGCCGCCCGGTTTCGCGCGCTCGCGACGCCGCGCGCTCGGCAACGCGCGTCAGATAGACCTCGCGCTGGTCGCCATCACCCTCGACATCGAGCACGACGCGCGGGGCATCGTCGCCGCTGATCCGGAGCGAAGCCTGGTTGGCCAGCAGCTGCATCGCATCGACCGTGCGGCCTTCGCTGCCCACCAGCCGCTGGGCGCCCGGTCCCCGCAGCTGGATCACGACGAGCGATTCGTTTTCCTTCGTCTCGCTGAGCTCGAACGGTCCGAGCTCCATCCGCTCGACGAGACCCTTCACAAACGCGCCGAGCTCGCCAAGATCGCTCGTCGCAGTGCCCACGGACGGTCCGGAATCGGCCACGGCGCGGGGCGCTCTAGATTCGCGCGGTTCCCGCTCCGCTCGCGGCTCTCGGCCTTCGCCCCGGCCGCCGCGATCGCGAGACTCGCGGGGTCCCCCGCGGCCTCCACCTCGACCGCCGTCTTCGCCGCGCCGAGGTTCGCGCCCGCCACGATCCTCACGCGCGCCACGACGGGGTTCGGGAGAACCGCCCCCTCCGCCGCCACGGGTCGGCGGTCGAGCTGATTTCGGGTACGCAACCACCACGGAGCGCGCGCCAAGCCCGGCAATCACGCCCACCTCGGGCTCTGCGATCGCAAGATCTTCCTGCCCAAGACCGAAGAAACCAGCCGCCTTCGCAACTGCCTCGGCGCGATCGCGCCCCACGAATTCACGCGCCTCTGAACGAGAATCGAACATCACTACCTCCTGATTGCTTCGCTAAGCCGGCTGCGGGGTGTATTGCCGGTTCAGATATAGCTGCTGTGCGATCGCCAGCAGATTGCTCACGAACCAGTACAGCACCAAGCCTGCCGGGAAACCGTAGAACATGAAGAAGAACATCACGGGCATCACGATCATCATCGTTCGTGCTTGCACCGGATCCATCGTCGTCATCGGAGTCATCCGCTGCTGGATCACCATGCTGAGCGTCATCAGCATCGGGAGTACGCGAACCGGCCAGCCCACACCGGGAATCGTGAACAACGTCTCCGGCCGCGAAAGGTCGTCGATCCAGAGCATGAACGGTGCCTGCCGCAAGTCGATCGAACTCTGCAGCGCGTAGTAGAGCCCGATGAAGACCGGAATCTGCAGCACCATCGGGAGGCAGCCACCAAGGGGGTTCACACCCGCTTCCTTGTAGAGCTTCATCATCTCCTGCGACTGCTGCTGCTTGTCGTCCTTGTGTTTCTCCTGGAGCGCCTTCATCCTCGGCTGGATCTCGCCCATCCGCTTCATCGATTTCATCTGCTTCGCCGCAAGCGGCGCCGTGCAGAGCCGGACCATCACCGTCAACAGGATGATCGCGACGCCGTAGTTCGGGACGACGCCGTAGATGGCCTTCAACAACCACGAAAAGGCACGTGTGAGGGGCGCCATCCACGACCATCCGAGGTCGATCGAACGATTCAGCTGGGCACCCACGGTCGCGAGTCGCTCCGGCTGCTTCGGTCCCGCGTAGATAGAATACTCGTGCGCGACCGCCGTGCCGGTCGGCACGCTGACGGCGGGTTGCGACATCGTCACGAGCGTTTCTTCGCCTGGCCGCAATGCCAGCCAACGAACCCGGGCGTCGCGCGCGACATCCGGGATCAGTGCCGTCAAGAAATAGTGGCTGTAGGCGCCGGACCACTCGATGTCACCCGCGAAGTCGCGCTGCGGCTGGGGCGTCGAGCCGAAGATCGCGCCGATCCCACCGGACTGCCCGAACGACGCGATCAGCTCGCTCTCGATGCTGCCCTGAACGAGCGCGGCGATCGTCAGTTCGCGGAAGTCGGAACCCGGTTGCACCTGCGCGGGCAGCACCACGCCAAATTCAGGGGAGACATCGCGCGTGCCTGCGTTCTCGATCTCGACGCGAACACGGAAACGATAGGTGTCGTCGTCGAAGAAGAACGTCTTCCTGACGATGACACCCGATTGTGTCCTCTCGAAAACGACCTCGCGAGAATCCGCTGAAACGACGCGGAAGTCGGCCTTTCCGAGTTCACCAAGACCCAGTTCAACGAGCGGTGTCGCGAACGCGGGCGTGTCGCCATCGGGCCGCGAAATCAGCGCGACCGGTCCGCCGCCTTCAGAGCTCGGTGCGGTGTATTGCGTGAGATCGAAACGACGGACCCCAGCCCCACGCGACGTCAGCACCGCGTGGTAGAGCGGTGTCACGACCTCGACGAGTTCCTCGGGACCGACCGCTGGCGCTGGCTGCGTCGTGGGTGCGGGCGCAGCCATCGGCACAGTTTGTTGGGTCGCCGTTGCCGGTGGAGTTGCCGATGCTCCGGGCAGCGCCGGCTCGCTCACCTGCTCGACGGCCTCGCCGGGCAGCGGCGCCGGATGACGCTTCGCCTCCCACGTCATCCAGACGCTCAGGACGAGAAATGAAAGTGCGAACGCCAGGAATGCGTTGCGATCCACGAGATCCTCAGGGAACCGGGTCCAACCCACCGGGGTGCAGCGGGTGGCATCGAACGATGCGCCGTAACCCCAACCAGGAACCCCGCAGGGCACCATGGCGGTGGGTCGCGTCGATAAAATAGTCGGAGCAACTGGGTGAAAAACGGCACATCGGCCCGAGCAGCGGCGAAATCGCGAACTGGTACGAGCGAATCACGATCCCGATGAATGCGATGCTGAATGCGCTGACCGCTGCGACGACGCGACTCATCCACGCACCGCGTTGCGCTCGACGATCGAAGTCAGTTTCGCGGCGCTAGCGCTCAACTCACTCGACAGAGTGCCCCACGCCACCGACGCCGCGCTGGCTCGCGCAATAACGACGATGTCTTTACCCACTGGGAGTTCTCCGCGATGGTGGCGAAACCACTCGCGAATTCGACGTTTTACCAGAGACCGGACGACTGACGGCCCAACGCGTCGGCTCGCTGTGATTCCGAGCCGGGTGGTGCTTTGATCCACGTCCCGCCGTGATGTGACTAGCAGAACGAATGAGGGAGAATTCAAACGAATGCCTTCTCGAGACACCCGCTGGTAATCGCGTCGCTCGCGCAGGCGGTCGCCGCGCCGAAGGCGCTGGCTGCCGCAATCGCTCACTTGCTGCCGGTCGAAACCGAGAGTCGCTTTCGACCCTTCGCACGGCGGCGCTTCAAAACTGCGCGTCCTGCAGCCGTCCGCATCCGAATGCGGAATCCGTGTGTGCGGCGTCTCTTGATCCGACTCGGCTGATAGGTGCGCTTCATGTTTCGTCCAGGCTTTTCGGAATGCGCACCGTAGCTAGATGGCTTGGAAGCTGTCAAGCGCGGGCCCTTTGGCCATCACCGTCACGGATTGGAAGCATCGATCCCGCCGATCGCGTGATAAGATCAGATTGGGTGCGGCGCGCATACCGGCTGTTCCGGGCACGGTCCCCTTCGTCTTTGGACAAAGCAATCGGAGTCAGAACAAGCACATAGCTGCGTTTCGTCGAGTCTGTCGGACTCCACTCCGACGACTCCAAGACTCCATTTGGATAGGGGAGATGGTAGGAAGATGAAACTCGCGATCCCCCGATCAGAACTCCAGCGCGGTCTCTCGCGCATTCAAGCGATCGTCGAGAAGCGCAATTCGATGCCGATCCTCGCCAACGTGTTGTTGCGAGCGTCGAAAGGGGACGTATCCCAGCTCGAAATCGCAGCGACCGACCTCGAGGTGGGGATCCGCGGCTTCCACTCGGCGGATGTGTCAAAAGCGGGCAGTCTCACCGTCTCTGCACGGAAGCTGTTCGAGATCGTCCGCGAACTCCCCGAGGAGCCTGTTCAACTCAGCGCGACCGCGAACTCCTACCTCGAACTTCAGTGCGGGCGCTCACGCTTTACACTCGCTGGTACCACAGCGGAGGAATTCCCCAGCCTTCCCGAGTTCTCACCAACCGCGATGGTTAGGCTCCCCGCAGCTGTGATTTCGAGCTTGATCGAGCGAACGATGTATGCCGCCTCGCTCGACGAGACTCGCTATAATCTAAACGGTGTATACTTCGAGCTGATGGAAGAAGGCACGAAGATTCGGATGGTCGCGACGGACGGCCATCGGCTCGCAATGGTCGATCGCCTTCTAGCCACCGGCGGAAACGACCTCGCCAGTGGCGTGATCCTGCCGCGCAAAGGACTCGCGGAGCTGAAGCGTCTCGTCGATGAAGACGACGCCGATGAGATCGAGCTCGGGATCGAGGGAAACAGCGCACTTGCTCGCAAGGGCGAAGTAACGCTGACGATGCGACTGATCGAGGGCGAGTTCCCGAACTACCGCCAGGTCCTTCCGAAAGTGATTACGCGAAAGGTGACGATCGCAACCGAAATCCTCAGCCAAGCGCTACGGCGCGTTGCGCTGCTCTCGGTCGAGCGCAGCAAGGCGATTCGCGTGGAGCTCAGCGCTGGGCGTTTGCGGCTTTCTGCGACCAACCCCGATCTCGGCGAAGCCAGCGAAGAAATCGATATCGACTACCAGGGCGAAACCCTCTCGGTCGGCTTCAACGCGCGCTACCTGCTCGATAGCCTCTTGGCGTTCAAAACGAAGGAAGTCGAACTCGGTCTCGAAGACGAACTCTCGCCCGCCAGGCTGAGCCCGACAGAGGACCCCGAGACGATTGCGGTCGTCATGCCCATGCGACTCTAAACCCGCGGCGTAATTCGAGAAAACATCGCTGCAGCTGCCTTTACGCAGGCACCGCGATCGATTAGATTCCAACCGCTTTCCCAAGCTTCTTCGCAGCCTCGATGGCCCGCGACGAGCTTGGGTGATTCGCCGCTAAATCCGCGTGACCGCCACCTCTACGGCCGCGCAGTGACCATCGCGGAACCGAGTCCACACCGGGCGTAGCTGCGCCCGATGGACCGCTTTCGGTCGGTTCGCAGAGAAGGAGCTTCGTGGCGTACGACGCCAGTGCCATCGAGGTCCTCGAAGGCCTCGATCCGGTGCGCAAGCGCCCCGCGATGTACATCGGGACCACGGGTCCCGACGGATTGCATCATCTCGTCTATGAAGTCGTCGACAATTCGATCGACGAAGCGCTAGCGGGCTACTGCAGCGAGATCCACGTCGTCATCCACGCCGACAACAGCGTCACCGTCGAGGACGACGGACGCGGGATTCCCGTCGACGAGCACGCCGGCGAGAAGCGTTCCGCCGCGGAAGTCGTAATGACCACACTGCACGCTGGTGGGAAGTTCAACGAGAACAGCTACAAGGTTTCCGGAGGTCTGCACGGCGTCGGCATCTCCGTCGTGAACGCGCTTTCGGAGTTGCTCGAGCTGGAGATTCGTCGCGGTGGAACCGTTTGGCGCCAGACCTACCACCGCGGAGTCCCCGACGCGCCAATTGCTCCGATCGGCACGACCGACCGGGCTGGCACGCGCGTGACGTTCCGTCCGGACGCGCAGATCTTCCAGACCACCGAGTTCAGCTTCGATGTGCTCTCGCAGCGTTTGCGCGAGCTGTCGTTCCTCAACGCCGGCATCAAGATCCACATCAAGGACGAGCGCTCCGAGAAGTCGCACGACTTCTGCTACGAGGGCGGCATCGTCTCGTTCGTCGAGCACTTGAACAGCAGCCGGCAGGGACTGCACCAGCCGCCGATCTTCATGTCCGGCGATCGCAAGTTCGAGTCACACGGCCACGAGACGTCGGTCGCAATCGAAGTCGCGCTCCAATACAACGACACCTACAACGAGAGCGTCTTCTGCTTCGCGAACAACATCAACACGGTCGAGGGCGGTAGCCATCTGCTCGGCTTCCGCACCGCGCTCACTCGCGCGCTGAATCGCTATCTGACTGGACAAAAGAAGAACGGCAAAGGCGAAGCCGAGAGCGTCAGCGGAGACGACGTTCGCGAGGGCCTGACGGCGGTGATCTCCGTCAAGCTCCCGCAGCCGGAATTCGAGGGTCAGACCAAGACGAAGCTCGGCACCAGCGAAGTGCGTGGCCTGGTCGAAGCGCTCGTCTACGAGCAGCTCTCTTCATACCTCGAAGAAAATCCTGCGGTCGCGCGATTGGTGATCGCGAAGGTCGTCGATGCGGCCCGCGCGAGGGCGGCGGCTCGCAAGGCCCGCGACCTCGCTCGTCGCAAGGGCGCGCTCTCGGACTTCAGCCTCCCCGGCAAGCTCGCCGATTGCCAGGAACGCGCGCCGGAACGCTCGGAACTCTTCATCGTCGAGGGCGATTCAGCAGGCGGCACCGCGAAGCAGGGTCGCTCGCGCGAGACGCAGGCGATCCTGCCGATTCGCGGCAAGATCCTGAACGTCGAGCGCGCGCGCCTCGACAGGATGCTCTCGTCGACCGAGATCCAGGCGATCGTCTCGGCCATCGGTTGCGGCATCGGCGAAGATTTTGATCCCGACAAAGCGCGCTACCACAAGATCATCATCATGACCGACGCGGACGTGGACGGCTCTCACATCCGCACGCTGCTGCTGACCTTCTTTTATCGTCAGATGAAGCCGCTCTTCGACCGCGGCTATCTCTACATCGCGCAGCCGCCGCTCTACAAAGTGAAGAAGGGCAAGAGTGAGCGCTACATCAAGGACGAGACCGCCCTCGAGGCGCACCTGCTGAGCCTCGCGCTCGCAAACTGTGTCGTGGTCGCGGAAGGCCGCGATGGGCCGATTGCGCCGGATGATGTCCGCCGGCTCCTCTCGCACGCGAGTGAGTACGGCATGATGCTCCGAATGCTGGCACGACGCCGGATGGACGATCGTGTGATCGATGCCGCCGTCGCGATCGGTGCGCCCGGTGAAGCGGACCTGAGAGACGCCACGGCGCTACGCGAGAACATCGCACCGCGCATTGGCGAGCGCTTCCACGAGATCGATCCCGAAGCGGGCGACATCGCGTGGGACGTCGTTGCGGATCCGGAATACGGCGGCCACGCACTCCGCGCCGTCACGCGCCGCGCCGGCATCACGCTGCGTACCAACTTCGACACGAATTTCCTGCGCTCTTCCGATTGGCGTCGGCTGCGGACGCTCGCCGCGCAGAGCGATGGGATTGGCGGCGTTGCGGGTTTCCGCGTCGAAGTCGACGGCGGCGAACCCGAATCGGCTTCCACCGCGCCGCGATTGCTCGAGCGGCTGCTCGAGATCGCGAAGAAGGGTCTCTCGATCCAGCGTTACAAGGGCCTCGGCGAGATGAACCCCGACCAACTCGCCGAGACGACGATGGAGGTGCGCTCGCGCACGCTGCTGCAAGTGCGCGTCGAGGATGCCTACGAAGCCGACGACGTCTTCAGCAAACTGATGGGCGACGACGTCGAGCCGCGTCGCGACTTCATCGAGAAGAACGCGCTCAACGTCCAGAATCTCGACATCTAGAGGAATCCGAGTTGGACGAAGAAACCCCGACGCCGCCGGAGGAGCCGACGCCGCCCAGCGCGCCGCCGCCTGGCATACCCGACGCCGTCCCGGTGAACATCGAGGACGAGGTCCGCTCCTCGTTCCTCGATTACTCGATGTCCGTCATTATTTCGCGCGCGCTTCCCGACGTGCGCGACGGCTTGAAGCCCGTCCATCGCCGCATCCTCTACGCGATGCAGCAAGAAGGTCTGCTCCCGTCGCGCGCCTATTCGAAGTGCGCTGGCGTCGTCGGCGAAGTGCTGAAGCACTACCACCCGCACGGCGATTCCGCGGTCTACGACGCGCTGGTGCGGATGGTGCAGGACTTCTCGCTGCGCTACCCGCTGATCGACGGCCAGGGCAACTTCGGCTCGATAGACGGCGATCCGCCCGCCGCCTATCGCTACACCGAAAGCCGTCTCGCGAAGATCGCCGAAGAGCTGCTGCGCGACATCGACCGCGAGACGGTCGACTTCCAGCCGAACTTCGACGGCTCGACCAGCGAGCCGATCGTGTTGCCGACGCGGCTTCCGAACCTGCTCGCGAACGGCTCCGCCGGGATCGCCGTCGGCATGGCCACCAACGTCCCGCCCCACAACCTGCGCGAGCTGATCGACGTGCTGATCCTCGAAGCGACCGAGCCGGATTGCACGCTCGAACAGCTGATGGAGAAGATGCCCGGGCCGGATTTCCCGACCGGCGCGCTGATCTGCGGCACCGAAGGAATCCGCCAGGCGTATGCCACCGGCCGCGGTCTCGTCACGGTGCGCGGTCGCGCCGCGATCGAAGACACCAAGCGCGGCAGCCGCATCATCATCACCGAGATCCCATTCATGGTGAACAAGGCATCGCTGCTCGAGCGCATCGCCGACCATGTGCGCGAAGGTCGCATCGAAGGCATCTCGGATCTGCGCGACGAATCGAACCGCCAGGGCATGCGCGTCGTGATCGAACTGAAACGCGACGCGACACCCGACGTCACGTTGAACCAGCTCTACAAGCAGACGCCGCTGCAGAGCACCTTCGGCGTGAACATGCTCGCGCTGGTGAACGGCCGGCCCGAGACGCTGTCGCTGAAGGACATGCTGCGGCCGTTCCTCGAGTTCCGTCGCGAAGTCGTGATCCGCCGCGCGACCTACGACTTGAAGCAGGCCGAAGCGCGCTCCCACATCCTCGAAGGCTTCGCGATCATCCTCGACAACCTCGACGAGGCGATCCGGTTGATCCGCGCCGCGGAAGACACCGCCGGCGCGCGCGCCGCGCTGATGGAGCGCTTCCAGCTCACCGAGCGCCAGACCAACGCGATCCTCGAGATGCGCCTGCGCGCGCTCACCAGCATGGAACGCCAGCGCGTGATGGACGAGCTGGCCGAGATTCGCGCGAAGATCGAGGACCTCGTCGGCCTGCTCGCGAGCGACGCGCGCGTGCTCGAAGTCGTGCTCGATGAGCTGCGCGAGATCCGCGAGAAGTACGGCGACGATCGCCGCACCGAGATCACCGGACCCGTCGACGCGCTCGAGAATGAAGACCTGATCGCCGAGGAAGAGATGGTCGTGACCATCTCCCATCTCGGCTACGTGAAGCGCAACCGCGCGACCGAGTACCGCGCGCAGCGCCGCGGCGGCAAGGGCCTTCGCGGCATGGAAACACGCGACGAGGATTTCGTCGCGCGGCTCTTCGTGGCATCCACGCATGCATATGTGCTGTTCTTCACCAACCGCGGCCGCGTGCACTGGAAGAAGGTCTGGGAGCTGCCGCTCTTCGGCAAAGCCGCGAAGGGACGCTCGCTCGCGAACCTGCTCACGCTGACCGAGGGCGAGCGCGTGCAGGCGACGCTGCCGGTGCGCTCCTTCGACGAGACCGGTTATGTCGTGCTGTGCACGCGCAAGGGCGTGATCAAGAAGACGGATCTCTCGGCGTTCTCGAACCCGCGCCGCGCGGGCATCATCGCGATCAATCTCGACGATGACGACGAGCTGATCGCCGCCTCGCGTACCACCGGCACGCAACAGATCCTGATCGCGACGCGCAATGGCAAGTCGGTTCGCTTCGAAGAGACGGACGTGCGCCCGATGGGGCGCAACGCGATGGGCGTACGCGGCGTCTCGCTCGTCGACGACGATCGTGTCGTCGGCATGGAGGTGCTGACGCCGGGCGCGACGGTGCTTTCGGTCACCGAGAACGGTTTCGGCAAGCGCACGCCGCTCGAGGACTATCGCCTGCAGAAGCGCGGCGGCATGGGCATCATCACGATCCGCACCAGCGAGCGGAACGGTCCGGTGATCGGCGTCGCGCAGGTGACCGACGACGCTGAGCTGATGCTGATCACCGATGGCGGCAAGGTGCTGCGCTGCCGGGTGTCGGGCATCTCCACGATGGGACGAGCGACGCAGGGTGTGACGCTGATGGATCTCGCGGAAGGTGAGAAGCTCGTGGCGATCGCGCAGCTGGCGGAGTCGGAAGAGGTCGCTGCGGCCGAGTAGTGGCGTCGGGGACGCGTGCAGCACCCCCTCGGTGGAATGGATGAAGCGGAATCAGTCCAAGAAATTGATGACGCGGGCGCGGAAGGTGATTCCGGGCGGCGTGAATTCGCCCGTGCGGGCGTATGGATCGGTTGGGGGAACGGCGCCGTTCGTCGTTCGCGGCAAAGGTGCGCGCATCTGGGACGCGGACGGCAACGAGTACGTCGACTACGTCGGCTCGTGGGGACCGCTGGTGCTCGGGCATGCACATCCGGCGGTGTTGCGCGCGGTGCGCGACGCGGCGGCGAACGGCACCAGCTTCGGCGCGCCGACCGAGCTCGAGGTGCGGCTCGCCGAAGAAGTGTGTCGCGCGCTTCCGTCCGTCGAGATGGTGCGCTTCGTGTCTTCCGGCACCGAGGCGGCGATGAGCGCGATCCGGTTGGCGCGCGCGGCGACCGGGCGCGCGCGCATTCTCAAGTTCGATGGCTGCTATCACGGTCACGCGGACGCGTTGCTGGTCGGTGCGGGCAGCGGCGTTGCGACGCTCGGGATCCCGGGCTCGCCGGGTGTGCCCGAGTCCTTCGCGCAGTTGACCGTGCAGGCGCCGTTCAACGATCTCGAGGCGGTCGCTGACGCGATGGCGCATTGGCGCGGCGAGATCGCGTGCATCCTGGTCGAGCCGGTGGCGGGCAATATGGGCTGCGTGCCGCCCGAGTCGGGTTTTCTCGAAGGGCTCGCGCGGCTCGCGAAGGAACACGGCTCGCTGTTGGTTTTCGACGAGGTGATGACTGGCTTCCGCCTCGCGTACGGCGGCGCGCAGCAGCGTTACGACATCGCGCCGGATCTGACGATCCTCGGCAAGATCGTCGGTGGGGGGCTTCCGGCGGCGGCCTATGGCGGTCGCCGCGAGTTGATGAAGCAGATCGCGCCCGAGGGTCCGGTCTATCAGGCGGGAACGCTCTCCGGGAATCCGCTTGCGATGGCCGCTGGGCTCGAGACGTTGCGCCAGCTCCGCGCGCCCGGGGTGTACGAAGAACTCGAGGCGCGCTCGCGGGCGATCGCGGATGGGCTGGCCGAGACGGCGCACGACGCGGGGGTCGAACTCAGTACGGCCGCGGTCGGCGGCATGTTCGGTTTCTTCTTCCACCCAGGGCCGGTTCGCAACTTCGCGGACGCACGCAAATCGAACGGCGAGCGCTTCCGGGTCTTTTTTCACGCGATGCTCGACCAGGGCATCTACTTCGCGCCCTCCGCGTACGAAGCCGGCTTCGTTTCGCTGGCGCATCGGCCGGCGGACATCGCCCAGACGCTCGCGGCAGCGAAACAGGCCTTCAAAAAGGCGGCACGGGCGCATTGAGGGGCCAGGGGGGGTCCGCTAGGTTGCGCGCCGCCTTTTCGGTCGCCGGCCCCTCGAACCGATCCGGGATCCGATGACCGGACCGAGTCCGGATCAGCAGAGCGAGGACCGGCGGCGCGGTATTGCGGCCTACCAGGGTGCGCTGGAGGCCGTCCTCGCGATTGTCATTACCGCCGGCGCCGGCGCGTGGGCCGACCAGCGATTCGGTACCGCGCCTCGATGGCTTATTTTGGGGACCTGTCTCGGTTTCGCGGCCTTCGTGCTTCGCCTGTTCCGCATGCGAAAGCTGTTCGAAGACGCGCCGCCGGGAAATGGAGCAGGGCCCGGAAGCAAAGGGACGGACAGCTGATCGTGCGGCTCGACCCGATGGAACGCCTGAACTTCGGCATCTCGGCCGGCGCCGTGGCGGCGGGCTTCGCGCTGGCGTCGCCGATGTTTGCGATGAGCCTGGCGTTCGGCGCAGCGATCGAGGCCGCGAATTTTCGCGCGCTGCGCGCCGCCGCGTCGCGGCTGTTCGACGGTGATCTTACGATGGGCAAGGCATGGGCCGCTGGCTTCGGGCTGCGCTTCGGGTTCCTCGCGATTGCGATTTCGTTGGCTCTGAACGCCGGTGCGCATCCAGTCGGGCTCGTGTTGGGCCTCTCGACGACAATTCCCGCGGTGGTGCTGGGCGCGATCTGGATGCGCCCTCCTGTGCTCGAGACCGGGCCGGCCCCGCCCCCCGACGATCCGAGCTGGGACGAGTGGAATCCGTGGCTTGCCCGTGAGCGCGACCCCGCCGCGAGCGAGGAGGACTAGGTTGGGCGATCAGCTGGCGCAGGCACACTTTTGGGGACTGATCGCACGCGCGATCGGCGTGATCGTGCTGCTGCTGCTGGCGAGCGTCGCGGTGCGGCGCCGCATCGCCGACACGCACGGCGGCATCATTCCCGACGAGGGCGTCACGATCCGCAACGTGATGGAAGTGATCGTCGAAGGCCTCACGGGGCTCGCGAAGACCACGATGGGCCCCGAGTGGAAGAAGTGGTTCCCGTTCGTTGGCGCGATGTTCTTCTTCATCCTGATCGGCAACTTGATCGGGCTGATTCCCGGTCTCGCCGGTCTCACGGACAACGTCAACACCGCGGCCGCGTGGGCGATCATCTCGTACGTGCTGTTCAACTACGTCGGGATTCGCGAGCACGGCATCAAGAACTACCTGATGAAGTACATGGGGCCGAGCTTCTACACCTGGCACGTCGGTGGCAAGCACATCCACGTCCGCCCGCTCTTCTTCTTGTTCTTCCCGCTCGAGACGATTCTCGACGCGGTCCGGATGGTGACGCTGACGATTCGTCTGATCGCCAACATGTACGCCGACCACGCGGTGATCGGCGCCTTCCTGTTGATCGTGCCGTTCGGTGTTCCCGCAATCTTCATCGGCCTCGGCATGCTGGTATGCGTGCTGCAGGCCTTCGTGTTTTCGCTGCTCACGATGATCTACATCAACATGGCGCTCCAAGAGGCCCACTGAGGCCCTCGCCGAGCGCGGATTCAAGCAAGGAGAAACTCGTCATGAAGAACTTCGTCAAGGTCGCACTCTGGACTCTCGTCGCTGCGCTGTTGCCCGTCACCGCATTCGCGGCGGAAGGCGCCGACGCAGGCAACTCGCTCGGCCCGGCGCTCGGCGCTGGACTCGCGATCGGCCTCGCCGGTCTCGGTTGTGGCATCGGCCAGGGCCTCACGGCCGGCAACACCACTGCCGGTATCGCGCGCAATCCCGGCGCCGCGGGCTCGATGTTCGTCAACTACATCCTCGGCATGGTGCTGATCGAGTCGATCGCGATCTACGGCCTGGTGATCGCGTTCCAGCTCGTTGGGAAGATCTAGTCGCGAATTCGAAATCGAAAAAGACGCCGGACGGGAGCTCGAAGCGGGCCTCACCCCGTTAATGGTTCCCGCATCGAAACTGTGCCCCCGTCCGGCGGCTCCGATCCCTCGCGACCCCCGGTCCCGTCGAAGGGTCGCTTTGGGAAGCGCCTCGCGACGCTGACCGTGTTCCCTACGCAAGCGCCGTGCCGTGCGCCGCGCATGGTCTCTAGTCTGCGCACAACGTGTTTCGCGCCGATCGCGCGCAATATTCGTGAACGCGACGCCGCTCGGCGTCAGCGCGACTTCTCGAGACGAGCGTGAACCGCGGTCGCCTGATCGTCTTCGAGGGCGTCGACGGCAGCGGCAAGTCGACGCAAGTTCGGCTGCTCGCCGAA
>CAYGWM010000074.1:0-2107 GCA_964353555.1 uncultured Spirochaetales bacterium
GCAAGCTGAGTGCTCGCTCTTCGGGGGCGGTCATCCTTGCTGGATGACCGCCCCACTCTTTTCTGTGACACACGCAGTCTCGCCGTTCGTGATCGCTCCGACAATGTGTTCCAGGCGCGCGAATGCACTTGCTCTTGCGTCGCGATTCAGCGTACGCTGCGTGACGGTTTTGTGGCGACTCTTTCAGGGAAGGGGAGGCGCGCATGCGCTCGTTGTTCATTGCTCTCGTAGTTGGACTCTTCGCAATCACCACGGTTGGTAGCGGTACACCGGCCAGCGCTGGTCTCGTCGGCTTCAACGGGGAGATCGCGATTCGCGTGGGAACGCTCGACCCGATTCTCGTGGCGGGTGCCGGCGTCGCCGCGGTGAACGGATCTTCCGCTGGCGTTCACCTCGACTCGTTCGTGCTGCCGGCCTCGCCGTTCGCCACGACGGGTCTCATCGTTCCGATCACCGACCCAGGCGTATTCCCGATCGCTGGTATTGCGGTCACCGCGCACAATGGGGCCGGGGCGTTCGCCGGTGGCACGGGGACCGGCACGCTCGGCGGTTCGATGCCGATCTTCGGTGTCGCGAAGGTGTGTCTGTTTGGAAGCTGCAGCGCGGCGCTCGCGAACTTGAGCGTGCCGCTCTCGGTCGTCGGCGTGGGCGGCGTGGCGACCGCGACGGGCGCCGTCAACGTGACGGTGGTCGGCGCGCCGTGGACGGCGGGTACCGCGGCGGCGGGCACGCTCTCCGCGATGGGCTTCAAGCACGGCCCCGCATCGCTCACCAGTTCCACCGCGCAGAACTCGGGGACCGTGCGTCTCGTGACGCCGATCTTCATCTCGACGAGCCTGGCGTCCTCAGCGGTCATCCCCGCGTTCGGGTTCCTGACGCTGCACTTCGTTCCGGAGCCCGGCACGATGCTGCTGGTCGGCGCCGGAATCATCGGTCTGGTGGCCTTAGGTCGTCGTCGCGCCTAGAACTTCCGGAACGTGGTTTCGAGTGCCGCGCGCCTGCGGTGGCGCTCGATCGCCAGCTCGATCAGCCGGTCGAGGAGCTGCGGGTACGGAAGCCCGGTCGCCTCCCAAAGCCGCGGGTACATCGAAACCTCGGTGAAGCCCGGCAGGCTGTTCAGCTCGTTCAGGTAGAACTTGCCGGTGCTGCGCTCCATCAAGAAGTCGACGCGACCGAGCCCTGCGCCTTCGAGCACGCGGTAGGCACGGATCGCGAGGTCGCGCACGATGTCGCTCTCGGTCTCCGAGAGCGGCGCCGGCACGAGGAGCTCGGTGCTCTCGTCGACGTACTTCGCTTCGTAGTCGTAGAAGTCGCGATGCGTGCGGATCTCGCCGGGCACCGAAGCCTCCGGCTCCTCGTTGCCGAGCACCGCGACTTCGATCTCGCGCGCGTCGAGCGCCGTCTCGACGAGCAGCTTCGTGTCGTAACGACTCGCCTCCGCCAGCGCGCGCGGCAGTGAGTGCAGCTTCGTCACCTTCTGGATCCCGACCGAGGAGCCCGAGTTCGCGGGCTTCACGAAGACCGGCAGGCCGAGTTCATCGGCGGCGCGCGTCGCGACGCCCTTCGGATCGCGCGCCAGCTCGTGCGATTGCACCACGCGCCACGGCGCCACCAGCAGTCCGGCGGCGTCGAGCAGGCGCTTGGCGATCTCCTTGTCCATCTGGATCGCCGAGCCCGCGACTCCGGAGCCGACGTAGGGCAGCCCGGCCAGCTCGAGCAAGCCTTGCAGCGAGCCATCCTCGCCGCCGTGCCCGTGGACGATCGGGAAGAGCACGTCGACTGCGATGGCTTCGCCGCCCGCGACGGGACGCAGCGCATTCGCAGCGGGAGTCGGCGGCAGTAGGACCGACGCACCCCGCTCCATCGCGCCTTCGAGCGACGTGCCCGGTGCGCCAACGCGCCAGGCGCCGCCGCGATCGATCGCGACCAGCCACACCTCGTAGCGGGACGGGTCGAGGTTGCGCAGGATCGACGTGGCCGACGCGATCGAAACCTCATGCTCGACCGAGCGACCGCCGTATACGAGTCCAACCCGAAGCTTCGCCATCGTTGAGTTCCCCCTAGTTGCGCATTCTACCGGCCTGATCGCAACGCGCAGCGCTCCCGC
>CAYGWM010000074.1:2207-20700 GCA_964353555.1 uncultured Spirochaetales bacterium
AGTTCCCCCTAGTTGCGCATTCTACCGGCCTGATCGCAACGCGCAGCGCTCCCGCGTCGAAGGCTATTCCCGCGTAGCGAGCCACCGGCGAGCGGCGAGGTCATCAAGCTTTTCCCGCGTAGTGAGCCACCGGCGAGCGGCGAGATCACCAAGCCTCGTGCGGCGAGACTCATCAGGCCGTAACCTCGCTCCCGTGTCGACGCTTCCCGCCACTCTCGCCGCCAAAGACGCTGCGCTCCGCGAACGGCTGCGCGGCGCCGGCCGCGTGCTGATCGCGTTCTCGGGCGGCGTCGATTCGAGCTACCTCGCCTGGGTCGCAAGCGACGCGCTCGGCGCCGATGCGCTCGCCGTCACCGCGGTCTCGCCGTCTTACCCCGAGAGTCATCGGCGGATGGCGGAGGACGTCGTTGCGCGCTTCGCGATCGCGCACCACTTCGTCGACACGCACGAAATGGACAGCGACGCCTACCGCGCCAACAACCCGGACCGCTGTTACCACTGCAAGTCGGAACTCTTCGCCGTGCTCGGCAAGCTGCGCGACCAGGTCGGATTCGACGCGGTCGCCTACGGCATCAACACCGACGACACCGGTGACTTCCGGCCGGGCCATCGCGCCGCCGCCGAACGCGGCGTGCTGTCGCCGTTCCTCGACGTCGCGCTGTCGAAGGCCGAGATCCGTGCACTGTCGCGCGCCGCCGGACTGCCGACCGCCGACCTGCCTTCCTCCGCGTGCCTCTCGTCGCGATTGCCCTACGGCACCGCCGTGACGCCCGAACGGCTGCGCCAGGTGGAGGACGGCGAGGAACGCCTGCGCGCGCTCGGCTTCCGCCAGGTGCGCCTGCGCCACCACGGCGAGCTGGCGCGCATCGAGATCGACCCGAGCGAACTCGCGCTCGCGCTCGATCCTCAGATGGCGCGTGCCCTCGTCGCCTCGATCAAGCCGCTCGGCTTCCGCTTCGTCTCGCTCGACCTCGAGGGCTACCGCACCGGTGCGCTGAACGAGGTGCTCGTCGAGTGGGTCGACTTCGGCGCGAGCCACTAGCCAGTCGTGCGCGCGACGATGCGGGTGCGCTGTGCGGGGGCTCCGCGCGATCTCGGACTCGATCAGGGCCGCGCTTGCCGCGACGAGATCCGCGCCGACGCGCGTGCGCGCGGCTGGGTCGCCGCGGCTGGCATGCTGGACCGTTTGCGCGCGCTGCGACGCGACGACTCGCCGGCGCGCGCCGCGCTCGCGCGCGACCTCACGCGCCACTTTCCGCATCTCGCCGAGCGCACACTCGGACTTGCCGCGGGGGCGGGCGTCGCGCGCGCTGCGCTCTACGACGCGCTGCTGCGCGAACTCGACGCGCAGGCCGACGGTGCGCTCCACTGCGAAGGCGGCACCGCGGGCAGCGGACTCGAAGTGCGCATCGCGTCCCCGTGGCCGCTCACCGGTTTCGTGGTGCGCGCGTGCACGCCGGACGGCGGCTATCCGAACCTCAGCTTCGCGCGACCTGCGCACGTCGGAGGTCTGGCGGGCGTAAACGAGCGCGGTCTCGCCGGTGTCGCCGTGCCGCTGGCCGCACCCGCGCCGGGCGAGCGCTGTGCGGCGCCGGGCGTGCTGCTGCTCGACCAGTGCATCGAACGCCTCGACAGTGTCGAGAAGGCGCTCGACTGGTGCGATCACCGGCCCGGCGGCGGTCGCGCGCTGCTGTCGTTCCGCGACGCCGCGGGCGGCAGCGCCGCGATCGAGATCGACGGCGAGAAGCGCCAGCGCCGCGCCGCGATCCCGGCCAGTGGCTCGGGCCTGTTCGTGTGCGCCGACCCGCACGCGCGGACGCTCGCAATCGCAGGCGCTGGCATCGAAGCCGTGCGCTTTGCGCTCGACTCCGGGGGCTGACGTCACCGCCGTGCGTCGCATCGCGCTGCTGATGTTGCTGTTCGTGACGGCGAGCGTCGCGTGCGGATCGCGCGACTCCGCGGCTCCCGCTCCGAGCGAGCCGACCGCGACCGCGCCGCCAGCGGCGATCCCCGCTCCCCCGCCACCCACGCCGCGCGACGGACCGCCGCCCACCGCGGAGCTGGCGATCGAACGCGAAATGCGCGCCGATCTCGCCAAGCCCCGTTCTCCCTCCGACGGCGGCGGCAGCGCCTGGTTCGATCCGGGCCCGCGCGCGCGCGTCGTCGCACAGACGGCCGCGCGACTCGTGATCGTGTACGAAGTCGGCCCACAGGGAATCGCGCCCGGCGGTTCGATCCTGCTCGAGACGAAGAAGTGGTGGTTCTGGAGTCCGCCGCAGAGCGTCAAGCCGGCGGCGTCTGGCTACGTCACGGCGGAGACGAGTGCGCGCGGCGTCGAGCTTTCGCTGCGCGACGTGCCGCCGACCGGAATCATCATCGAGGCGGGCGGCGTCGCGATCGACGTGCGCGGTCGCTCGCTGCAAGCGGGTGAACGCGTGCGCATCACCTACGGTGCCGGTCCCGCGCTGGCCAAGGTCGAGATGTTCGCCGAGCGCGGCGACCGCATGTGGCTGCAAGTCGATGGCGACGGAGACGGCGTGCGCGGGCTCGTCGTCGATTCGCCGATCGTCGATACCGAAGCCGGTCCGCCGACGCAGATCGCGCTGCTGTTGCCGACGACGGCGCGCGTCGGCGAGACGGTGCAAGTGCATGTCTCGCTGCTCGACGAGCGTGCCAACTGGTGTCGCGGCGTCAGGGCCGACGTACAGCTCGACGCGGACGCGGGGCTCGAGGCGCCCGCGTTGGTCTCGCTGCGCGACGGCAATGGCGAGGTTCCCGTGTTGGTGCGTTCGCCGGGCATCCTGCGCGTGCGCGCGACGGGCCTCAGTGGGCGCGCCGCCCGCAGCAATCCGCTGGTCGTGTTGCCGCAGACGCCGCGCATTCTGTGGGCCGATCTGCACGGGCACTCGAATTTCAGCGATGGCACCGGCACGCCCGAGGATTACTTCCGTTTCGCGCGCGACGTGGCGGGTCTCGACGTCGCGGTGCTCACTGATCACGATCACGTCGGGCGTCGCTCGCTCGATGCGACGCCCGCGTATTGGACCGAGATCCGCAAACAGGTCGCAGCCTTCGATGTGCCCGGCCGCTTCGTGACGATTCTCGGCTTCGAGTGGACGAGCTGGATCCACGGTCATCGCCACGTGCTCTACTTCGACGGAGACGGTGCCGTCCTCTCGACCGCGGATCCTTCGTACACGTCGCCACTGCGGCTCTGGGATGCGCTGCGCGGCAAGCGCGTGCTCACCTTCGCGCACCATTCCGCGGGCGGACCGATTGCGACGAACTGGGAGATCCCGCCGGATCCGGTGCTGGAGCCGGTGACCGAGATCGTGTCCGTGCACGGCAACAGCGAGGCTCCCGATGCACCGCACGTGATCCACGAGCCGGTCGCGGGCAACTTCGTGCGCGACGTGCTGCAGCGCGGGTTCCGGCTCGGCTTCGTCGGCAGCGGCGACAGCCACGACGGCCACCCGGGTCTCACGTCGCTCGGCAACTCGGGCTCCGGCGGCCTCGCCGCGATCTTGTCGGACGATCTCTCGCGCGACGGGATCCTGGAAGCGCTGCGCGCGCGCCGCGTGTACGCGACGAACGGGCAGCGCATCTTCCTGCAGGCGACGCTCAACGGGGCGGCAATGGGATCGGCGATGGCGGCGTCTGCCGTGGGCAATCCGGCGCGGCTGTCGGTGCTGGCGATCGGCGAGAGCGGCTTCGATCGCATCGATGTGATCCGCGGCCCCGCCGTCGTGCACAGCATCCCGGGCGAAGAGCGGGCGCGCATCGGCTTCACCGAGGAGCTGCGTGATCTGCGGCCCGGTGAAACGGTGTACGTGCGCGCGGTGCAGAGCGACGGCGGCGCCGCCTGGTCGAGTCCGTTCTTCTTCGAGTGATCGCGGCGCGGGCCCGCGGCACGCAGCCCCTCCGGAGGCGCAGGTGACGCAGATCCCGGTCAGCGCGCGCGAGCGAGGTGCAGCGCTGCGCATCGCGATCGCGGGCTGGCTCGCCGTCGCCGCGCTCGCCTGCGTGCTGCGCGCTCCGGTCGCGGCGCTGCCGTTCGAACGCGACGAGGGCGAGTACGCGTACATCGCGCAGCGCTGGCTCGCGGGCGACGTCCCGTATCGCGACGCGTTCGACCAGAAGCCGCCGGGCGTGTTCCTGTTCTACGCAGCCGCGTTTGCGGTGGGCGGCGAGACGCCCGCGGCCGTGCGCTGGGCCGCGCAGCTCGCGACGATCGCCGCGCTCGGCGCGATCGTCGCGCTCGGCACGCGGCTCTTCTCGCCGGAAGTCGGGGTTGCTGCGGCGCTGGCGGGATTGCAGCTCTCCGCGCACCCGAGCTGGCTCGGCAATGCGGTCAACACCGAGCAGGTGGCGCTCGCGCCGATCAGCTTCGGGGCGCTGTTCGCGCTGCTCGCCGCCAGCCGGCAACGCGTCGGCCATTCGCTGTCGGTCGGAGTACTCGGTGGCATCGCGCTGCTGCTGAAGCCGGTGACGGCGCCGATCGTCGCGTTCGAGATCGCGACCGCGGTGCTGCTGTCGCGTCGCAAGCTCGCGCACGCGGCTGCCGCCGCGCTCGGGATTGCGGCTCTGCTCACACCGGTCGCGCTGTATTTCGCCTCGCACGGGGCCTGGGCCGAGTTTCTCGACGCGGTGGTCTGGAACAACCTCGCCTACGCGGGCACGACCGCGCTGCGCGACTATCCAGCGAGCTTCGCCGCCGAGTTCGGCCCGACGCTCGTGCCGCTCGGTCCGCTTTATCTGGTGGTGCTCGCAGCGCCGCTCGCGCTGCTCGGCGCTGCAGGGCCGCGCGCGTGCACGCAACGCCGGCTCGCCTGGGTGGCGGGTTGGCTCGCCGCGTCGCTTCCCGCGATCGCCGCGGGCGGCTATTTCCGGCAGCACTACTTCGTGCTCGCGCTGCCGCCGCTGGCGCTGCTGGCCGGTGTCGCTCTCGACGCGCTCGGCCGGATCGCGTTCGGGGTGCGACCGCTCGCACGCGGCTTCGCGCCCCTCGCGTCGCTGCTGCTCGTCGGCGCCAGCGTCGCGACGAGCTGGTGGTACTTCGGACCGGCGCGACCGGAAGCCCGATTGCACCGCATCTATGGCTCGAACCCGTTCCCGGAAGCGCCGGCGCTCGGCGCGTGGATCGCCGCGCACGCGGCGGAGCAAGAACGAGTCTTCATCTACGGATCCGAACCGCAGCTGCTCTTCTACGCCGATCGCAAGAGCGCCAGTCGCTACCCGTTCGTCTACCCGCTCAACATGCCGCTCCCGGCGGCCGCTGCGCGCCAGAGCGAAGCGCTCGGCGAGTTCGATGCGGCAAAGCCGCGCTTCGTCGTCGGCGTCTTCGTGCGCACCTCGACGCTCGAGCAGCAGGGCACGCCGCCCGCATTGAAGCGCGGCCTACGCGAACGCATCGAGCGTGGCTACCAGGTCGCCGCGGTGCTGCCGTTCGCGGCGGATCGCAGCGCGCGAATCCTCGAGGGCAAACCCGCGCGCGCAATGTGGAACGAGCGGCCGCTGTGGGATGGCGCGACGCCGTGGGCCGCCTTCGTGGTGTGGGAGCGCAACGACCAAGGGAACTAGCTGTCAGTGCTTGCGCGGGTCGAGGCCGAGCAGCAGACGCGCTTGACCGCGCGTGTTTTCGTCAGGGTGCGTTTGCGAGAGTTCGAGCAGAACGCCCTGTCCTTCGGCGCCGGCGAAGGCGAGTGCGCCGAGCGGGCCGTTCGCGTCGCGACCGGAACGTGCGAGCGCCAGCTCGCGCAGGTGTGGCACCACGTCCGCGCCGAGTCTGCCGACGGCCTGCGCCGCCGCGACGCGTACGGTCGGCTCGCGGTCGAAGAGCGCCGCGAAACCAACCTCGAGCGAGCCCGGACTTTGTGCAGGGACCAGCGTCTCGACGACGGCGATGCGCACCTCGGACGCGGGATCGGATCGCGCGAGCGCCAGCGCGCGCGCCGCCTGCGCCGTGCCGGCCGAAGCGCGCGCCGCGACCGCGCGGACGCTGGGGTCGGCGGAACCGAGCAGACGCTCCACGGTCGGGGCCGAGAGCGAGCCGTCGATTGCCAGCAGCGCGGCCCATGCTTCGCCCGCCAGCGGCGGCCCGGCTTCGGCGACGCGTGCGATCCATTCCCGCACCCCGTCGAGGCGATGGGCTGCTGCGAGACGGATCAAAGTGCGGCGGAGGTCTTCCTGCCGCGCCTCGCTCTCGATCGCCGCGCCGAGCGCGGCAGCGGCTGGCTGACGCAGCTTCGCGCCGAGCCCTGGGATCTCGCCGAGCCGCGTCGCAGCGCCCTCTGCGAGCGGCGGCGCCGCAGCCTCGACGATGCCCGCGAGCGCTTCGATGCCGGGAGCCTGTTCCCGCTCGCTCGGATCGATGCGCAGGTAGCGCGCGAGGGTCGTGATGCTCGCGTCGTCCGGATCGCGCAGGAAGGCGGTGCCGCGCTCCGCGACGGCGAACGCGTTGCCGTTCGGGAAGCGCTGGCGCCACAGCGAGTAGCCGGGCAGCGCTTCGAGCGCGACGAGCAAGCGCTCGCCCTTGCGGAAGCGCGCTGGTCGATCGGGGGAGAACTCTTCCCAGCCGACGCGCAACGTCTCGCCCGCCACCGGCGTATCGGTGGCGAGGTCGCGCTCGACCGCGAACGTGGCGCCGTAGCCGTAGGTGTCGATACGGCCGACGTCCACGACCTTCGCAACGGCGGTGCGCTTCGCGTGCTCGACGCCGCGCAGCAGCGGCGCTCCCCCTCTGGCGGGAGCGATCTCCTTCGCGCCGCTCGCTGCCGGGTGGAACGCTGCAACGCACAGCAATACGGCGAGGGCCGCTGTGCGCGCTGCGCTCAGGGCACCACCGTCACACCGGGGGCGTCGAAGACCCCGTTCTGGTCGACGTCGACGTACAGCGCGTTGGTCGTGCCGAGCGCGCGGATGCCGTTCTCGGCCGCCGTGACGGTCTCGAGCGCCGCAAGGTTCGGATTCTGCGCGAGCGACACGCCGTCGGTCATCACCGGGAACATCGGCGCCGAGACGCCCTGCGTTCCCTTCACGATCACGACGATCCACTCGTCCGCCGCGAGACCCGTCAGATTGACGGTCTTGTTGGTTTCGAAGCGCTGTGAGCCATTCACCGGCACCGTGGCGACGCTGAAGTCGACTCCGGCGTTCAGCGTCGTGGTCGGCACGGCTCCGAAGAGCGTCGGCGTTCCGCCGTTCGACTGGGCGACCTGGGTCGCCGCGTTGCGGTAGATCTGGATCTTGTCGTAGGGAGCCCAGGTCGGCGCCTGTACGTGGATCTCGAGATTGACGGCACCGTTCGTCACCGTGACGAGCGTGCCCGCCTGCAACGTCGCGGACTGCGTGCCCGCCGGCACCAGACCCGTGAGCGACGCCGTGCCGCCCGAGCCGTCGGTGGCGACGAGCTTCGTCTGCACGTAGATGCCCTGACCGCCGACCATCTTGCCCGCCCGCACGGCGCGCGCGATTTGCACGTCGACGACGCCGGACGGAGCGTCCGTCGAGGACG
Source organism: uncultured Spirochaetales bacterium (assembly GCA_964353555.1). Lineage (GTDB taxonomy): Bacteria > Myxococcota_A > UBA9160 > UBA9160 > PR03 > PR03. The sequence continues at coordinate 9,721 of CAYGWM010000074.1, forward strand.
GCGTCCAAGAGCGCGCACCGCCCGATTCCAGGTTGTGGAACTTGTGCGTGTCGGTATCGGAAATCGCGGTCGTCGGCAGACCCTGGTTCAGCAGGTTCATCCAGATCCCGATGCGCTCCAGCAGGAACTGGTTCTGGTGCGCAGTCGAGAAACCGTTCCACAGCTCGAGTGCGGCGAAGTGGTGATAGAAGTTCGTGATGCTCGGGTCGAGCCGGAAGAAGAGCGGGTTGTCCTCGAGCGGATCGCCGTTGATGTCGAAGGACAGACCGTCGAGCACCGAGGCCGGCGGCGTCTGTGACGTGTCGATGCGCAGCGGGTTGAAGTGGCTGTCGATGTGGTTGATCTGGACCACCGTTTCCTTGCCCGCGTTCTGCGGCTTGCCGATCGCCGCCGCCTCGATCTGCGCGGGCGACAGGTTGAAGTAGCCGTTCGAGGGAAAGTCCTGGCCCGGCGGTGCGGCGCCCGCATGGTCGGTGGCGCCCTGCGTCTGCACCTGCGACGGGTCCTGGCCCTGCGGATACGCATTGAAGTGACCGTAGTCGAAGCTCGTGACTTCCTCGCCGGGCGTCGCGTTCACGAACGACGCGAAGCCGAGCGCCGCGATCTGGCTGTCGAGATCGGTCACGGCGGCGTGATCGGTGGCGATGATGTCGTCGACGCCTTCGCCCGCGAACGACTCGATGCGGTTCTTGCGGCTGATGCGCGAGTCGGGGCTGTCGATCATGTGCACGTGGTAGTCGGCCGAGATCGTGCCGGTCGTGTCCACGACCGGGGCGATCTGCGCGTTTACCGTGGTGGTGTTGGCCGCCGTGATCGTCACCTGCTGCGTGAAGAGCGAGTACTCGCTGCCGCGCGACACCGCAACCTGGTACGTGCCCGGTTCGAGCGCGATGTCGACGACACCCCCGGCGTTGCTGTACTCGGTGCGCGTGAGCGCGGTCGGCAGCGCATCGACGGTGCGGTCGTAGAAGACCTGCGTCTTGGTGTCGCCGTTGCTGATCGCGGTAGCCGTCAGCGTGATCTCGGGGCTCGGGTCGAAGCCGACGACACCGACGCGCGCCGGAACCGGCGTGCTGGTGTGATCGACCGCGTTGACGTGCAGACGTCCGGTCTGCGGCAGCACGATGTCCTGGACCACCGTTCCACCGCCCACGATCGTGACCGGGTGCAGCACCGGCGTGACGCCGCTGCCTTCGTAGAGGTAGCCCTCCTTGCCGGCGGCGACCTGGTAGACGCCGGTCGGAACGCGGCCCTCGTAGCAGCCGGTCGCGTCGGTGACGTAATGCGAACGCACGAGGTTACGCGCCTGCGCCGTCGGCGTGGTCACGATGTCGCGTGCTGCCACGCGGGCGCCGACGATCGGTGCGTTGGTCACGGCTTCGCGGACGCAGCCGCGCAGCGTGCCATTCGCCAGGCCGATCACGTCGACGTAGGACTCGATCGCGTTACCGGCGCTGCCGTCACCGACTTCGAACCAGCGTCGGAACGACTTCGAGCCGCTGGCCGGCACCGTGAAGTTCGGTGTTCCGCCGAGTAGCACCTGCGGGATCGTGTGGCCCCAAACGATGAACGACACGCCCGAGGTCGTGAACGAGGAGCTGGGCACCGATAGCTCGGGCGGCGCGGGCTGGATCAGCGCGTAGTCGACGCCCTCGGCTTCCTTGAATCCGTAGAAGCCCATCGCGCGGATGCCGAAGTTCGCGAGCATCTCGCCGACGCCGGCATTCTTGATCAGCGTGGCCGGCGAGGCCGTCGCGATGGGTGTCCACTGCTCGAGCTCGCCACTCGCATTCATGAAGTCGCCGGGGAAGAGGCTCATGGGGTCGAGCGAGAGGTTCTCGACCGTCGTCACGACCTCGACGGTGCGGGTCTGGGGATTGAGGCTGTACACGGTGCAGCCGATCGCGTCGAAGTCGACGTCGTTCACGCCGAGCGGGAAGATGGCGCCGAGCTGGACCACCTGGGACGACGGGTTGATGTCGTCGAGCAGGTCGTCGGGACCGCATGAGCGCACGATCGCGGTAGTGCCGTCTTGGCCGTCGTTCACGATCTCGACCGTCTGCGCGTTGATCGCCTGCTCGATGTTCACCATCGGCTGGAACTCGAAGAAGTTGTCGCGGCCCTGCGGCACGCCACCGACCACCGTTTCGGCGTCGATCAGGTTGCCGCCGAAGGTCCCGGTGAAGTGCAGTTCGCGCTGCGCGGCCTTCTGGATCACGAAACGCGCATCGGTGTTGGCGAGCATGACGTCGCCGGGGCGGCAGTGCGCGAGCGGGCCGGTCGTACAATCGGCCTGGTTCAACACGACTTTCGCGCTCGCCTTGGCCGGCAAATACTGGAAGTTGACGGTCTTGTTCGCGCCGAGCGAATGGCCGAGGCCGCCGGAGGGCGGCTCTTCGACGTGAACCACGAGCGTGTTGGAGTCGAGCAGCGGGCTACCGGGATTGATCGTCGCCGCGTAGTTCGGGGGGCCGCCGGTCAGCTGGCCGGTGATGTCTTGACCGTTCAGCTTCACGCTGAGCGTTCCGGGATCTGCCGTGGCACCGATCTGCACCGCGATCGCGAACGAGAACGTCGTGATCGTGGTTCCCTCGGCCGGGGTGACGGGTCCGATCAGCGAGGGACCGCAGCCGACGCCGACCGTGAAGCCAGCCAACCCGAGAAACAACACCGCGCGCGCGACATTCCGCATGCCCATCTCCTTCACCCGCCTTGATCCGCTGCACGAACGCATGCCGGGACCGGCATTCTATGTGACAGAAACGCCACGATCCAAGGAAATCTGCGCTGTTTCGGTTAGCCGAAGACGGATGGCTGGTTCTGTAACGATCGCGAGCCGCCCCGAGGGGGGGTCAGCGATGCCCACCCCGGCGGCCGCCGCCGCCGCCACCACCGCCGCGCCGTCCGCCGCCGCCACCGCTGCGACCGCGTGAGCCACCGCCGCCACCGGGACGCGGGCTGCGGTACTCGGGCTCCGCTGCGGGCTCCACTTCGGTAACGGTGGTCTGCGGGCGGTGTTCCCGCATGTAGGCCGCGCAGATCGCCGCCAGTTCGCGGCGCCCGTCGTCGGTCTCGCCCATCGCTTGCACGACCGGAACGAAGCGGTCGATCTTCCAGCTCCGGTCGGCCGCCGGCACGCTGCGCATCTCCTGCTCGACCTTGACCGCGAGTCGCTCGCGAAGCCGCTCCTGCAGGTCTGTCTCGGTCGGCAGCTTGCGCTCGGGGATCGTGATCCGATTCACGTTCTGCAGATACCGGAAGTTCCCGATGTCGAGCGCCGACACCAACGACAGCGCGATGCCCGCCTTGCCTGCGCGACCGGTGCGGCCGGTGCGGTGCACGTAGGTCTCGGGCTGCTCCGGCGTCGCGTAGCCGATCACGCAGGTGAGGTCCGAGATGTCGATGCCGCGCGCGGCGACGTCGGTGGCGACCAGGAAGCGCATCTCGCCGGCCTTGATACGCGCCATCGCGCGTTCGCGCGCCGACTGCTGCAAGTCACCCGAGATCTGGTCGGCGTCGAAGCCGCGCCGCTGCAGGAAGCCGGTCACGTAGCGGACGTCGTCCTTGGTGTTGCAGAAGATGATCGCGCTCTCGGGATCTTCGTATTCGAGCACGCGCACCAGCGCGTGTTCCTTGTCCTGCGCGGAGACCAGATAGAAATAGTGCTCGATCTCGGCGGGCCCGATCTGGCCTTCGGAGAGCGTCACGAACTCGGGATCGCGCTGGAAGATGCGCGTCAGCGCGCGGACCTTCTCGGGCATCGTCGCCGAGAACAGGCAGGTCTGGCGCGCTTCCTTGGGCGGCAGGTACTTCTCGATCTCGCGCATGTCGGGCCAGAAGCCGAGCGAGAGCAGTTCGTCGGCTTCGTCGAGCACGAAGAATTTCAGGTGATCGAGCTTCAGCCGGCCGTTGCCGAGATGATCGAGGATGCGGCCCGGCGTACCGACGACGACGTGCGCCCCCGCGGCGAGCCCTTCGTTCTGCGGCCCATAGCCGACGCCGCCGTAGATGGGCAGACAGCGCACGCCCTTGTGCTTGCCGATCGTGATGATCTCGGTGGCGACCTGGTTGGCCAGCTCGCGTGTCGGCGCGAGCACCATCGCCTGCGTCGCCGCCAGCTCGGTGTCGATCGACGCGATGATCGGGATGCCGAAGGCTCCCGTCTTGCCCGAGCCGGTGCGCGCCTGCACGAACAAGTCGCGATTCGCGAGCATGAACGGGATCACCGCGGTCTGGACTGGCATCAGCGACGTCCAGCCGAGTTCGCGGATGCCGGCGAGCACATCGTCGGGAAGCGCAGCGAAGACTTCGGAAGCAGAAGGAGCGGTGGGAGGCGCCGGAGCGGACTCGGATCCGCCATCAGATTTGGTTCCCGGCGCGGAACCTTGCGTGGATTCAGCCATTTGGCGCCGCAGGCTAGTGCTCGCAGCTAGCCGCAGCAACCGGAACGCCCGTCCCGCGTAGCAAGCCAACGGCGAGCGGCGAGGTTCATGAGGCCCGCCGGCGCTACGTTGCGGCGATGTCGCGCATCAACCCGGCCGAAGTCGAGCGGATTGCCGATCTCGCACGCCTCGAACTGGGCGCCGACGAAGTCCAGCGCATGACCGCCGAGCTGGAGGCGATCCTCGGCTACGTCGCAGCGCTCGAGCAGCTCGACACCACGAGCGTCGAGCCGACCTTCCATCCCCTTCTCGTGACCACGGCGCTGCGCGACGACGTCGCCGCTCCGCCGCTCGATCCCGCCCGCGCGCTCGCCAACGCTCCCGAACGCTCCGGCACCGCGTTCGTGGTGCCCAAGGTGCTGGACGAGGACGAGCGGTAGTGCCCCGCAATCGCTTCGAGACCGCGCTCGCGCAGCGCGCCGATCTCGACGCCGGGCGCGTCTCGTCGGTCGAGTTGGTCGAGCAATCGCTCGCTCGCGCGGAGGCCGCAGCGGAACTCGGCGCGTTCGTGCACTTGCAGCCCGCGAGGGCGCGCGCCGAAGCGCGAGCGGCCGACGCCCGCCGCGCGCGTGGCGAGCGCCTCTCGCCGCTCGACGGCATCCCGGTCGCGATCAAGGACCTGATGGTGCAGGAAGGAGAGCCCTGCACCTGCGCGTCGCGGATTCTCGAAGGCTTCGTCGCGCCGTATCAGGGCACGGCGGTCGCGAAACTGCAAGCCGCTGGCGCGGTGATCGTCGGCCGCACCAATATGGACGAGTTCGCGATGGGCTCGTCGAACGAGCACTCGATCTACGGTGTCGCGCGCAATCCGTGGGATCCCGCTCGCACGCCGGGCGGCTCGTCCGGCGGTTCGGCCGCGGCGGTTGCCGCGGGCATCGTGCCGATCGCGTTCGGCAGCGACACCGGCGGTTCGATCCGGCAGCCGGCGTCGCATTGTGGCGTCGTCGGGATGAAGCCCAGCTACGGGCGCGTATCGCGCTACGGGCTGGTGGCGTTCGCATCGTCGCTCGACCAGATCGGTCCGTTCGCGCGCACCGCGGGTGACTGCGCGCTCGCACTCGCGGCGATCGCCGGTCACGACCCGGCCGATTCGACGTCGCTGCTCGAGGCGGTTCCCGACTATGCGGGCGCGCTCCGCGGCGACATCTCCGGCCTCGTCATCGGGATGCCGCGCGAGTACTTCGCCGAGGGCGCCGATCCCGCCGTGCTCGCGCGCGTGCGCGAAGCGGTCGCCGAGCTGGAGCGAGCGGGCGCGAAGACGCGCGAAGTCTCGCTGCCGCATGCGCGCTACGCGATTGCCGCGTACTACCTGATCGCCACGGCCGAGGCGTCGAGCAATCTCGCGCGCTACGACGGCGTGCGCTTCGGGCGTCGCGCGCAGGCGCGCTCGCTCGGGGAGATGTACCGGCGCACGCGCTCCGAGGGCTTCGGCGCCGAGGTGAAGCGCCGCATCCTGCTCGGCACCTACGTGCTTTCGGCTGGCTACTACGACGCGTACTACCGCAAGGCGATGCAGGTGCGGACGCTGCTGCGCCGGGATTTCGAGCAAGCGTTCCGCGGCTGCGATCTGATCGCAACGCCGACCGCGCCCGAGGTGGCGTTCCGGATCGGCGAGAAGACCGCCGACCCGCTGAAGATGTATCTCTCCGACATCTACACCGTCTCGGCGAATCTCGCGGGGATCCCCGGTCTGTCGGTGCCGTGCGGTTTCGTGAACGGGTTGCCGGTGGGATTGCAATTGCTCGGCCGCGCGCTGGGCGAGGCGACGCTGCTGCGCGTCGCCGACGCCTACCAGCGCCGCACGTCGTGGCACGAGCAGCATCCGGAGCCGAGTTGGGAGCGCGACAGGTGAACGCGCGATTGCAACCGCATCCCCAATACGAAGTCGTGATCGGCCTCGAAGTGCACGTGCATTTGCGCACCGACTCGAAGCTCTTCAGCCCGGCGCCGGTTCGCTACGGCGATCCGCCCAATCACGATACGCACCCGATCGACCTCGGCATGCCCGGCGTGCTGCCGGTGTTGAATCGCCGCGTCGTGGAACTCGGCGTGCGCGCGGCGCTCGCCACGCATTGTAAAGTGCATCCTTGCTCGGTCTTCGCGCGCAAGAACTACTTCTACCCGGATCTTCCCAAGGGCTATCAGATCTCGCAGTACGAAGATCCGCTCGCGACCGGGGGCTGGCTCGAAGTCGAGGTGTCGGGCTACGACGCACCCGTGCGCGTCGGGCTGACGCGCATCCACATCGAGGAGGACGCGGGCAAGTCGATCCACGATGCCGCGATCGCCGGCGACGCGGGTTCGCACGTCGACCTGAACCGCGCCGGTGTGCCGCTGCTCGAGATCGTTTCCGAGCCGGACCTGCGCTCACCCGAAGAAGCCGCTGCCTATCTGCGCAAGCTGCGGGAACTGCTGCGCTGGGCCGACGTCTCCGATGCCGACATGGAGAAGGGCCAGTTCCGCTGCGACGCGAATCTCTCGCTGCGCCGGCACGGCGCCCCGGAACTCGGCACGCGAACCGAGCTGAAGAACCTGAACAGCTTCCGATTCGTCGAGGAAGCGCTCTACGCGGAGATCGCGCGCCAGGCCGAGTTGCTCGATCGGGGCGAACGCGTCGTGCAGGCGACCATGCACTACGACCCCTCTCGTCGCACGACTCGCGTGATGCGCCTGAAGGAAAACGCCGACGACTACCGCTACTTCCCCGATCCCGATCTGCTGCCGCTGCGGATCGCCGAGACCGACATCGACGCGGTGCGCCGCGCGCTGCCGGAACTGCCCGAGGATCGGCGCGCCCGCTTCGAGCGCGACTACGCGCTCTCCGAGTACGATGCGCGTCTGCTCACCGAGAGCCGCGCGCTGGCGGACTTCTTCGAAGCCGCGGCGAAGGCGAGTGCGCAAGCCGCGGCAGGCGGCGCGCAGCGAGGCGAAGCCGAGCGCAGTCGTGAGTCGGCGAAGTCGGTCGCGAACTGGATGCTGCGCGACGTGCTCGCGCAACTGAAGGAACGCGAGAGCGAGATCGACGCGACGCAGCTCACGCCGGCCGCGCTCGCGAAGCTGATCGCACTGGTCGAGGACGGTCGCGTCACGGCCGCGAGCGCGCGACCGCTGGTCGGGGTGCTGGTCGAGTCGGGCGGCGATCCCGAAGCGCTCGTGCGCGAACGCGGCCTCGAAGCGGTGTCCGACACCGGCTTGCTCGAGAGCGCCGCCGACGCGGCCATCGCTGCGCATCCCGACATCGTCGCGCAGGTCCGCGGCGGCGACGCGAAGGGGCTGAACTTCCTGATGGGACTGGTGATGAAGCACACGCAGGGCAAGGCCAACCCGAAGGCGGTGCGCGAGATTCTCGCCCGCAAGCTCGAGGCCTAGCGATTGCGCGTATTCGGGCGGGTCGCGCTCGCGCTTGCCTTCGCGCTGCTGCTCGCGATCGCCGCGGCGGCGTGGCTGCTGCCGCGCTGGTTCGAAGGTGACGCGTTCCGCGAAATCCTCCGCGCTGCAGCGCGTGACGCCACCGGCCGCGACGTCGCGTGGGACGCTCTCTCGCTCGCGCTCTTTCCGCCGCGCCTGGTGGCGACACAAGTTCGCGTGGGAAATGCCGCGGCGCCGCTCGTGCTCGCCGAACGAGTCGAGCTGCGCATCGCCATCGCGCCGCTGCTCGAGCGGTTGGTGCGGATCGATTCGCTCGCGCTCGACGGGGTCGCGTGGCGCATCGAGCGGACGCCCGCTGCGATCGAAGTGCCGATCGCGCCCCAACGGACGCCGAGCGCGCCGCGGCCCGCCGCGGTCGCGCCGCCTTCTGCCGCCGCGCAACCAGCGCCTGCCGTTCCCAGTGCGGGCCGCGGTCCATTGCTGCGTTTCGCGGTGCGGAGCGTGGAGCTGCGGCGCTCGCGCATCGTGTGGGACGACCGCGCGCTGCAGCCGCCGGTCTCGATCGAGTTGCGCGACGTCGAAGGCGCCGCGACGCGCAGCAGCGCCGAGGCGCCGATGAGCGGGTCGGTCGCGGGCACACTGGCGAGCGGAGGCACGCTGCGCATTGCCGGTAGCGTCGCCCTCGATGGGAATCTCGACATCGAGGCGACGCTCGGCGCCGTCGATCTGGCTCCCTTCGCCGGGTACTTCGGCCGCGACTTCGCGCTCGCAGGGCGCATCGGCGGGACGATTCGAGCGCGCGGGCCGGCCGCTGCGTTCGAAGCGCTCGAGGCCGATCTCGAGATCGCCGACGCGAGCGTGCGCGCGGGCGACGTCGCGACGCAAGGACCGGTCGCGCTGAAGGCGCGCTTGGACGGCTCCATCACGAAGGCGGAAGGCGACTTCGAACTGGATGCGACGCGCGCGCAGCTCTCGGCTTATGGCGGCGCGTTCAAAAAGCCGCCCGGCGCACCGGCCAGGGCGAGCGGCAAGCTGGTGCGCGACGCGAACGGCAAGCTCAGCGTCGACGGCGTGCACCTGTCGATCAAGAACATGAATGGCCAGACGAGCGTGGCGCCCGATGGCGTGCACTTCGACGCCGCGCCCTTCGATCTGTCGGGCTGGGGCGCGCTGATTCCCGCGCTCGCGAGTCTTGCGCCCGAAGGGCCGATCGCGCTCGAAGGCGTGCGCGTCGCGACGTCGCCGCTCGCGCTCGGCGGTCGCGTGCGTCTCGATGGCGTACGGCTGCACACGGCGGGTCGCGCACCGATCGCAGTGCGCGGCGCGCTACTGGGCAACGGGGCGAGCATCGCGAGCGAGGGACTCGTCGCGACGCTCGGGGGCCAGGCCGTCGCGCTCTCGCTGCGCGTCGACGGCCTCGACGCCGTGCCGCGTCACCATTCGCAGCTCCACGCGAACCATGCCGATGCGCGTGCGCTCTTCGAAGCGCTGACCGGGAAGACCGACGTGCTCGAAGGACCCGCGACGATCGACGCCGATCTCGCCGGTCCGCTCGGGGCTGCGGCGCCGGCCGGAGTCGCCGGCACGATCGATCTCGCGGTCGGCGCGGGACGCATTGCGAATGTCTCGCCGCTGCGCGCCGCGGTCGATGGACTCGCGCGCTACTCCGAATCGGCCAGGCTGATCGACCGCGAACGCGCCGAGCGATCGCTCGCGCCGTACCTCGGCGACCGCTTCGAGTCGATCCGCGGACACTTCGCGGTGGGGGACGGTTACGCGCGCACCGACGATCTCGTGCTCCGCTATCCGGGCTATCAACTCGAAGTGCGCGGGTCCGTTGCGCTCGAAGGGCAGCGCCTCGATCTTTCCGGACGCATCGCGCTCGACGAAGCGGTGTTCGCGGCGCTCGCCGAGAAGCCGGCCGAAGCGGGCGCCGGCGCGCGCAGTATCGACGTCGCGCGCGTGCGCGGGACGGCGGCGGAACCGAAGCTCGAAGTCGATCGCGCGGGCGCACTCGCGTTCGCGGCGAGCTTCGCGCTGGCCCAGCGCCGCGACAAACTCGAACGCAAGCTCGACAAACAGCTCGGCGAAGGGAACGGCGGCGCGATTCTCGATGCGCTCGACCGTCTGCTCGGGAAGAAGAGAAACGAGCGATGAGCAGCTGGTTCACGTTGCGCTGGAGCGACGCAGGCGTCGTGATGCTCGACCAGCGCAAGCTGCCGCGCGAAGAGATCTATCTGACTCTGCCGACGGTCCTGGACGTGGCGCAGGCGATCGAGACGATGGTGATTCGCGGCGCACCGGCGATCGGCTGCGCGGCGGCGCTCGGTGTCGCACTCGCGGCGACCACGAGCCGGGCGACGTCACTCGACGCGCTGCGACGCGACGTCGAGACGGCGAGCGAGCGGCTCGCCAGCACGCGTCCCACCGCGGTGAATTTGTTCTGGGGTCTCGGCCGGATGCGCGAGGAGCTCGATGCCGCGTCGAGGGCGCCCCGCGCCGACCTGCCGAGCGTGCGCGCGCATCTCGTCGCCGCGGCCAAGCGCATCGTCGAAGAAGACGTCGAGATCTGCCGTGCGATCGGGCGCTCGGGTCTCGAAGTGATTCCGCAGAACGCGCGCATCCTCACCCACTGTAACGCCGGCGCGCTGGCGACGGCCGGCTATGGCACCGCGCTCGGTGTCGTTCGCGCTGCGTTCGAAGCGGGTCGCGTCGCGAACGTGTTCGCCGACGAGACGAGACCGCTCCTGCAGGGCGCCCGGCTCACCGCGTGGGAACTGCAAAAGGACGCGATCCCGGTGACGGTGATCGCCGACGGGATGGCCGGTCATCTGATGAAGCACGGCGAGATCGACGTGATCGTCGTGGGCGCCGATCGCATCGCCGCAAACGGCGACACCGCGAACAAGATCGGCACCTACATGGTGGCCGTGCTGGCGCAGCGTCATGACCTTCCGTTCTACATCGCCGCGCCGCTCTCGACCGTCGATCTCGCGACGCCGGACGGCGACGCGATTCCGATCGAAGAGCGCGGCCGCAGCGAGATGGCGAAGCTGGGCGGAACCGAAGTCCTGCCCGAGGGCGTGCCGGTGCGGCACCCGGCCTTCGACGTCACGCCGCACGATCTGATCGCCGGCATCATCACCGAAGCGGGCGTCGCGCGGGCGCC
>CAYGWM010000075.1:0-6243 GCA_964353555.1 uncultured Spirochaetales bacterium
CGCTCGCCTTCGAGCGCGGACTTCGATTGCAGGATCTTGTCGGCGAGGTGTTTGGGGGTGTAGTCGCGCGGAGCGCGTGGAGAGGGCGGGGCGGTGGCCGGTGCGCCGACCGGCTGCGCGCACTCGTCGCAGAACTTCGCGGCCGGACGCAGCTCGGCGCCGCAGCGCGTGCATGCTCGATGCAGCGGCGCAGCGCACTCTTCGCAGAATCTCGCCGCATCGCGGTTGTCGTGACTACAGGCGGGGCAGCGCATCGTGTCTCTTCTCGGAGTTGGTGACTAGCACGGCGGGCGCGAAAGCAGCGACGGCGACGCGAGGAGCGCCATCAGGACGGCAGCTCCGCGAGGAACTCCCGAATTGGCAGCACCTCGACGTCACCGAGCCGCGCGCGGCGGTCGGTCATGCAGATGACGATCTTGCGCGTGAGGCGCTTCGTGCGATCCGCGAGCGATGCCAGGCCCGAGAGCATGTCGGTGGACACGCGTCGCGCGGACTTGACCTCGATGCCCCAGAGGTCGCGACCGACCTCGACCACGAAGTCCACCTCCGCTCCATGCTTGGTGCGGTAGTGGAAGAGTCGCGCCTCGGGCCAGAGCGTCCCGGTCCGGCGGTGGAGCTCCTGCGCGATGAAGTGTTCCAGCAGCAGGCCGCGCTCGTCTTCGAGCGGGCGATCGAGCGGCCGGCGCAACAGCGCGTTCCGGACGCCGATGTCGAAGAGATAGAGCTTCGGATGCGCGACGAGGCTGGCGCGGTCGGATCCGCTCCAGGCGGGAACGCGAAACATCACGAGCGTCTCTTCGAGCACGTCGAGGTATCGCCGCGCCGTCTCGTGCTGGATCTCGGCGGCGCGACACAATGCGTTGACGTTGACGGTCGTGCCGGACGCGGCTGCCACGAAGTCGAGCATCCGGGCGTAGCCGCCGAGATCCCGCACGAGCGCCTCGGCCTGGACTTCCTCGCGCAGGTACACGTCGGCGTAGCTGCGCAGCAACTCCGCGCGGTGATCGGGGTCGTCCTCCGTCCACGTCGCTGGCAAGGTGCCATGGGCCAGCGCGCGGTCGAGATGGAAACGCGCTCCGAGCTCGCGCTCGAGCAGCGGGTGCATCGCGTAGACCACCACGCGGCCCGGCAACAGGTTGGCCTGTCCCCGCTTCAGCTTGCGCGCGCTCGATCCCGACAGCAGAAAGCGGAACCGCTTGGGCTTGGCATCGAGAACGACCTGGATCGCGTCGAGCAGCGCGGGGACCTTCTGGACCTCGTCGATGAAGACGATGCGGGTCGAAGCCGGCGCCGCATCCAGGATTTCGAGCAGCAGCTCCGGGTGCGCGAGATAGCGTCGATGCACGCCCGGGTCGGAGAGGTTCAGCGAGAGGTCGGGCTTCATCCCGCCGAGCAAGGTCGATTTCCCGACCTGCCTTGGGCCCAGCAAGATAACGCTGCGCGCAGTGGCCTGCAGGCGGGTCATCAGGAGTCTCTCTAGCACGCGTGGATAATACCGGGTATTTTCACCACGCACAAGAAGGTATCTGCAGGCCTATCCTCCATCTCTTCTACCAGCCGCTGCGCGTGCCCCGTAGCGCCGATGGCTCGGTAGAGATCGAGCGCTTGCCGGAGCGCCTGGCCCGCGGCCGGCGCGTCACCAAGCGCGGTAGCCAGTCGCCCGCGCAGCTCGAGGATCCGCGGCGAGAGCGAGCGGGCTCCAATCGACTCGACCAGCTCGTCGGCGCGTTCGAACAGCATCGCCGCGCGCAGCGCCGGGTCGTCGCACTCCGCTGCGATGGCTGCGCCCTCCTCGCCATAGCGAACGTAGTCGAGCGCAGATCCGGCGAGCTGCACGCGAATCTGGCCGTAGAATCCGACCAGACGCGCGAGCGCATGGCGATCGCCAGCGCGCCCGGCGAGCGTACGGCCCTCTGCAAAGACCGCCTCCGACTCGGCTTCGCTTCCGCTCATCCGCCAGCCGAGCGTAAAGAGCTGGATGCAGGCTTGCAGCGCCAGCGCGTCGCGCTCGTTCTCGTCCGCGACGCCAGGCGCGAGCTCGCGCACGCGGCGCCAGTTCTGGAGCCCCTCGCGCGGGTCGGACAGTCCGGCCCACTGCGCGGCACGCCGGTACCAGCGCGCCGCGCGATCGCGGTCCTCCGCTTCGGCCCAGTGCTGCGCGATCTCCGCTGCGCGCTCGTCGAGATTGCCGCCCGTTCCTTCGAGCGCCTGAGCCACCGCGGCGTGTACCCGCGCTCGCCGCTCGCGCAGCTGCGAGCCCAGCGCGACTTCCTGCGTCAGCGGGTGCTTGAATGAGTACTCGAGCTGCGGATAGAGCGACGCTTCGAAGAGGAACTCCGCCGCCGCGAGCGCCGAGAGCGGCCGACCACGTGGCCCTGCGCGGTGTAGTCCATGCGCAGGTCGTCGCCGATCTTGCCGACGACCACCTCGCCCGAGTTGAGCCCGATGCGCACGCCGAAGGGGATGCCATGCCGCACGCGCACCTCGTTCGCGTAGTCGCGCACCGCGTCGCGCAAGTGGAGCGACGCGTAGCAGGCGCGTTCGGCGTGGTCCTCGTGGGAAATCGGCGCGCCGAACAGCGCCATGATGCCGTCGCTGGTGTATTGGTTGACGGTGCCTTCGAAGCGGTGCACGCCTTCGGTCAGGATCTCGAAGAAGCGCTCGAGGATGCGGTGCCACTGCTCGGGATCGAGCTGCTCGGCCAGCTCCATCGAGCCCTTCACGTCGGCGAACAGGACGGTCACCTGCTTGCGTTCGCCTTCGAGCGCGGACTTCGATTGCAGGATCTTGTCGGCGAGGTGCTTCGGGGTGTAGTCGCGCGGCGAGCGCGCCGCAGGCGCTGCAGACGCGTTCGACGCGGGCGCCGCAGGCTTCGCAGAACGTGGAGTCGTCGGGGCTCGTGTGTTCGCAATGGGGGCAGTGCACCGGCGCACTCTACCCCGAGGAGGGCTCGCCCGGCGCAACGGATGGGTCGCGGATCGATCCGCGCAGCCGTGTGAGGTCGTCGCGGACGCTGCCCGCGCCGAGCAGTCGCGCGAAGCCGAGCATCGCACCCGCCTCCTTGCTGCGGCTGAAGGCCGGACCGAAGAAGCGCTCGCCGGCGATCTCGATCGCCCGGTACTCCGCGACCTCGCGGACTTGCTGTTCCGTGAGCTCTTCGAAGCAGGGAGACTCGAGCAGCCGTAGCGCTTCGGCGAGCGCAGCCTCGGTGAGGTCCCGCTGCAATTGTCGCAGGTCTGCGCGCAGCTCCTGGATCAGGTCGTCGTTCAGCAGGAAGGGTTGGACCGACATCGTGGTGAGCATCGGCGATGCAATTGGCGGGCGCTGTGAAGCTCGTCACAGGCGGCTGCTGAAACTGCGCTGAATCCGCGCTCAGTGGCTGCGCATGTGCTCCAGCAGCGCAGCGCTCGGCGTGCCATCGACGAGCAGGCCCTGGGCGCGCTGATACTCCTTGATCGCGGTGGTCGTCTTCGGGCCCACCGAGCCGTCCGGCGAGCCGGCCGGCAGATAGCCGTGGCGGACCAATTCGCCCTGGATGTCGGCGACGAGGGAACTCTTCATCGCGCTGCCGCGCCGTTGCTCGTAGAGGTCGTTCGGCCGGGTCGCTTGCACCTGCGCGACGAGCTTGTTGTGCGCGTCGAGCAGCGCCGCCGCGATCAGCTTGCCCTCTGCCGTGTTGCCGTAGCCGCTGACGCCGACGATGCCGGCGACGCCGCCGCCCCAACCACCGAGGCCCGCACCGCCACCGAAGTCTGTCACCTTGGCGGAGCCTTCGGCGACGCCCATCTGTTCGCCGCTCTGCGCGTCGGTCAGGAACAGCATCGTCTGCGCTTCCTTGATGCGGATGCTCCCCACGGCGCCGCCAATCAGCGCACCGGCGCCGCCACCCAGCAATCCGCCGACGGCGGTCCCGAGCGCCGCACCGCCTGCATTCGGATTCGAGAAGAGCACGTTGGGCGTGATCAGGTACTGCGTCGTGATCATCTTGCCCTTCGCGGTCTGCGAACCCTGTCGCAGCATTCCGCTCTGCCGCAGGTATTCCTCCTGCTCGATGTTGCGCATCGCAGCGCCGCGATCGACCACGCGGAAGCAGCCCGACTGCGCCATCAGCAGGCGCAGCATCGGAAGCGGGGAGGCGAGGCCGAGCGTCTGGAGCCCCGTCAGGGCTTCGGGACTCGCTTCGACGAGCGCGGCCGTGCCGAGCGGCTGCGTGCAGCGCACGAGTTGATGCGAAGCACCCTGCGCGCCTGCGGAGCCGCCGGATCCCGTCACCATGGACCCCCCCTGGCCCAACTGCGGGGTTCCCTGACAAGCGATCAAGACAAGCAACGCCAGGACTGCCGAGACTGCTCGCTGCATCGATTCGATTCTCCCCTAGATCCACTGCGGAACTGTGCGGTCCGTCATCGCCACGATGCCGTGGTGCCGCGATTGCTCTACTGAGGCTTCTTGGTGGGACCCTGCTTCTCGACCGTGTAGCCGCCGCCGAAGTTCGGCTTCACCTCGGTCTTCGAGCCGTCCGTGTTCTCCACCGTATAGCCGCCGCCGAACTTGGGGCGGACCGTCGTCTTTCCGGGGCCATCGAGTTCCTGGATGATCACAGGCGTTGGCAACGGATCGCGGCGCTGCTTGCCCTCGAGATCGACGATCACGCCGGGCTGAGGCTTGCCCGCCTTGCCGTTTTGGATCGGCACGCCGACTACGACGTCGGTCGTCTGGGCACGGGCCACGGGAGCCAACACGAAGGTCGCGAGGACGACGCAAAGCAGGCCGCCGCAGAACGCATGCGCGCGCATGGAGCACCTCCCCAGAGTTCGAGTACGCACAGCATGCCGCGGATCGAGCGCGAGCGGCAGCCCCTAGGCCCTTCTCGGTTGCGTTGCCGCGCGACCGTCGGTCATGCTCGGCATCATCCATGCGCAACACGCCCCGCCCGCACCCTTGCGTTCCCACCGAGCCGGTGCGATTGCTCGTCAGCGATCTCGAAGGACGCATCTACGATCATCCGGAGTTGCTGCTCGCCGGCGTGCGCGGCGCGGGACCCGAGGCGATCGCCACAGGCGAGCTGATCCCGCTGCCGCGCGGCAGTGACCTGTTCACGTTGCCCGGTCGCGCGCCGGTGGGTCTCGATGCCCCGACCGGGGCGCCGATCGCGGTCTCGCGCTGGGAAGGCGGCGAGGCGCGCGCAGTCGCCGCGTTCGTCGCGCCGGCGCACACGGCGGGTCATCACGCGGCGTGGCGCACGCGAAGCAAGGCGCCGACGTTGCCGCTCTATGCGTACACGGCGGTCGGCTGGGCCGATGATCAGTATTGGGTGAGCGCGTTCCGCTCCGACCCAGACCGCCGCCAGGACCCGTGGCGCTTCTCGCAGCAAAGCATCGAGGACGGCGTCGCGCGGATCAAGGTCGAGTTGCCGCGCAATCGCGTCGCGCGTCAGCTCGAGCGCTGCGCGCTCGAGTACGGGTGTCGCGCTGCGCAGAACTTCTTTCTCGGCCGGCACGAAGGACCGCTGCCGGTTTCGATCGCGTGCAACGCGCAGTGCGTCGGCTGCATCTCGCTGCAGCCCGACGGCGCGTTCCGTGCGAGCCACGATCGTCTCAACATCGCGCCGACGCCGCGCGAGATTGCCGACGCCGCGCTCGCGCACTTCGCGCGCGTGCCGCGCGGCGTGGTCAGCTTCGGACAGGGCTGCGAGGGGGAGCCCACGCTCTTCGGTCCGATCCTCGTCGAAGCGACGCGCCGGATCCGCGCAGCGGGCGCGCGCGGCACGATCAACCTGAACAGCAACGCGAGTCGCCCCGACGTGGTGCGGGCGCTCTGCGACGCCGGCCTCGACGCGATGCGCGCCAGCCTGAACTCGCCGCGCCCGAAGGTCTACGCCGCGTACTACAACCCGCGCGGCTATTCGTTCGCGGACGTCGAGGAGAGCATCTCGATCGTCGTGCAGGCGGGCGGCCACGCGTCGATCAATCTGCTCTGCTTCCCCGGCGTGACCGACACCGACGCCGAACTCGACGCGCTCTGCAGCCTCATCGAACGCACGGGCCTCCACAGGATCCAGCTGCGCAACCTGAATCTCGATCCCGCGCTGTACCGCAAGGCGCTGCCGCGCGGCACGATCCGCCCGGGCCGCGGCATGCGCTGGCTGCGCGACACGCTCGCGCAGCGCTTTCCGCAACTCGGCTTCGCGTACTTCAATCCGGCGGTGCGCAGCAAGCGAGCTTCGCTCGCGCGCAGCGAGGC
>CAYGWM010000075.1:6343-20557 GCA_964353555.1 uncultured Spirochaetales bacterium
CGTACTTCAATCCGGCGGTGCGCAGCAAGCGAGCTTCGCTCGCGCGCAGCGAGGCAAAGCCGAGCGAAGTTCATCGGGCCGCGGGTCGAGTCGGCTAGATTGCGCCGATGGCGCGGCTCCGCGTGCAATTCATTCATGGGCTCGAAGGCTCGCCGCAGGGCAACAAGGCGCGCGCGCTGGCGGCGGCGTTCGAGACCACGACGCCCGCGATGGACACGAGCAACTTCGAAGCCTGCGTCGCGCAGCACGCCGAGGCGATCCGCCGCTTCGAGCCGGACGTGTTGGTGGGATCTTCGTTCGGCGGTGCTGTCGCGGTTGCGCTGCTGCAGCGCGAACAGTGGAGCGGTCCGACGCTGCTGCTCGCGCAGGCGGCGTTGCGCCAGGGCTTGCGCGCGAAGATCCCGCCGGGTGCGCGCGTTTGGATGGTGCACGCGCGCGGCGACGACATCGTGCCGATCGCCGATAGCCAGCGTCTCGCGCGCAGCGGAACGCCTGGCTACGTGCGCCTCTTCGAAGTCGAGGACGACCACGCGCTGCACGCGTTCGTGACGAGTGGGCGTCTCGTTTCGATGGTGCGCGAAGTGGCGGAGGCGAAGGACGATCCCGCTTACGCCGGCAAGGCGCCGGGCCGTATCGAGCGCTTCCTCGCGCCGTTCTTCGAGGAGCCGACGCTGTGGCCGGTGCTCTTCGTGCTCGCCGCGCACGCAGTGCTGATCGGCGCTGTGGTGCTGGCGCTTGGAATTCGCACCCGTAACGTGTTCGCGCTCGCAGCGCTCGCGATCGCGCTGGTGATGACGGGCGACCTGCTGTTCCGCCGCTGGCGCGCTGGCGTGTTCGGGCGCATCGGCTGGAGCATCGTGTCGCTATGGGTGCTCTCGGCGATCAGTGCGGTGCTCGCGACGCGCTTCGACTTTTTTTGATGCGCGTCCTGGAGCCGCGCCGTCCTTCTGATGCGCGGCCATGGCGTCGCGCCGTCGCGGTACTGCTCGTTGCGGTCGCCGTCGCGGCGTCGCGCGGCTCCGCACAGCCGGCGCCGGAAACGTTTCTGCTCGACGCCCCGGGTCTGCGCGTGCTGGCGCCCGCGGATCTCGTCGCGCGCCCGCCGCGCTTCCCGTTCCCGGTGGGCGAGCGACTCGAGTACGCGGTCTCGTGGTTCGGCGTGCCGGCGGGCACCGTCGTGATCGAAATCGCGCGCTTCGTCGAGGCCGAGGGCGCGCGCCATGCGCACATCGTCGGGACGCTACGCAGCAACGCGGTCTTCTCCGCGATCTACCCGGTGGACGATCGCAGCGAGGCGTGGATCGACCTCGACCGCTTCGTGACGGTGCGCACGCGCGCGGTCGAAAAGCACGGGCCGAAGCTCTACGACGAATCGGTCCGCTACGACGCCGCGACCCACTTCCTGCACGCCCAGCTCGACAAGATCCACAAGCACCAGCGCCGCGATCTGGTGTTCGACTTCGGTCCCTTCGTGTACGACACCTCGGACCTCGTCTACCTGCTGCGCGCGCTGCCGCTGGCCCCGGGCTACGCGATCGGTGTCCCCACCTACGCCAACCACAAGGTGTTCGAGTTTCGCATCGACGTGGGCGCTGCGAAGACCGTGTCGAGCAAACCGTTCGGAGCGCTGCCCGCGCTCGCGGTGCGCCCGTCCACCTGGCTCGACGGCAAGTCCTACGCGAGCGGCGAAGGCGTCGTGTGGGTGAGTGGGCCCGCGCGCGTGCCGGTACGCCTCGAGGGCTGGATTCGCACCGCGCAGAGCAGCTTCCTGGCGCAGGGACTGCGCGCCGTCCTCACGCGCTACGTCGCGAGCGCGCCGGGATGGACTGCCGCGCGCGAACCGGTGGTGCAACCTGTCACGGTGATCCCTGCGACGCAGGTTGGCGTTCCGCGGTGGGACCCACCCGCGTCGGTGCGCGACGCCCGAGCGGCTTCCGGTGTCGCGCCGCATGACACGACAATGTCCATTCCGGCCGAGATCCTGCCGCGCTAGGTGGTATGCTGGTCGCGCCATGCTCGAAGTCGCGCTGCTGCTACTCCTGACTGTCTTCGGCGCTCTCGCCGCGCGGTTCTTGCGTCGGATGGGGCCGGTTGGATACTGGGTAACGGGCTGGTCTGCCGCCTGCATTGCCGGCGCGATTACTGTCGCGTTGCCGATGTTCTCGAGACTCCAACTGATCGCGCAACCGATCGGGACGCTGAGCGCGGCGTTGTTCCTTGCAGGCACGCTCGCGCTCGCGAGCCGCCCGGTGCCGCGCTGGTGGATGCCGGCCGCGTTGGCTTTCGGTCTGTTGCGCGCGGCGGTGGCGCTTCAGCTCGGGGCGCAAGCGGGCTTTGCGCTGGGACTTCTGTGTGAACCGATCGCGTTGTTCGTGGCGGCGTTCGTTGCGTTTCGTTTCGCGCAGCAAGAAGAATCCACGTTTGCGGAACGGCTGCTCGCGCCGGCGATGGGTGCGCTTGGTGTCGCGGGCGGCGTCCATTTGCTGGCGCTCGCGTCGGGAGATCCGATCTTGCGGCTCGTGCCGCTCTGGCTCACGGTCGCGCCGGTGGTGCTTTGCATCCAGATCCAAGCCGCTGGCGACCAACTCCGTCGCGCGATGCGCCGTGTACTCGAGCAGCGCGTCGCGGTGCGTACGCTCGAACTGGCTGCGAGCGAGGAGCGTTACCGCGCGATCTCCGAACTCTCATCCGATTTCGCCTTCAAGCTCCGCATCGACCGCGATGCGCGGCTGACGCGCGAGTGGACCGCCGGCGCCTTCGAGGCCACGCTCGGCTGGCGCCCCGAGGATGTCGACGGCCACGGCTGGCTCCGACTGCTCGAGCCCGGCGCTCGCGAGCAGATGACCGAGGAATATCGGCGCGTCAAGGGCGGTCAGCCGGTGGCGCTCGAACGCCGCCTGCTCGGGCCCGACGGCGAGCCGCGCTGGATCCAGCTGCGGCTCGCCCGCGTGCAGATGGACGCCGCGGGCTGCATCGAAGTGCTCGGCTCCGCGCGCGACGTCACCGAGTTGAAGCGCGCCGAGCAGGAGAGCGAGCGACTCCGGCGTCACGTCGAACAGGTCGAGCGTCTCGAGAGCCTCGGCATTCTGGCGGGCGGCATCGCGCACGATTTCAACAACTTGCTGACGGTGATCCGCGGCTCCGCGCGGCTCGCGCTGGACGAGCTGCCCGCCGAAGCGCCGGCACGGGCGCGTGTCGTGCGGATTGCCGAGGCCGCGCAGCACGCCGCGTCGCTCACGGACCAGATGCTCACGTACGCGGGGAAGTCGTCGCCCCAGCGGACTCCGCTCGATCTGAGTGCGCTGGTCGCGTCGATGGCGGATCTGCTGCGCGCGTCGCTGCCGGAGCGCTGCGCACTCGTGTTCGAGCCGAGCGCCGCGTTGCCCAGCATCGAGGCCGACGCGAGTGGCATCCGGCAAGTGCTGCTCAACCTGGTGCTGAATGCGTCGGAGGCGCAGCGCGAGCAGCGCATGCGCATCGTCGTTCGCACCGCGCTGGTGGAGATCTCGCGCGAAGAACTCCGCGATGCGTTCGGCAACGCGGAGATCGTGCCGGGCGCGGTCGTCGAACTCAGCGTCAGCGACGACGGTTGCGGCATGGACGCCGCCACGGCCGCACGCGTCTTCGAGCCATTCTTCACGACCAAGTTCTCCGGCCGTGGCCGCGGTCTCGGCATGGCGGCGGTGCTTGGCGTCGTGCAGGCGCATGGCGGCGCGATTTGCGTCGAGAGCGAGCTCGCGCGCGGAACGCGCGTGCGGGTGCTGTTTCCGCTGAGCGCGCGGCGTCCCGCGGCGAGCGTGACGCCCAGCGCGCGAGCCGCGCATCCAAACGGCGGCACCGTGCTGATCGTCGACGACGACGAGGGCGTCCTCGAAGTGGCGGGCGAAGTGATCGCGCGCGCGGGCTTCCGCGTGCTCAAGGCCCGCGGAGGTCGCGAGGCGCTCGATCGGGTCCGCGAAGTCGGCGCCGCCAAGGTCGATGCGGTCGTGCTCGATCTCGCGATGCCCGACATGAGTGGGGAAGAAACATTCCTGCGGCTGCGCGAACTTCGCGGCGATCTGCCGGTGATCCTGGTCAGCGGCTATGACGCGGCTCGTGTCGCCGATCGCTTCGCCGCGCGCGGTCTCGATGCATTCCTTCGTAAACCCTGGGAACCCGAAGAACTCGTCGCCACGGTCCGCCAGATCATTCGCGGCTGAGCCGCGTCGCGGGTTGGGATCGCGCCGCGACGGCGACAGCGTTGACTTTGGCCGCGTCTCGAAGTCAACATGCGCGAGCGCGGCCCGGGCGGGATCGCTCCGGGAAAGGATGGTGCGCGATGTCCGCACGCAGCATGCGCCTCTGGCTGTGGCTCGCCCTGACGGTCGCGCTGCCGGTTCCGATCTGGTTGCTCGGTCCGGGCTCGGTGCCGGTCGGGCACCTGTTCGAACTCGGTGCCGCGGCGACCGCGTTCGGCCTGGCGGAGAGTTTCCGCGGCGTCGTCGGTCTCACCGCGTTGGTGTTCCTGGGACAAGCGCTCGTCTACGCCGCGCTGCTGTACGCAGTTGCCGCGGCGATCGCGCGGCTGTTCGGACGCTTTCCGGGGCTCGTGCTGGGGGTCACGGCACTGCTGGTCGTCGCGGCTTGCTTCGTGCGGCTCTACCACGCTCCGTATCACGCCAGCGAAGCGCATGTGACACTGCTCGCGGTGTACCAGTGAGGGCAGTTGCGTGGGTCGCATTGGCGTTGCTGCTTCCGCTCGCAGTGCGTGCAGAAGCCCCGCGCACCGAAACCCGTGAGCCGTGCCGCCATCGCGACGCGCTGCGCCAGCCCTTCTTCGGCGACACCCACGTCCACACCGCGCTCTCCTTCGACGCGGCGGGGCAGGGCACCCGCAACGGCCCGCGCGACGCGTATCGTTTCGCGCGTGGCGAGGAAGTGGGTATCCAACCCTACGACGACGACGGCAAGCCGTTGCGAACGGTCCGGCTGCGCCGACCGCTCGACTTCGCGGCCGTCACCGATCACGCCGAGCTGCTCGGCGAGACGCGCATCTGCTCCGCTCCCGGGTTGCCCGGCTACGACGGGGTCGTGTGCCGGATCACGCGGCGTTGGCCGTGGCTCGGCTACATCCTGGTGAACGGCTCGATGATGGATGCGCGCGATCCGCATCGGTACAGCTTCTGCGGGGAGCACGGCGAGCGCTGTCTCGAAGCCGCCGCGGGCCCCTGGCAGGAGATCCAGCGCGCGGCCGAGGAGTTCTACGACCGCAGCGCCGCGTGCCGCTTCACGGCCTTCGTAGGCTACGAATGGTCCGGCAATCCGGACTCGAAGATGATCCATCGCAACGTGCTGTTCCGGAACGCCGCGGTGCCGCCGCGACCGGCCAACTACATCGAGGACCGCACCGGTGAGCGGCTCTGGCAGCGGCTGCGCGATGAATGCCTCGAAGCCGGCATCGGCTGCGACGTACTGGTGATTCCGCACAACGCGAATCTCTCGGGCGGTCTGCTGTTCCGCACCGAGCGCGAGGACGGCGCCCCGCTGACACGAGCCGACGCCGAACTGCGTGCGTCGCTCGAGGTGCTGCTCGAAGTGACCCAGCACAAGGGCGATTCGGAGTGCCGCGCGAGCGATGCCGACCCGCTCTGCACTTACGAGAAGCTGCCGTTCTCGACGATGCGCGAATCGGCGCTGCCGTGGACCTTTCGCACGCCGCCGGAGAACAGCTTCGCGCGCGAGGTGCTCGGCGCCGGTCTCGTGCAGCAAGCAAAGCTCGGCGTGAACCCGTTCAAGCTCGGCCTGATTGCTGCGACCGACACGCATCTCGCTGCGCCAGGTCTCGTCGACGAGGACCGCTTCGTCGGTCACGCGGCCGGCCGTTCGACGAGCCGGACCGAGGTGCCGCCGCTGCCCGACCAGTGGTGGTTCAATCCCGGAGGACTCGCCGGTGTCTGGGCGGAAGAGAACGCGCGCGACTCGCTCTTCGATGCGATGCGACGCCGCGAAGCGTGGGGCACCAGCGGCCCTCGGATCGTCGTGCGCTTTTTCGGCGGTTTCGAGCTGCCCGAGGATCTATGCAGCGCGCACGACTTCGCCGCGCTGGGCTACGCGCATGGCGTTACGATGGGCGGCGATCTCGTGGTGCCGCCGAGTTCCGCAGCGGCGCCGCGCTTCGCCGTCTGGGCCGCGCGCGACGCTGGCACCGACGAATCGCCCGGCACGCCGCTGCAGCGCATCCAGATCGTGAAGCTGTGGGCCGAGAACGGAGCCTCGCGCGAACGCGTCTATGACATCGCGGGCAACGCATCGAACGGCGCGGACGTCGACCTCGCGACGTGCACGCCAAAGGGGCAAGGCGCCGACACGCTCTGCTCGACCTGGCGCGATCCCGACTTCGATCCGAACGCGCAGGCGCTCTACTACGCGCGCGTCGTCGAGAATCCGTCGTGTCGTTGGACGCAGTGGGCGTGCAACGCGCGCCCCGTCGACTGTGCCGCAGGCGCACCCAGTGGACTCGAAGCCTGTTGCGATCCGCAGGTGCCGAGGACGATCCAGGAGCGCGCCTGGACATCGCCGATCTGGTACGCGCCGCCTTCGCAACCGAGCGACGCGAGATAGATCGCCCGCGCGCGGCTCGCGACGCTCTACTGCGACGAAGGTCGCCGGCGCACCGCAGCTTTCGCGGCGCCGCGCGGCGCGAGACCGCGCACCAGGCGTCGCAGCGGCTCGCGGAAGAGCGCGAGCGCGGCCTTGCGATCGGCGGCCTCGGCGATCGCGATGCCCGCGTGGACCAGCGCCCCGGATAGCAACCGGCGGGTCGGTTCCACCGCGCGGCGCTCGATCCAGCCCGCCTCCACCCAGTGTACGAGCGCGTGATCGAGCAGCGCAGCGAGCCCCGACTGCTCCTGGACCTCGAGCCAGGGCTGCCAGCCGAGCACCTGGGGTCCGTCGCGCAGCAGGATGCGCTGGATCTCGGGGCGCCCGTACGCCTCGAGCAGCAGGCCGGCACCGCGTTCGAGTTCCGCGGTGCCCTCCGCAATGCCCTTCATGGTGTCCTTCGCGAGACTCTCGACGAGTTCGCGCAACAGCTGCTCGAGCACCGCGACGAAGAGGCCGCGCTTGTCGCCGAAGTGGTAGTGGAGGGCACCGCGCGTCAGCCCCGCGGCGGCGCCGATCGCGTCGGCCGAGGTCTCCGCGTAGCCGTTCGCAGCGAAGAGGCGCCGGCCGGCCGTCAGTAGCTGACGCCGCGTCTCCGCGGTGATCGCTTCGTTGGTGAGCGGGACGCGTCGCGAGCGGCTTGACGTCACTTCCATACCTCGCGTATGTTTCTGCATACGGAGCGTATGCAATGTTCCCTACTCGTTCCAGCGCGTTCTACTCGAGGAGAGTTGGCCGATGACCGCCACCGCACCGCGCAAGGCTGTGTTGCGGAGTTCCGCGTCGATTCCGGCCTTCTGCGCGGCGGCCGCGATCGGCGCGACGCTCGTCGCGCTGGTTGGCTACAGCATGGCTGCCGTGCCCGAAGAGCGCTGGCTGCTCGCGGCGCGCTACACGGCGCGTCTGTCCTTCCCGATCTTCGTGCTGGTCTTCGTCGCGAGTTCCTGGAATCGGCTGGCGCCGAGTGGCGTTTCGCGATTCCTCGTCCAGCGCCGTCGTGCACTCGGTCTCGCGTTCGCCACCGCGCACACCATTCATCTCGCCGCGCTCGTCACCTACAACGTCGTGGCGGGGGAGCGCCCGGGCGCCGTCACGCTGCTGGCGGGTGGCGGCGCGTATCTGGTGATGTTCGCGATGGCCCTCTCCTCGAACGACGCCGCTGTGCGCCTTCTCGGTCGCAACTGGCTGCGACTGCACAAGGTCGGCATCTATTGGCTCTGGTTCGTGTTCACCGTGAGCTACGCCAAGCGCACCTTCGGTGCCCTCCCCGAATTCGCGCCGCTCTTCGGCTTGGCGGTCGCGGCGTTGGCGCTGCGCATCGCGGCGTCACGAGCGCGACGGCCGCAGCGGGTCGGCGCAACGCCGCTCGCGTCGGCTGAGGGGTGAGCCGCATGCGCTTCGAAGTCGCCGCCGCCTGGGGAGTTCTCGCGGGCGGCCTCTACGGGAGCTTCTTCGGGCAGCTCGAGCAGTGGCGCGCGGTCGACGTGTCCGGGCAATCCGGGCTCTTCGTCGTGTGCGTGAAGGGTGTCCTCCTTGCGGTGTCGATTGCAGCGCTCGTCTGTGCGTTGCAGCCGCCGAATGCAAATGGCGCGCAACGCACGTCTTGATCGTCTACTGCGCGAGCGCATCTGCAAAGCCATCGGCTCGCTCGATTTCGCGCCTGTTCCTTGGGCAACTCTGCGCTGCGGACGGGCAGCGATCGGCGCAATCCACCGGGAGTCGGGCGGAATCGAGCACAGTCCGGCTCGATTGAATACACGCAACAGGCGGCACGCTGATTGCTCTAGGGAATTCCCGCGGATCTCAACCCCCGGGAGGAACCCATGAGCAAGTGGAATCGTTGGGCGGCGCTGACGGCTGCCCTTGTCTTGTGCGCGCTACCCGCGTTCGCCGAAGGGGAAGCGGCGCCGGATGCACTCGCGACGTTGACGGCCGGCGCTTCGGATCTGCGTATCGGAGTCGACACGGTTTGGGTGCTGGTCACAGCGATGCTGGTGTTCTGGATGAACGCTGGCTTCGCGCTCGTCGAGAGCGGGCTGTGCCAGGCCAAGAACACCACCAACATTCTGGCCAAGAACTTCATCGTGTTCGCGGCCTCGACGATCTCCTTCTGGGCGATCGGTTGGGGCCTGATGTTCGGCGACGGCAATGCCTTCGTCGGACTGCAGGGACTCTTCTTCCTGGGTGGCGCCGACAACTCGCCGGCTCTCGGCGAGGCCTATGCGGCGATGAACCCGTTCTCGACGACCGCGTATCAGGGCGTGTACTCGGCGATCAACTGGACCCCCGTTCCGCTCTGGGCGAAGTTCTTCTTCCAGCTGGTGTTCGCGGGGACCTGCGCGACGATCGTGTCGGGCGCGGTGGCCGAGCGCATCAAGTTTTCCGCGTTCCTGGTGTTCAGCTTCTTGCTGGTGGCGTTCGTCTACCCGATCACCGGTCACTGGATCTGGGGCGCCGGGCTGCTCGGCGCCAACAACTTCCGCGACTTCGCGGGATCGTCGGTCGTGCACTCGGTCGGCGGTTGGGCGGCGCTCGCGGGCATCATCGTGCTCGGACCGCGGCTCGGGAAGTACGGCAAAGACGGCAAGGTGAATCCGATCCCCGGTCACAGCATGACCTCGGCCGCACTTGGCGTGTTCATCTTGTGGCTCGGCTGGTTCGGCTTCAACCCGGGCTCGACGATGGCGGCGATGAACGGGACGGCCATCGCACACATCCTGGTGGCGACCAACATGGCGGCGGCGACCGGTGCGCTCGGCGCGACGATCGCCGCGTGGGTGCTGCTCGGCAAGCCGGATCTGTCGATGATCCTGAACGGCTGCCTCGCCGGCCTGGTCGCGGTGACCGCTCCCTGCGCGTTCGTTTCGATCGGTGCGTCCGCGCTCATCGGGCTCGTCGGCGGCGTGATCGCGGTGCTCGCGGTGGTGGCCTTCGACAAGGTCAAGCTCGATGATCCCGTCGGCGCGCTTTCGGTGCATCTGGTGAACGGGGTGTGGGGAACGCTGGCGCTCGGTGTCTTCTACGACAACGACGTGGCGACCAACATCGCTGCACTCGCGACGGGTCTGTCGCGCGGCGCGCAGTTCATGGTGCAGCTGAAGGGCGTCGTCTATGTGGGCGCCTTCGCGTTCGGTCTCTCGATGCTCTTCTGGACCGCGATCAAGCTCACGATGGGTGTACGTGTCTCGGAGGAAGAGGAGTTCGAAGGACTCGACATCGGCGAGCACGGCAACCAGGCCTACCCGGACTTCGCGACGCATGCGAGTTCCTTCGGTAGCTCCGGGATGCCGGCGCTCGCACCGGCCCGCGCGATGGCAACGGCGCAGACACCCGCCACCGCGAAGCCGTAGGCGCGAGGAGAAAGCATCATGAAAAAAATCGAAGCGATCATCAAGCCCTTCAAGCTCGAAGAGGTGAAGGGGGCCCTGATGGAGATCGGTGTGCAGGGCATGACGGTGACCGAGGCCCGCGGCTTCGGGCGCCAGAAAGGTCACACCGAGTTGTACCGCGGCGCGGAGTACGTGGTCGACTTCATTCCCAAGGTGAAGATCGAAGCTGTCGTTCCCGACACCTTGCTCGAGAAGGCAGTGATCGCGATCACCGAGTCTGCGCGCACGGGGCGGATCGGCGACGGCAAGATCTTCGTGAGCGACGTCGTCGATGCGGTGCGCATCCGCACCGGCGAGCGATCGGACGGAGCGTTGCAGTAGCAATTTCATGATGCCGCACCACGCCCGAAGACGGGCGCGCGCCAACACGGGTCAGAGGGCTTCTAGGCTTGGAGCTCGGAGGTTTGCGGTCGGAGTCGGAGTCGAGTAGCGGGGGGCTACTCGACTCCGAATTCGGCCAACGCGGAGCGGAGTTCGGTCTGTAGCCGGGCTTGTTGGGACTCCGCGTTGGCTGCCTTCTCGTTGGCGAAGGGCTTCAGGTGCGAGTCGAGTGACAGCGTCAGCGCGTTGCCTTCGAACAGGTAGCCGGCGGACGGAGTTCGCACCCAGAAGAGCTGGCCGTCGCGGAAGTAGTAGGAAGATGCGGTCGCGGT
This sequence comes from uncultured Spirochaetales bacterium, assembly GCA_964353555.1. Taxonomy (GTDB): domain Bacteria; phylum Myxococcota_A; class UBA9160; order UBA9160; family PR03; genus PR03. The sequence goes on from CAYGWM010000075.1 coordinate 17,025, forward strand.
GCCTCCGGCCTGGGAGGCCTCGGTCACTGTGAGTTTCACCGGTTGGTCGTCGCGAACCCACAGGCGCAGGCGCCGGGGCTCGAAGCCGGTTCGCTCGGGGCCGTCGGTGACTTCTCGCATGTCGAGGCGGTCGAGTCGCGCGTCGATCGCTCGCGATTCGTCACGAGCGGACTTCGCGCGCGGATCGAGGTTGGGCGGATCCGGGTCGTTCCCACGCGATGAAGCGGACGGGACGATCGCTCCGCTCGCGCTGACGCGTTCGAGTTGCAGTTCCACCTGCGTCGGATTGCCCGCTGTCAGCACGCGAACGTCGAACGGGCTCGCGAACCAGATGTCGGTGTCGACGCGGATCCGAACGCGCAGCGCGTAGGTGTGGTTCGCGCGGATCGAAGCGGGATCGTAGCTGAGCGAGAACGCGATCGGGACCTGGCCGGGCTCGTCGATCAAGCGCTCGGCGACCAGCGGCGAGGGCGCATTCTCGTCGGTGGCATCGACCAGTTGCAACTCGACGCGCGCGGTTTCTGGCAGCGCGATGCGCTCGCGGTAGGTAATGGTGCCCGTGAGATTCGCGGAGATGCGCGGGCTCTTGGGCTGCGCACAGCCGACGGCGATTGGGGTGATCGCTGCGACCAGCAATACGACGGGGATCAGGCGGATGATGGGGACGCGCACGGCGCCGCAGGGTAGCCGAGGCGCTTCTCAGCGCAGCGGGCCGACGGAACTCACCTCGTAGCGCTTGATCGTCATCCGTCGGACGCCGAGCCCGCCGACGGTGGTCTGGAAGGTCGCCATGTGCGGCGACGCGAAGTGCGCATCGAGCGCCTGCTGCGACTCCCATTCCTCGAAGATGCGGAAGAGGCCGCCCTCGGCGAGGTCGCCGGAGAACGAATAGCTGATGCAGCCCGCTTCCTTGCGGGTCTCCTCCATCATCCGAAGCGCGGCGGTCACCGCTGCTTCGCGCTGGGCGGGATCGATCTCGATTTCTCCAGCGATGACGAACATGGGGCCTCCGATTGCGGGTCAGCGGAAGAACAAAAAAGTCGCGACCACGAAGATCGGGATCAGGATCGCAGTCGAGTAGGCCATGTAGCCGAAAAAACTGGGCATCCGCACGCCGTTCTCCTCGGCGATCGCCTTTACCATGAAGTTCGGGCCGTTCCCGATGTACGACATGGCGCCCATCATGACCGCGCCGCACGAGATCGCCGCGAGCGTCTCCGCCGCCTTTGCGCCGCTCGCGAGGTAGTCGGCGAGGTAGCGACCCTCGAGCGCGATCCCGCCCTGTCCGGAGGCTATCGCGGCGAACGTCAGATACGTGGGAGCGTTGTCGAGGAAGCTCGACAGCAGGCCGGTCGCCCAGAAGAACTGCCATGGCTCGCGCACCGGCAGGCTCGCTGCGTTCTGGTTCAGCAGCAGCAGCGCGGGCGCCATCGTGACGAAGATCCCGGCGAACAGCACGGCCACCTCGATGATCGGGCCGAATCGGAAGCGGTTCGCGGCGCGCAGGCGGGCCGGCGTGGTCGCGAAGGCTGCAATCGCGAGTGCGACCATCGCGGCTTCCTGGATCCCGGTGAGCCACGGCTCGGCGCCGCTCCCGATGCCGCTTCCCGATGCGTAGATCACCGCGATGATACCGGCCAGAAACGCGAAGTTGTGCGCACCTTCGATGCGCAGCGGCGCGTGTTCGATCAGCTCCTCGAGCAGCGGTTCGGTCGTCGTGGCCTGCTCGCGATTCAGCGCGATCTGGTCCCAGATGTTGAAGAGGACCAGCAGCACGCCATTCACGAATAGCCACTGCTTCCAGAGCCCGAACGTCCAGCCGAACGGAACGCCCTTCAGGAAACCGAGGAAGAGCGGCGGATCGCCGAGCGGAGTCAGCAGCCCGCCGCAGTTCGACACCACGAAGATGAAGAACACCACGACGTGGGCCTTGTGCCGGCGTTCCTCGTTCGCACGCAGCAGCGGGCGGATCAGCAGCACCGACGCGCCGGTCGTGCCGATCCAGCTCGCGAGAAGTGCGCCGAGCCCGAGCAGACCCGTGTTGACGATCGGCGTGCCCGCCAGCGAACCGCGCACGACGATGCCGCCGCTGACCACGAACAGCGAGCCGAGCAGCGCCATGAACGACGCGTACTCGAGCGCCTTGTGACCGAGTTCGTGAACCCCCGCGGCGCCCAGGCCGAACACGAGATAGACCGCGGTCGGTACCGCGAAGAGCGCGGCGACGAGGCCCTTGTTGCGGTTCAACTCCCAGAAGTGTTCCGCGGCAAGCGGCACGACCGCGATCGAAAGCAACATCCCCGCGAACGGCAACGCTGACCACCAGGGAAGTGCTTGCAAGTGCTCCACCGGTCCTCCGGGCCGGGAGAGTCGCGGTCGCGAAGCTGGCGTCAAGCTCAGCGCGGCGGGCGAGTCAGAGTCGGCGCACGTCCGCGCCAGGCAAGCCCCATGAGTCCGAGCGCGAGCAACACGTTCGTGGCGGGCTCTGGGACGAACACGCCGCGTGGGACGGTGCCGACGTACAAGTCGTCGAGGAAGGCGCCCACGCTGCGATTCTGGTTGATCGAGTGGCCGCTCGGCGTGGTGAGGCCGCTCGATCCGGAGAATCGCAAGTAGAAGGCGCCGCTCGTGGCAATCGGCGCGAGACCATACGAGCCGAGATCGACGAGACCGCCGACGCTGCGGATCGAGTTCGCCGTGCCATTGCCATCGACGAGGCCCGCGGTGTTCGTCGTGTTGAGCAATGTGCCTTCGAAGACGTTGCCGAGATTGGTCCAGGTGGTCCCGTCGGGCGAGTAGAACGCTTGCAGGCCGCCCCAGCGTGAGAGGCTGCGCTGCAGCCAGAACTCGATGTCGAACTCGAGATGGAACTGCGATAGCGCGGCGCCGGTATCGTTCTGGAAACGCACATCCATGTTGCGCGTCGGATTGCCGGTCGAGTTGGTGTAGAGGCCGAGCGCGCGATCGGCGCCACCGACAGCGCCGCCGTTGTACGCGTCGATCGCCGGTGTGGCGCTGCCGAGGCCGAGGCTCTGGTACTGCTCGGTGGGGGTCACGCCCTGGAGCGTGAGACTCCAGTAGGAATCCCAGTTGCCGCCGTTCAACTGGCCCGGCGCGCGCGTGCCTGCGACGCCCATCGAGTCGAAGCTTTCGTAGGCGCCGCCACCAGCAGGGATCGAATAGGAGAGCGCGAGCGGAGCGGCTGATGCGTTCTGGCTGACGAGAAGGGTGAGGAGCAAGGCAAACGCGACGCGCATGGGGCTCTCCGCGAGCCCGCCGTCCACTGTGGTCTGGTATCGGAGCGCCGCGCGATGACCTGAGGGGTTTCATCCCCGATTCGACGGGACGGGATCGCACGGCGCCCCGATCAAGTCTGAGCCCCTCCGGGGTCGAAAGAGCGGCCATCGTTGCGTTGGGGACGTTGGTTGCGTCGAGGGACGTCCCCAACGCAACGAGGCGGGGATCTCAGAGAAGCGACGGGCGGGCGCCGATCTCGACCGATGCGACGTAGCCGAAGTCGACCATCAGGTTCA
>CAYGWM010000076.1:0-20117 GCA_964353555.1 uncultured Spirochaetales bacterium
AAAGAGAAAGGCCCCGGGCTTTCGCCCGAGGCCCTTCCGACTCGTTGCAGTGCAGGACTAGTAGCGGCCGCCGCCGCCACCGCCGCCACCGTAGCCGCCGCCGCCGCCGCTGCGGCCGCCGCCACCGCCGCCGTAGCCACCGCCACCGCCGCTGCGGCCGCCGCCGCCGCCGCCGTAGCCGCCGCCACCGCCGCCGCCGCCACCGCGGCGATCCTGCGCCTCGTTGACCCGGAGGCTGCGGCCGCCGAAGTCACGACCATCGAGCGCCTGAATCGCCGCATCCGCGTTCGCGCCTTCACCCAACTCTACGAAGGCGAACCCTCGCGGACGACCGGTTTCCCGGTCCGTGATGACGCTGACCTTGTCCACTGCACCGTGACGCTCGAAGAGCTCACGGATTTCGTCCTCGGTGGCAGTGAACGGGAGGTTTCCTACATAAAGCTTCTTGCCCAATCGATCATCCTCGTCGCGCCGTCGCACGCAGCAGGCGGACGCGACACTCGCCGCAATCAAGGCCGGACCATCCGAAACATCGATCGCGCGCGAAACACGCTGCACCGCCACCAGACTGGCCTTGCGCCAGCTGCCGACGAGCAGGAAAGACACTCGAGTCGTAATGGAGACACGCAGGAAGGATAAGAAGATTCTCGCCTGACGTGCGCACTCCCGACCGGAGGCGCCTTCGACTCGGCAGCGTATCAGGCCACCGGCTGGGCGTCACCCCGCCCGCGAGACCCGGTCCGGGTTGCGCGCGACCGCCCTGGGCGCCCGGCGGGGCCGCCGCTCTCCGCGAGCTTCCAAAGCCGCCGGCGGTCTGCATCGGTTTCCCGGGTCCAGGGGAGCCAGTGGGTCCGGCGCGGCGCGCGGTCGAAGAAGAAGAAGCCCGAAACGGCGCGGCCTGGCCTGCTCGCGGCAAGCCACACCACCGTGTCGGCGCCTTCGGCAGGGGTGCGCAGGATCTTGCGCGCGACCCGCCAGAACCCGGGGATCGAGGAACGCACGGCGGGTGTGTCGGCCCAGCCCGGGTGCATCGAGTTCACGACGACCGCGGTTCCCGCGAACTTGCGGGCCCACAGCTCCGCGAGCACCACCTGCGCTCGTTTGGTCTCCGCGTAGGCCGTGACGCCGTCGTAGCGGCGCTGCTTCCAGTTCGGATCGTCGAGCCGGAGCCGCTGCGTGTACATGCCGCCCGACGAGACCCAGATGATGCGCGCATGCTGAGATCGCTCGAGCGCAGGCCGCAGCAGCCTGGTGAGCAGGTGCGGACCGGCGACGTGCGTTGCGAAGCAGAGTTCGAGGCCGTCCTCGGTCTCCGCTCGTTCGTCCGGCAACACGCCGGCGTTGTGTACGAGCACATCGACCGGTCGCAGCGCGAGTTGCGCCCCGACTTCGCGCACTGCCCCGAGTCGCGACACGTCGAGCTCCACCACGGTGACGCGACGCGATCCCGTCTGTTCGCGAATGCGCGCCGCCGCGGCCTCGCCGCGTTCGCGATTGCGACAGAGCAGCACCACCTCGGCACCGAGATCAGCCAGCGCGAGCGCGGTTTCGAAGCCGATCCCCGAGTTCGCGCCCGTCACCAGGCAGCGTTTGCCCGCAAGATCGACGTCGAGATCGTCCGGATCGAACGCCAGCGAGTGAATGCGGAAACCCGTGCGGTCGAACGAGAACACGACGGTGGGATCGACCAGCTGCGAGAGCCCGCGACCGAGCCACTGCCCCGCGAGCGACACGCGAGGTGCCTCCGCGATCGCGGGTGCCGCCGGATCGAGCGCGGCGACGATCGCGTCGATCGGCGCATGATCACCCGCTTCGCGACTCGCGTGGCGGTACGCGAGCGTTCCATCGGTGCGGATCACGAAGACGCCGCCGAGCTGCCACGGATCACCCTGCACCGATGTCTGACGGTACCCGGCGCGCAGTGCGCGCAGTGCATTCAGCGGAAGGCGCGGCGAGAGCGCTTCGACACGACCGCGCCGCAACCCCGCTGCTCGATACGCGCGCAGCTCCGGATCGACGAGCAGCGGGCAGTCGAGGCCCATGTCCTCGCGGAACGTCGCTGCGAAGTGCTGCGAGCCGTTGCCGATCACGACCAGATCGGCACCGCGCGCGCTGATTTCGGGAAGGTGGTCGCGCAACTGCGCGACTTGCTCGCGGCAGAACAGTCAGCCGAAGTGGCGGATGAAGACCAGCACGACGGGTCGCGTCGCCCAGAGCGAACCGAGGCGCAGCAGCGCTCCGTGGGAATCGCACAGCTCGATCGGCGCGAGGCGCGTGGCGAGATGCATGGGGGGCTCGACTCCGCGCGGGTGACCCAGGCAGATTAGACCGCGACGACGCCGCGTCCACCGTGAGATGCAATGTGCACGCCTTTGCCGCCATCGCGCATCCGTGCATCGCCTTCCTGCTCTGAGGCCGCGTATCGCGCGGCCCGCCGCCCTGCGCTAGATCCTCGCCTCATGATGACCCAGGTCTTTCGACGTGCATTCACCGTCGCGGTGGCGCTGGCTTGCGCGGCGTCGCTTGCCTGTTCCTTCTCCCACAGCTCGGGGAGCCTCTCGGATTCTTCGAAGAGTTCGTCGGGGTCATCGGGCTCGTCGGGTGATGACAAGAAGGCGTTTGCCAACGACGTCTCCCAGTACACCGAAGCCTTCGTCAAGGCGGGTGGCGAGCAGCAACAGACTTTCTTCTCCGGTCTTTCCGACCTGGCCCGCAAGCGGGGCATCAGTGATTGGGAATCAGAGCCGTCCACGTGGGAAGCGATCGGGCGGGGGCTCAGCCGAACGAAGGTGAACGGCGCACAGCGCACCGCGTATGAAGCGGCCTGGGCGAGCGGGGATGCGGAGCGCGAGAGCGCGATGGCGCGGGGCTTCGCGAACGCGCGGTGACGCGCGGGCTGTCGATCGCGTGGCTCGGTCTTGTGCTGCTGCTGGCGGCGAGCGCGCGCAGCAACGCAGAAGAGACGACAGACTCGTTCGAGTATCTCTACGTCCGCGCCCACGAGGGCAACGCCAGCGGTGGCCACGCCGCGATCCGCTTCGGCGCATCGAACTTCGACTTCCAGCACGACGCGGGCTGGCTCGTCCCGCGCCGCGAAGACTCGCGGCACTTCCAGCACATGTACCGCACGCTCGAGAACCGCAGCATCGAGGTCTCGCGCGTCGCCGCCACGCCCGCGATGGTTGCGCTGTTGCGCGACACCTTCGAGCGCCGCCTGCTCGCCCAATCGCGGCAGCTCGAAGTGCTGGACGAAGTGCACCGCGATATCGCGTTGCTCGAAGCGCTCGGCGCGGCTGGCGACGTTCGTGTGTCGGTGCGCGGCGCCGGATTCTTCGCAGCGAGCAGCGGCCTGATCGGCGACGCGCCGCCTGCATTGATCGCGCTGCGCCGGCGAATCGTCGATCGCTATGGCGACGACTGGCTCGCACAGCGGCGTGCCACTGCGCAGCGTGCGCTTCGCGAAGCTTCGCTTGCTCCGGCCGACGTCGGCGCGCTCGTGGTCGATCCGCTCGTCTATCCGGTGGTCGGGCCGTCGCTGTCGCGTCGCATCGGAGAGGCGCTCGCCGCGCTCGCTGCACTCGATGCGATCGAGCAGCCAAAGCCGCTCGCTGCCGGCATGCGCGCGGGCGAGACGCTCGGTGCCGATGCGTCGCTCGAGCTCGACGCGGCTTCGCAAGATCGACTCCGCGGCGCACGCGCGCGGCTCGAGGACGCTGCGGTAGCGCTCATCGCGAGTCAGCGGCCCGATTGGGGCGAGGCGTTCTTGCTCGCCGCGGCGCGACTCGTGACGATCGACGAATCGCTCGCGACCGGCCGCCTCGTCACGCTCGATGCGCTGCCACCGGACTCCCGAGCACTGCCCGTGTCGAAGCGACGCCGTGCGCTGGCACCGCCGCTGCTCGCCGAAGCGCGCGAGGACCTGGCCACAGCGCGCGACCGTTTCTTTGCGAGCAGCGGCTTCCCGGAGCTGGAGTTTCGCGCGCTCGAGGAGTCGGCGAACCGCGTCGCGGAACTGCGCGCGGTGGTGGACGGCGCGTCGGTGTTGCGTGTCGCATCGGGTCCGCTGCTGCCGGAGGGGCGCGCGAAGATCGCAGTCGAAGTGCGCCCGGCGTCGACACCGGGTGACCTCGCTCGCGCGCACGCCGCCGCGCGCGATGCGGAGCGCAGCCTTCGCCGCGCCCTCGAAGCGGAGTACCGCTACGACCTCGTCACGCGCAACTGCGTCTCGGAGCTGTTCCGCACCGTCGAAGCGGCGCTGGCCGCGGAAGCGGGCGTGCCGGCGGCGGACGATCGCAAAGCCGTGCAGGACTTCGTCGCGCGTGAATCCGAACGGCGACTCGGCGGTTACGTCGCGCCCGCGGCGCGCGCGAACTTCATCCCATTCGTCTCGTCGCACAACGTGCGGGAGCGCTGGGATGTCATCGAGCGCGTCGATCTGCTGTCGGCGCGTTTGCACGCGGTGGCGCGTGAGGGCACTCTGCGCGCGGCGCTGCGCGAGTCGAACGTCTTCTCCTCGACGCTCTACGCGCCTGCCGACCGCAGCGGCTTCTTCGTGTTCTTCACCGACCAGAGCTGGCCGCTGCGACCGCTGCTCGGCACGGTCAATCTCGCCGCCGCGCTGGCGCGTTCCGGAGTCGGCATCCTCCAGCTTCCGTTCGATCGCGGACGCGGCTTGCGCGAGGGCCTCGATGGCGCGCTCTGGAGCCTGCCGGAACTCTTCTTCGCCAACATCCGCAAGGGCACGAACGAATACGTGCCGCCCGCGCTGCGCCCGCCGCCGGGCTGAGCACGAGATCGTTCCCCGAACCCACACGATGCGAGGACCCCCGATGGCGACCCGAATCTTCTTGCTGTTGTCTGCGCTGCTCTGGCTGCCCTATGGCATCTACTGCTGGTTGCATCCGTCGGTTCTCGCGGAAGCAGCGGGTGTGGCGTTCCAGTCGCCGACGGGCAGCACGGAACTGCGCGCGATGTATGGCGGGCTGCAAGCGGCGCTCGGCGTGCTCGCGGCTCTCGGCGCGCTGCGTCTCGCCTGGGTGCGGCCCGCGCTCGTCGCGATCGCGTTCGCAACCACGGGCCTTGGATCGGCGCGCCTCTTCGGCACGCTGCTCGATGGCGGCCTCTCTTCGTACACGACGATGGCGCTCGGCTTCGAGTTCACGTCGGCGGTGGTCGCGCTCGCTCTGCTGAAGCACTCGCCAAAAAACGTTTCGACTTGATGCTCGGCGCGCGTCGATCGTGATAATCTCGCGAGTGGGCGATCATCATCGACCCTAGAACCAGAGGTGGGGATTTCATGGGCGACAAGTCTCCGAAGGCAAAAGAGAAGGCGAAGAAGCAGGATTCCGCCGAAAAGAAGCAGAACAAGATGGCGGCGGACAAGAAGGCAGCCCCTCCGGCGCAGGGAGCAGCGAAGAAGGGCAAGTGACGCAGACCGGGCGAGCAGCTGCTCGCTTCGATGCGTTTGCGCGCGCGTATCTGAGCGGCGCCGGTCGTGGCAGCGAACGCGCTCTCGCCAGCGCCGCCGCGGCCGGCTTCGCGTTCGCGTCCGTACGCGTTCCCGGCGCCATCGACGTGGCGCTTGCGAACCCGGCGGATCGTCCCGGTCGCACTGTGATCCAGATCTTGCAGGACGACCGGCCCTTCATCGTCGACACGGCGCGGCTCGTGTTGCGCAGAGCGGAGCTTCGCGAGCGGCTCTTCCTGCACCCGGTCCTGACGGTGCGCCGCGACGCCTCGGGCACGTTCGAGCACATCGATGTGGCGAGCGACGCCCCGCGCGAGTCCGCGCTGTACATCGAGGTGTCGCCGCGCATCGAGGACGCCACAGCTCTTGCCGAACTCGAAGCATCGCTGCGCGACGCAATGCAGAAGGTGCGCGACGTCACCGAAGATCACGCCCAAATGCTGGCCGCGGTGGCCGAGCTGGGCGCGCAGGTGGACCGTGCCGGCTCCGCGCTGCCCGACGGTGCCGAGCGGGCCCGCCGCGTGCGCGGCTTTCTCGAGTGGCTCGTCTCCGATCACTTCGTGCTGATGGGCTTTCGGCGCTACCGGCTGCGTCCGCTCGGCGAAGCGGCGGGCTTCGAAGTCGAACTCGTGCCGGGGGCCGGCCTCGGGTTGTTCCGCGACGACTCCACCAGTCGTCTTCGCGCACCGAGGCGCGGCGCGGATGTGCCCGACGAGCTGCGCGACATCCTCGACGACCCGCGCATCCTGGTGATCGGCAAATCGCGCGTCGAATCGCCGATCCATCGCCACGGCCGACTCGATCGCGTCGCGATCACCGGATACGACGACCGCGGCCAGCCGTGCGGCCTTGCGATCCTGTTCGGCCTCTTCACTTCGCGCGCGCTGCGCATACCGGGTTCGCAGGTGCCGCTGCTGTCGAGCCGCCTCGAGGAGATCCTGCGCCGCGAGGCGGCCGTACCGCGCTCGCACCGCTACCGCGCGATCGTCGGCGCGTTCGACTCTGCGCCGCTCGAAGTGCTGCTCGGCACCGACGTCGATGGCGTTGCGGCGCTGATCCACGAAATCGTCGAGTCCGAGGGTTCGAAAGGCACGCGGCTCGTGCTGCGCGCCGATCGACACGGTCGCTCGCTCTATGTGGCCGTGCTGTTGCCGCGCGAGCGCTACGGCGAAACGCTGCGCGCGCGCATCCGCGCCCACCTCGATGCGTGCACTGGCGCCACCTACGTGGACGATCGCGCGTCGTTCCTCGAGGAAGGCGTCGTCGTGCTCCACTACTTCTGCACGACGGCGAGCGGGCGGCTGTCGCTGCCGGATCCCGCGCGGCTCGAAGCGCAGATCGAGGAGCTGTCGTCGCGCTGGGAGGACCGCTTCGAAGCGGCGCTGGCCCATCGCTTCGGCGAGAGCGAGGGCATGCTGCTCGCCGATCGCTACACCGACGGCTATCCGGAGCTGCTGCGCGTCGCGACCCATCCGGTCGATGCGGTTCGCGGCGTCGTCGCGCTGGAAGCGCTGGCGCACTCGGGTGCGCCGCACTTCGCGCTGTACTTCGACTACGGCGACGAGCGGCGCGAGACCGCCACGCTCGACATCTTTCTGCCCGATCAGCCGCTGCTGCTCTCCGACCTGCTGCCGGTGATCGATGGCTTCGGGATCCGCGTGGTCGACGCGCAACAGCTCCGCGTCACACCGGATGAACGACCGGCCGCGATGGTCGCGAAGCTGCGCGTGTTGCCGCTCGGCGCCGAGCAGGGCGACCTGGACGCGATCGTGGGACGCCTTGGCGATGCGATTCGCGCGGTGCTGGCCGGCGCCGTCGCGAGCGATCCACTGAACGGACTCGTGCTAGGCGCCGGACTCGATTGGCGCGAGATCGACTGCATGCGCGCCTATCTCGAGTACTTCCTGCAGATCCAGGGAACGCTCGCGCGGCCATTCCTGCGTTCGGTGTTGCTCGAGAACCCGCTGGCCGTGCGACTGCTCGTCCAGCTTCACGCGGCGCGTTTCGATCCCGCCGTCGAAGCATCAGAGCGGAGCGCACGCGAGCTCCAGTTGCAGCGCGCCTTCGAGGGCTACCGCGACCGCATCGCGTCGCTCAATGAAGACCGCGCGCTCTCGGGTCTCTACGCGCTGGTGATGGCGACGCTGCGCACCAGCTTCTTTACGAAGCAGGGGCCGCCGCACCGGATCGCGATGAAGCTCGACCCGGCGCTGGTCCCCGAGATCGCGCCGCCGCGTCCGTGGCGCGAGATCTTCGTGCACGCGGCGGAGTTGCAGGGCATCCATCTGCGCGGCGGGCCCGTCGCGCGCGGGGGACTGCGTTGGAGCGATCGCTTCGACGACCTGCGCGTCGAAGTGCTCGGGCTGATGCGCACGCAGCAGTTGAAGAACGGGTTGATCGTCCCGGTCGGCGCGAAGGGCGGCTTCGTGCTGAAGCGGTCGGGTCTATCGCCGAGCGAGGCGCGCAAACTCGCCGACGAGCAGTACCGCGTCTTCGTCGCGAGTCTGCTCGACTTGACCGACAACCTCGATGCGACCGGCACGTTGCTGCCCCCCGCCGGTGTCGTGCGACGCGATGGCGACGATCCGTACCTGGTCGTCGCAGCGGACAAGGGAACCGCGCATCTGTCGGACGCTGCCAACGAGATCGCGCTGGCGCGCGATTTCTGGCTCGGCGACGCGTTCGCCTCGGGCGGATCCGAAGGCTACGACCACAAGAAGTTCGCGATCACCGCGCGCGGCGCGTGGGAGTGCGCAAAGCAGCACTTCGCCGAGCTCGGCATCGATCCCGAGCGCGAAGGATTCACGGCCGCCGGTATCGGCGACATGTCGGGCGACGTGTTCGGCAACGGCGCGCTGCTGATGCGCCGCGCGAAATTGCTCGCCGCGTTCGATCACCGTCACGTGTTCATCGACCCGGACCCGGACCCGGAGATCGCGTGGCACGAGCGGCGTCGCCTCTTCGAGCTGCCGACGTCGAGCTGGGCCGACTACGACGCGAAGAAGATCTCCGCAGGCGGCGGGGTGTTTCCGCGCGCCGCCAAACAGATCGATCTCGGGCCGGCGCTGCGCGAGCGCTTCGGGCTCGGCGCCGGTCGCATCTCGGGTTACGACCTGGTGCGCGCAATCCTGTCACTCGACGTCGACCTGCTGTGGAACGGCGGCATCGGGACCTACGTGCGGGCGTCGCACGAATCGAACGCGGACGTCGGCGATCGCGCGAACGAAGCGGTGCGCATCGATGCCCGCGCGCTGCGTGCGCGGATCGTCGCCGAGGGCGGCAATCTCGGCTTCACGCAAGCGGCGCGCATCGAAGCGAGTCTTGCGGGCGTGCGCATCGACACCGACGCGGTCGACAACTCGGGCGGCGTCGATCTCTCGGATCACGAGGTCAACTACAAGATCCTGCTGGCGCCGCTGGTGCGTTCGGGTCGTCTTTCAGCCGCGCAGCGGCATGCGGCGCTCTTCGGCGCCTCGGCCGATGCGTGCGAGAGCGTGCTCGTGCACAACCGCGGGCAGGCGCTGGCGCTCTCGCTCGACGAGCTTCGCTCGCGTCACGAGCCGCAGAGCTACGCGCGCGTGGCGCGCGCACTGTGCGACGAAGCGGACGTCGATCCCGCGGCGCTCGGGCTGCCGAGCGACACGGCCCTTGCCAAGCGGGTCGCGCAGGGCCGCGGCTTCGTGCGTCCCGAACTGGCGGTGATGCTGGGTCTCGCGAAGCTGATGACGCGGCGCGCGCTGGCGCTGCACGCGATGGTCGATGGCGCGTATCTGGCGCCGCTCTTCGCCGGCTACTTCCCGCGCGCATTCCGCGACGCGTGGCCTGACGCGCTGCGCGATCATCGGCTGCGCCGGGAGATTACCGCGCTCGTCGTCACCAATCGGCTGATCGACGCCGGCGGGGCCGCGCTGGTGTCGTCGCTCGTCGCGGAGCTGGGCGTTGCGATCCCGGAGGTCGCTGCTGCGCTGCTGATCGCGGAAGACGTGCTCGAGATCGGGCAGCGGCGCACGGAGCTTTGCGCGCTCCCGTCCACCGTGTCGCGCGACGTCGTCTACGACGCGCTGCTGGAGATCGACCGCGGCGTGCGCAGCGTCGCGCGTCTGCTGGTGAAGAGCGGCGGGACGGCGCTGGACGACGCCGCGACGCTGCGCCGCCGCACCGGTCTCGCTGCGTTGCACGCGCACGCGGATGCCTTTCTGTCCGACGTCGAAACCGTGCAAGCGCGCGAGCGCGAGTCGGTGCTGCAGCAACGTGGCATCCCGCTGGAGCTGGCGCGCGACATCGCGATGCTCCCGCTCGCCGACCGTGCGCTCAACGTGCTGCGGCTTTGCGAACGGCTACCGATCGCGCCGGACGCGGCGGCGCGCGTCTATTCGCGCATCGGCGAGGGCGCCGGCATCCACTGGGTACACCGGCGGCTGCGCGACGCAGAGGCCACCGGGCTGTGGGACCGCATGGTGCTCGTCGACCTGCGCTTCGACCTGCTCGATCTGCAGCGCCGGCTGACCGAGTCGGTGCTCGCAACCGATCCCGGTGATCCGCTCGCCGCGGCTGATGCGTTCCTGGCGCGGCACGAGGTGCTGATCGAAGCGATCGAGGCGCTGGAGAAGCAGATCGCAACGAGTGACGGTCCGAGCGCGCTGGTGGTCCTGACGAGTCGATTGCGCGGGCTCGCGATCGCGCAGTAGTTCCCTCCCCGTGGGGCACTGCGGAGCCGCCGCGCGATGGCTACCCGCGGCAGTCGGGCGGGGGCAGCGGCTGCGCTGCGGGCTATGCTGCCCACCCCCCCCTCGAGTCGCATGCTCCCGCCGCGAGGCCTGTCCGTGTCCGCAACGGCCCCGACCGCGTCCTCCGAGTTCGACCGCGCGCGCCTTTCCCGGGTGGAGCGGGGGCTTCGCGTGTTCACCGACGTGCGACCAGGGGAGGGACGCACGGCGCTGCTGATGTTCACGAACGTCTTCCTGATCCTGTGTGCCTACTACTTCATCAAGCCGCTGCGCGAAGGCTGGCTTTCCGTCTCCGGAGTGGCGGGACTCTCCAAGCTGGAGCTGCGGGCATACACTGCGTTTGGGCAGAGTCTGCTGCTGGTACCGGTCGTCGCGGGCTACGGTCGCCTGGTCGGACGCTGGCCGCGAGCGGTGCTGGTCGAGCGGGCGACGCTGTTCTGCATGGCGAACATGTTGGTGTTCTGGGCGCTGCAGCCCGGCTTCCTCGCCTCGCACGTGCCCTACATCGGGATCGCCTTCTATCTGTGGGTGGGGATGTTCGCGGTCTTCGTCGTTGCGCAGTTCTGGGCATTCGCGGCGGATCTCTACACCGAGGAGCGCGGCAACCGCCTGCTGCCGATGATCGCGATCGGCGCGACGGCCGGCGCGGCAGTGGGGTCGCTGCTGCTCGAGAAGCTCGTGTCGTCGGGAGCCGTGCCGACCCACCAGGTGCTGTTGATGGCGCTCGTGCCGCTCGCGGCGTCGATCTGGCTGACACGCCGAGCCGACGTCGCAGAAGGCGGCGTCGCGTTGCCGACGCGCGCGTTGGTTGCCGGGGGATCGGCACCGGCCGATCGCCGCGGAGCGCTCCGGCTGGTGTTCGGAAGCCGCTATCTGCTCGCGATCGGCCTGATCATGCTGATCACGAACTGGGTCAAGACCAACGGCGAGAACCAGCTCTACGAGGTCGTGCAGCAGACACTCCAGCGACAGGTGGAGGCGCAGGGACTCGCGGGCGACGCGATCAAGGCCTTCGTCAAGGAGAGCACGACGGCCTTTTACGGCGGGTTCTACTTCTGGGTGAACGCGATCGCGCTCGCGCTGCAGGCGCTGGTGGCGTCGCGCGTCCTCAAGTATGGCGGCTTCGGCGTTCTCTTCCTGCTGCTGCCGGTGATCGCGCTGCTGTCCTATTCCACGATGGTGCTGCTGCCGCTGCTCGCGGTGGTGCGAACCACGCAGGCCGCGGTGAATGCAACGGACTACTCGATCAACAACACCGCCCGGCACGTCCTCTGGCTGCCGATGAGCCAGTCCGTAACGTTCAAGGGCAAGCCGACGGTGGATTCGCTGTTCGTGCGTGCCGGGGACGGAATGGCGGCGGTTACGGTGCTTCTGGGTGTTCAGCTACTGTCGGCGTCCATCCGAACCTATCTCACGTTGAATGTTGCGCTGACCCTCTTGTGGTTGGTCGCGGCCGCCTGGGTGGCACGGGAGCACGGACGGATACTCGCGTCGACGGATGAGGGGGGGAGTTTGCATGGTCTCTCGAGGGACGCAGAGCTTGCTCGAACGAACGGCTAGGGGCGCGCTCGCGATCGCGTTCGTGGCGGCGTCGTTGCTACCTGCCGGTGCACGCGCCGGCACCAACCTGGCGGCCGCGCAGGGTGCGCTGATGGCCGACATGGCCTCGGCGGTGCGCGTTGGGCTGAAGGACCAGATTCTGCTTCGCGATGCAGCGCCGCTGTGGGCGTGGGCCGACCCGGACCTCGAAGAAGACCTGCTGCGCTCGATGGCCGATCTGGGTCTCGAAGAGCCGCTGCGCGAGAAGAAGCTCGCCGTCGCGCTCGTCGACATCACCGACCTCGCCCACCCGCGCGTCGCAGCGTTGAACGGCGACACGATGCTCTACGCGGCGAGCTTGCCCAAGATCGCCGTGATGCTCGGCGTATTCGAAAAGGCCGCGGAAGGCAGGTTGGTGATCGACGAGGAGACGCGTGGCGAACTCCGCCGGATGATCCGTCGCTCGTCGAATTCCGACGCGACTGCGCTGATGCAGAAGGTCGGTCTCGACTACATCGCGCGCACGCTGATCTCGTCGCGCTATCGGCTCTACGATCCGTTCCGCAACGGGGGTCTGTGGGCGGGCAAGGAATACGCGTCGGTTGGCGCCTGGCGCCGCGATCCGATCGACAACCTCTCCCACGGCGCGACACCGATGCAGATCGCGCGCTTTTACTACCTGCTGCAGACGGGGAAGCTCGTGAATCCGCAGGCGAGCCTGGAGATGAAGGACCTGCTCGGGCACTCCGCCATCCACCACAAGTTCGTACGCGGGCTCGAAGCGACCGACCCGACCGCGGTCGTCTACCGCAAGTCGGGTACCTGGGGCATCTCGCACGCGGACGGCGCGCTGGTCGAACGCCGCGACGGCTCGAGCTTCATCGCCGCGGGCATTGCCGAGGATCCGCGCGGCGGCGAGTGGCTGTCGCAGATCATCATCCAGATGGATCGGCTGATCAGCAGTGGCGAAGGCCTTCCGCGGGTGCGTCGCACCAACACACCCGGCAGGGGTGGCGACGTCTCAGTGAGTTCCGGCGGGTAGCACGCCTTCTTCGTCGCCTTGCTGTGAACCCACCTTCTCCGCTTCGCGCGTCGTCGGCGGCACCGCGACGCCGTGGCGATCGGCGATTACGTGGTGGATGCGCTTCGCCAGCGCCTGGTGCGTCTCGATCGAGTTCCTGCCGAGCACGTTCGAGAGCAACGCGACGATGTAGCGCAGCTGTTTGCCGCTGCCGCCATCGTACTCGACGATGGCGATCGAGTTCATGTAGTTCTTCGAGTTCCCGAAATACTTTCCGCACGGGCCCGAGCCGCCGCACGAATAGAGTGAACCCGACTTGAAGTAGACGGCGGTCGGATCGAGCGTCGGCTCGGCCGCGTAGCGGACCCGGATGTCGGTGAGATAGAGCAGGCGCTTCAGCTCGAGGCTCGACCACGGGTCGATCAGCTTGCCCTGCTCCATCCGCGCCAGGAAGTTCACCAACGCACGCGCCGTCGACGTGCTGCCGATCGTGCCCGGGATGCGCGCCTTGCCACTCTTCGTGAAGGGTGAGCCCTGGCGCAGTTGCGACGAGTCGATGCCGCTCTTGCGCAAGCCGTCGAGCAACGCGTCGTGGACCAGCGCCGCCATCGTGCTGGGCGGCGCACCGAGCACGAAGCTGTCGAGCTGCGCCTGGGACGGCGGGTAGGCAGCGCCGAAATGCTTCACCGCCGCGATCTGGCCCATCACCGTCGAGCCGCCTGCATTCGAGCTGGCGGAGAGCATCCAGTCGAGCCAGGTCCACAGATTCGCGTCGTCGCCCTGCACGATTTCGCGCCGCCGGATCGAGGGGGCGCCGCGCTTCCAGAACGGCACGACGTGGTCGTCGGGCACGATGTAGGCGTTGCTCGCGGAGACGACGCTGTCGCGGAGCGCGTGGTTGCGCGCCTCGACATCCCAGGGGTGCACGTCGGCCAGCGCCTGGAAGAGCGCGAGCGCGACGACGATCTTCCCGACGCTGCCGGGATTCTGTTCGGAGCCGCCATTCACTTCGGCGTAGAACGGCCGTGCCGGATCGGTGATGTCGAGCACGGCGATCCCGTAGGCACCTGCGTCGCCGCCGAGCAGCGAGCGGATCTCGGCGCTGAAGCCGGCGTCGGGAGCAGGAACGCGGAAATCCGGATAGTCGACGAGTCCGAGCCGCACCTCGTCCATCCGCTTCATCGCACCCGGGCGAATCGTGCCACGCTTCAGCAGCACTTCGTGGGCGAGGTCGAAGGCTTCGAGGCGTGACGCACCCGTATGTTCCCAGCCATCGAGCGGATAGCCGAGTGCGGGCGCCGCGAAGAGCGGCGTTGCGACGAGCGCTGCGATCTGTAGCGCGGCGGTGATGGCCCTCATCGTCCCCCCTGGTTGCCGTTCGGCGCGGCGGTTGGAATGCCCGGCGCGACCGATGCGGACACCGGCTGGCCGGGGAGCGCACCGAGCAACACCTTGTCGTCGCCGCGCGAGGCAAAGGCCGCGTCGAGCTGCGCGAGATACTGGCTGCGCTGCGCGCGGCGACTCTCGTTGAACGGGCGAATCTGCAACAGCGCGAGCTTCCCACCGCGGAACGCGAACTCGATGTCGGCGGGCACCGGATCACCCGACGCCGTTCGCAGCGACGGGAAGCGCGCCGGAACGCCCTTCGCAAAGGCAACCAGCTGCTTGATCTCGCTCTGCGTCAGAACGACGTCGCCGCCGCTCGCCGGTCGCTTCGAGACGCCCCCGTCGTTCGCGAGCACGGTGCGATCCGGCGTGGTGGCTTGCGACAGCAGCTTGGTCTCGCCGCTGCGCGTATCGATCAGCAGTCCTTCCGCCGGCTGGCCGTCGACGGCACCGCTCACGCCTTCGTTCACCGCCACCGTGATGAAATTCTGATCGCCGCTCTCGACGTCGGCCGCGACCATCACCCCCGACTTCTCCGACGCGAAGGCGCGCTGCACCACCACGGCGGGGAACACGTACTCCGGCTTGTTCATGTGCGCCTGGCGCCACGAATAGGCGCGCTCGGTGAACGGCGACGACCAGACCTCGCGAATCGCCTGGAGGATGGCATCGTAGCCGATCACGTTCGGGATCGTCTGGTTGAGACCCGCGCCGGTGAAGCCGGGGAGATCTTCGACGTTGGTGTCGCTGCGGACGAAGACCCCGCCGCGGTCGTCCGAACCGAAATGGGTTTCCAGGTCCGAGCGCAGTTGTACCTCGAACGCGGCGCCCGGATCCACCTGCTTGATCCAGCTGCGCAGCCGCTCGAGCGTTTCGGCGATCAGCTGCTTCTTCTCGTAGCCCTGCGCGCGATCGATCTGCGCGTAGCGCGCCTTCATCCAGTTCCACACCGACGGGCCGCCCGGCTCGATGGATTGGTCGAGCACGCGGCGGAACGCGCCGAACGGGATCACGAAGCCGGTCGGCACGGTCTCGCCGAACGCGAAGCGCAGCTCGCCGAGGTTCGCTCCCTTCGGTCCGGTGACGCGCCCCGAATCCCAGGCGCGCAGCTTCGTGATCGACTGGAAGTCGGTGGTGGCGAGGTCGAGCTTCGCGGGATCGACGTTGATCGTGTCGTCTGATGACTTCGCCGCTTTCGCGCCGCCGAAGACCGCGTCCCAGCGTGTTCCATCGGGTGCGAGCTGCACGACACCGCCGGGGCTCACCGCGAGCACGGCGCGCGCACCCATCGCCTTTTCGATGCGTCGCAACTGCGATTCGCCGATCACCACGTTCGGGATGCCGAGGTTGCGCGCGAGCAGTTGCAGGTGCGAGAGCGAAGAGCCTTCGCCGCGCGTCAGGATCCCGGCCACCGGTGCGAGATCCGGCGTCGTCTCCGGCAGCAGGTAGATGCCGTTCGGGTCGAGATCGAGCGCCGACTGGCCGTCCTTCAGCTCGCGCACCACGCCGCGCGCGAGCCCGGGGTTGAGTGCGCGAACGCCGGCGCTGACGCGCTCGCCCATGATTTCGTGCTGAATTCCTGCGAGGGCGTTCAGATCCTCGACGACGCGATCGAGCACCGCACCGTAATTCAGCATCGGGCTGCCGCGCAGGCGATCCGGTACGTATTGGCGCGCCGCGGGATCGAGCGCCGTCCAGCGCTCGATCGTCTTGCCCATCTGGAATTCGAGCGCGCGGCCGCCCCACTCCGGGACGCGCGCCAGGTAGCGCACGGTGTCGCGGTACTCGCGCAGCGGCGGGTTGCGCGTCTCGATCGCGATCACCGCTTTCTCGACGCTCTGGAGCTGGCGCATCGAGAGCAGACCGATGCCATAGAGCGCATCGGCGTCGTAGCCGAGCAGCCAGAGCCGTGTGCGGCGCGTGAGGCCGTCGATCTTTCCGAGCGCCACATTGCCGGCCGCGAATACTTCGCGCTCCAACGCGAGGCTGGTGAGCAGCACCTCGAGCGCGATATCGGGGTCCTCGACCTCCGGGAACGTCTGCCGCAGCAGTCGCAGCAGGCGCGCCGCGGCCGCGAGCTTGCGCCCTGGCTTCACGTCGTCCTTGAATTCCTCGCTCTTCTCACGGAGCTGTTTCTCGACGTCGGGCTTGGCGATGACGGGCGCGAGCTTCAACACCGCTGCGAGCGCGCCATCGGGCGCGTAGAGCCGGTCGATCGAAGCGGCGAGCGCCTCGTAGCGACCGCCCGTGCGCCCGCGCTCGCGCGCGAAATCGCGCACCCGGTCGGCGTCCGCCGCGTCGGGCGCATTGTGGATCTTCGCGCGCAACGACATGAAGGCGCCATCGGCGTTGGCGAGCTGTAGCGCGTCGGCGCGCACCTGTGCCGCGCTCACGGTGTCGGCGTGGATCGGGAACAGCCGGACGGTTTCGCGCAGCAGCGCGAATCGCGACGGATCGCGCCAGAGCGGGTCACCGAGCAGCGCGCGCACCACGCGCTTTGCTCCGACCTCCTCGTCCTCGATCTGGAACGCACCGCGATACGTGAAGGCGCCGCGGAAGATCCAGCCCTGATCCCATCCCATCAAGAAGCGTTCGAGCAGGATCTGCCGCAGCAGCGGAAGATCCGCGTCGTCGCCGGTGAACTGCGCGGGATCGAGGTCGGCGAGGATGTTCGCGATCTTGTAGTTGTCGGCGCGAAGCTGGAGAGTGCGGTCGCTCCAGGTGCCATGCTGGATCCCGCCTCCGCGCGCGCTGCAGCCAGCGCGCGGTCCGAGCACGGCGCCGTCGATGCAGAACCAGCCGATGCCCCCGAATGGTCCGCGGGGCGACTGCTTCATCTCCTCGATCCAGACACGCATCACGCCCGGATCGAGCTGCGCGTACGCCGGCGTGGCGATGCCACAGAGCATCGCGCATACCACGATCGAACGGGCTGCTGCACTCACTCGCGGCGCGCCGAAGACCGTTGCGAGCCGCCTTCGGCCGGAGCGAACTGGGTGCGCTCGTTGAAGACCTTGGTGGGTGTCCAACCTTCGAGCTGGGAGAACCTGCGCATCTCGAAAGTGACGGCACCCGTCGCGTCGAGCACCCAGGGATCCTTGGGATCCTCGAACCACAATGTCACCATGTGGTTTGCCTTGTCGCGGTCGCGGCGGAGGACGGCGCGGAAGAGACTGTCCTGCGGGAAGCCGAACTCGCGCAGCAGCTGGTACGCGATCAGGTCGAGCCCGTCGCAGTCGTCGCCATTGTTGCCGAGCAGTTCGCCGACCGTGGGCCAGTGATCGAAGTTGGGATCCTGCGCGTTCGGATCCCACTTGTAGTAGCGGCGTGCAAGGTGTTGGGCCCAGTCCGTCACGCGCTTCGCAACGTCGCGGCGTTCCTCGTCGCGGAACGCGCTCATCGTCAGCAGCAACTTGCCCGACTGTTCGGAGCTGCGCAGCGAGCGATCCGTGGGCGGCAACCGTTTGCCCTCGGACTGCATGCGGCCCTGCCATTCGACGACTTTCGGGTACCAGGGATCGGCATGGTCGTCGTCCGGCTTGGCTGCGCCGAAGAAATCAAAGTGGCGCGCATGCCGCGGCGCCCGTGCGCCGCCGGAGGCACAAGCGAGGGCGAGTACAACGAGCGCCGCGCATGCGGTCCCGCACGCAAGATGGGAGGTGCCACGTCGCTTCTTCATCAGGGCGCGCAGTATAACGATGGAGGGGTGCGTAGGGAGTCGCAGAAAAAGAAGTGGCGCGGGGGTCTTGGCAACCCCCGCGCCCCATTCTCTCGACGTCGATTCGCTAGTCGAGCGCGATCGCGAAACCCTGCGCGCCGAGCGTCAGGCCGAAGCCTTCGCGCGTCGATGCCAGGTTGATCGTCACGCCGTGCTCGTTGATCATGGTGAGCGTCGAGCCGCCCTTGCCGGCGCTCCCACCGGCCTCGAGGGCTACGTAGGTGCCCGCGAAGTCGGAGAGGCTCTCCATGTTCTCGACGCGACCCTCGGCAAGGATCTTGGCAGCGCCGATGTCGCCGATGCTGAGGCCCTTGACCGAGAACGCGTAGCTGTTGCCTTCGAAACTGAGCGAGCCGTGGCCCCAGCTGATGCCGATACCGGCACCGATCGACGAGCGCTGCAGCTCGACGAACGCCGGCGGCGCCGCCGTCACCGGAACCTGCTGCACAACGACCGGCTCCGGCGCGAGCGGGCGCGGAGCCGGCACTGCGATCACTTCTTCTTCCCCGACCGTGTCTGCCTTCGCGACCTGCACCGAGAACATCGGGGCCAGCGCGAGGGAGAGGCCGAGACCGAATGCGTACAACTTTCTCACGTGAGACTCCTCCTGCAGAATTCTTTCCCGTATTTGGGAAGCGCGTCCGAGATCCCCCGAACCCGGGCGCCCCATCAGACCCGGTACGGCCAACCAAACAGTTGGAACACCGCACCCGAACCTGACAACGATTCCAACGTTGGGGGAACGCTTGGCACCGCTGTCTTCCGGTCCGAAAGGTCCGAGGGGAATATGACGGATCCGCCCGGACTTGTCCCGGCTACGGGCGCCGTTTTTTTGCATCGGCGCTGCGGATCGTGGTCTTGAGAGCAGCCTTGTGCCGAGAGCACTACACCGATCATGCATTGCTGGCCTGTGGGGAACTCCCTGCGGGTCCGATCCAGGCTGGCTGAACGGTGCAAGCCGGCCGGCAGCGACGGCCTGCACCGTTCGGAACTCGGCGTCGCTCAGCTCTTGGTGAGGTACGACGCAAAGTGCGCGTCGTCAGCCATCGCGCGCTCGAGCGACGTGAGCATCGCGCCGGCCGTCACCGCGTCGCCCGTGTAGAGATCGGCGAAGCGAGCCTGGGTCAAGCGGAAGAACGCGGGCTTGTCTTCGGCCCGGATGCCGAGCAGGGACGCGAACGCGTCGAGCGCCTCGCCACCGCCCTGGGCCATGTCGCGCGCCAGACGGTCGAGATTCGCGACAGTGAAGATCTGCACCTTCGCGTCGGCCGTCACGGTGCCGCCCTGGTGGCAGCCGAGCGTGCCTGAGGTGATGCCAAAGGTCTGGGTACCGAACGTCCCGTTGGTCGTCGCGCCGAGAACCTTGGGCGTGACGCCCTTCGAACCCGTCCAGATCTGCGTGCCGAGGCCGCAGCCGATGTCCGGATCCGCGAATGCAGCGCCCGTCGGAACTGCGATCAACAGAGCCGTGAAGATCAATCCGCGCACCGATCGCTTCATGGGAAACCCCCTTCTCGAGTGATGCGAAGCGTTTAGTCCGTGCAGCGCCAGGGGTCAAGCCGAGCGATGCCGGTCACGAGGATCCGCTCCCGGGTGGGGGCGGCTGACTTCGCCGCGCGAACTCTCTACGTTCCATCGCGAAGTCCTAATTGAAAGGGAGACTGCGATGCCTGCAAGAAGCGCCGCGAAGAACAACACCGCAAAGAGTCGACGCAGGGGCGCGACCCCGTTGGCTCGTCTGGAGGGACAACTTCCCCGGACACTGCGCGAGTTTGCGTCTGAGCTGCGGAAGCGGCTCGACAGGCTCGAGCGCGACGTCACCAGGGCACAGCTCGAGGCGCGCCGCCGCGCAGCGCGTCTGCTGCGCGAGGCGAGCCAGCAACTCGGCCGCCTCGAGGTGGCCGGCGAGGCGGGCTGGCGCAAGCTCGGCGCTTCGGCTCAGAAGGAACTCGTCGCGTTGCTGAAGCGGCTCGAAAGGGCGCTTGCACCTCCCGCCGCGCGCAAGCCTGCCCGCAAGAAGGCGGCCGCGCGCCGATCGGCCTAGTCCGAAATGATGGCCTGACCGCGGCCTCAGCGTTCGCGCTCGAACACCGCTTCGCGTACCTGGTCGCAGACCTGGAGCCGGTACCAGCTGTAGAACTCGCTGCGCCCGCGGCGCTGGGCCTCGCGGTGCTCGGGATGGTCGCGCCAGGTGCGCGCCGCGTCGGCGGAAGCGAACTCGACCACGGAGATGCGCTCGCCATCCGGCGCGCCGTAGTG
>CAYGWM010000077.1:0-19866 GCA_964353555.1 uncultured Spirochaetales bacterium
CGTTGGAGAGGTTGCCTTGCTGCATCCGGGTCAAAGCGACCGCCACTTTGGCCGCCGCCTCCGCGTTGAGTTGATCGAACCATCTCGCGAAGGGGCTGCTGCCGTCCGGCGTCGTGTATTCGCGGATGTGGAGCACGTCGAATTGGTAACATAAACGTTACCAACAAGGCAAGGGCTCGCGGGCGACTCGTCATCAGAGCAGAATCCGCTACGAGCTGTTGGATCCACGTCGGATCCACACGTAGAGGCATTGTATTGCCTTGGAATATCAGATACTTGACTCGCCTTCGACCCGGGTTCGATTCCCGACGCCTCCACCATAACTAGCCGATTGTAAACAAGAATATCTGAAAATTGGGGGCTGCGCGCCCCGAAGTTCGCGTGGCCGGCTGATAGCCGATGAGCTATCAGGTGACCATGGCCTCGTCTCCTCTCTCCGGTGCGATCCTGCGACAAGCCCGACTTCGCGCCGGGCTCACGCAACGCGAACTCGCTGTGCGGGCGAGCACTTCCCAGTCTGTTGTCGCGCGCATCGAGCAGGGACGTTCCGATCCGAGCACCGCCACGCTCGCGCGGCTTCTTGCGGCGGCGGGCTTCGAACTCCGCGCCGAGCTGACACCGATCGCGGTTGCCGACACGCACATGCTGGACGACGTCGCGCGGATCCTTGCCCTCACGCCCGAGGCGAGGCTCCTCGAGGTTCGCAACGTGAGCCGCTTCGAGGCGGCGGTGCGACGTGCCTGAGATTGCGCCGCTCGATCCGGAGCGGCTCGTCCGCGTGCTCGCGAAGCACCAGGTCCGCTACGTCCTGATCGGTGCTCTGGCGGCTCGTCTCCAGGGATTCCCACGACTCACCGCAGACGCCGACATCACGCCCGATCGATCGAGGGACAACCTCGAACATCTCTCTGGGGCACTGCGCGAGCTCGAAGCGCGCGTCTACACCGAGAGCGTTCCGGAAGGACTTCCGTTCGATTGCAGCGCCAGCGCGTTGGCTCGTGCGCAGCTCTGGAACCTCGTGACCAACGCGGGCCGCCTGGATGTCGCCTTCGTGCCGTCCGGCACCGAGGGCTTCGAAGACCTGAGCCGGGATGCCGTACGCTTCGAGGTGTTCGGAGTCGAACTCTTCGCCGCAAGCTTGTCCGACATCGTTCGGTCCAAGCAAGCGGCAGACCGGCCGCAGGACCGGCAGGACGTCGTCGTCCTGAGGGAGATGCTGAGACGGCGGGGAAGGAAGGCAGACGAGTAGGTCGGGGAACCAGGCAGGGGAGGGCCCGCATGAGACTTCATCAGAATGCGCGCACATCCCCGAACTGCCGCCGAGTCATCATTCGGCAGATCCGCGAGCAGGGTCGCTCAATCGCGGATGTCGCCACCGCCATAAGTCTCATTCTCTGACAAATCCCGCTTGTACCGCTCATGCTCTGCTCACACAGACGGGCCTGGCGCGGCTTCCGGAAGCGCCAGGGCAAGCGCGACGCCGCCCGCGATATACGCACCAAGGTGTATGCCTGGTTCACTGAAGGCTTCGACACGCGGGATCTCATCGACGCGAAGGCATTGCTCGCGGATCG
Organism: uncultured Spirochaetales bacterium; assembly: GCA_964353555.1. GTDB lineage: Bacteria > Myxococcota_A > UBA9160 > UBA9160 > PR03 > PR03. The sequence continues at coordinate 1,575 of CAYGWM010000077.1, forward strand.
GGGGGGCATGAAGACGCTCGACCTGTCCCCACGCGAGAGCGTGGCGACCTGCGCGTCGAACGTCACGCCGCCTCGATCTCGACCCTGTATTTCAACCCGGCAGCGTCCAGCTCGTCCCGGATGGCGAGACGCACCGGGTTCGATTCCCGGCGCCTCCACCATCCACACTCTGATCCACCACCTGCGCGAAACGAGCAGGCGTTCTTCTGACTGCCGAACTCGCTACGCCGTAGGTTGTCGAGATGGACACATCATGGCGTCCAGCGTGCGATGCAGAGCGTGCACCCACGACAACTGATGGACGAACCGACCTCCGCCATCGCCCCTGCGAGGCGATGACCGGCCCCGAACTGACGCTGGGCCGCGTAGTGCTGCCCCATGCAGCGCCGAGAACCTGACGCAACGAAACGCATCGGCGCTCCAAGCGGGGATTCAGGGTCGATCGTGACCTTTTATGGCAACTCTCGGCAGGGCGCGAGAGCCAACGGGTCTCGGGTATCCGCGCCGAAGCCCCGCGAGAGCGAGGAGAGCCGCCGCGAGTCCCAACGCGATCTCCGGCTCCGGCACTTGCGTGAGGAAGGTGTCCGAGAAGAACACCACGTTACCGCCCGACGTCTCGATCGACAGTTGGCTGGAGTTCGAGAACGAACCGCTCGGAATGTCGCCGAGGATGCCGCCGAAGTCGCCGCTCGCCTGGGCGGCCATGTAGACCTCGCCGAAGGGCGGCTGCTGGACCCAGGTGGACGTGATGTGCAGCGCGCCGTCGCCGCCGCTCGCGTTCCAGCTGACGAATGAGTTGTCGGTGCAGCCGTTCGTCGTGACCTCGCCGACTGCCTTTGCCCCTCGGCCACCTGGATCGCGTCGCGCTCGAAGACGTAGAGATCGCGCGCCGGATCGCCCTTGTTCGTATCCGGGCGCGGCACGTCGATCGCGTCGCACAGCTCGACGAGAAACGCATCCTTGTTGGCGCGCTCGGAGGCACCCGACTTGGACCAGCGCTCGATGAATGCATCCAGGCTCACGGTGCGCGGATACTAAGCCAATCGGGCCGGCAATTTTTTCATCCTATCGAACTTTTCCGTTGAGTTTCGCTTGTTATTCGCCTATGATGATCTTGTCTCACCCCACAAATCCCGCTCGATCTGCGGATGCAGAGACTTCGATGCGCGTACATGCTTTGCTCGAACCCTCCGGCGGGAGGAGTCGCGGCGATGCGCGGTCTGCGAATCGCGCCGATGCGGACGCTCGCCTCATGGTGCTCGTTCATTCGCACGCGCCACTGCGCATCGCGCTCGCGCGCATCGCAGCGCGGCTCGTCGCGACGCGCGCGTGGGAGCGACTCGGCTTCGCGCGTCTCTCGGACTACGCACGGGAGCGTGTGGGGCTCTCGGCGCGACAGATCCAAGACCTCGCGCACGTATGCGCCGCGCTCGCGAGGCTGCCCCGCGTCGAATCGGCGCTGCTCGCGGGCGAGCTGTCGTGGTCGAAGGCGCGGCTACTGTGCCGCGTCGCGCGCTGCGAAGACGAAGCCGCCTGGGTGGCGTTCGCCCAGCGCGTGCGGGTGCGCGCGTTGGAACGCGCGGTGCGCAGCGTCGACCGGGGGGCATGCGAAGTCGTTGCGCTGCCGATCTCGGAGGATGCTGGCGACGACGAGGAGCCGCGCGAAGGTGTGGTGATCGCGTGCTCGCCCGCTGTGCGCGGCAAGTGGTGGCGCGCGCGTTCGCTCGCGCAGCGCGTGGTGGGCGAACGGCTCGCGCCTTGGGCCTGCATGGAGGCCGTGATGGCAGAGGTGCTCTCGGCGCTGCCGCTCGACGCGGAGGAAGAAGACTCGCAGCAGTCGCCGCCCGCGAATCCACCGGCAAACGTGTGCGCGGACGACGCGCCTCGCGCGGGTAAATGCAGGCAGGACGCCGCGCAGCGCGATCGCCCCTTCGACTCGACGGCAACTGTGTTCGCGGAGGACGGAGTCGGCGAAGCATCGTCTGAGCGGCGCGCGCTGCCGCCGTTCCTGCGCGCGCTCGTCGAGGATCTCGACGAGCCGTGCGCCGTCGATGCGTTCGCACTCGATGAGCGTTTGCGACGTGCCGTTGCTCTCGAGCAACGCGTGTGGGCGGAGGTCGGCGAGTGGCTCGCGGTCGTCGCGACGAGCCGGCTTCATGTGCTGCACGGCTTTGCGAGCCTCGATGCGTACGCGCACGAACGACTCGGCATCTCGCCGCGCAAGGCGCGCTCGCTGCTGCGACTCGAACGCGCGGCCGCGCGCTGTCCGGATCTGCAGCGCGCATACCGGGACGGCAGGATCTCCTGGGTGCGAGCGGAGGCGATGCTGCCGATCGTGCTCCGTCCCGGCGGAGCGCTGCTCGCGGCGAAATGGGTGACGCACGCCGAGCGCGTCTCGGTGCGACGACTCGAGGACGACGTCGAACAGGCGCTCGCCTTCGATCGAGTCGAGCCGCCGTCGCTGCAAACGTGTGCGGCGTCCACGGGCACCGCGAGGGCGGCTGCTGCAGCGAATTACAAGCATGGCGAAACTGGCGAGTTCTTCTTCTGGGCGCCCCGCAGCGTGGCGCAGCTCTTTCGCGCGACCATCTGCTCGGTGCGCCGCCAAATCGAGCGCAGCACCGGCCACCTGCCGAGTGTCGGCGAAGCGGTCGGCGCGATGCTCGATCACGCGCTCACCGCCTGGGGTGCGGACGATGCGCGCGTGGCGCGCGCACACCGTGTCTTCGCGCGCGACGGCTGGCGCTGTACGGCGCCGGGCTGCTCGTCGCTCCGCAACCTGCACGATCACCACATCGTGTTTCGCTCCGCCGGCGGCTCGAATGATCTCGCCAACCGCACGACGCTTTGCGCCTGGCATCACCTGCGCGGAGTTCATGCGGGCGTGGTGCGCTGCACGGGGCGTGCGCCGCGGCGTCTGCGCTTCGAGCTGGGCGTACGTCGCGACGGGTCTTCACTGGCGGCGTACGCGGCCGGCGACTTCGTGATCGAGGCTTGACTCGCGTGCCTCTGCTGTTCGCGTTTCCGCAACACGACCCGATCGCGCCGCCGAAGCCGCAGCATTCGAACGATTCGGCGTGCTTTCAACCCGTCTCGTAGATGAGGAAGCCCTTCTCGTCGCGCCGGCTCGTGGCCTCGCCGCGGTGGAGCAGGTGCTCGAGATGCGCGTAGGTCTCGCTCTCCGCCATCGAGCCCCAGCTTCGCTGCTTGAAGAGGCGCTGCATGTAGGCGCTGACGTTCGCCGGCCCGAGATCACGGCCAATGCGCTTCACGGTGTCGAGGCGGTCGTAGTGGTGCTGCTTGATGGCCTGACAACGCCCCGCCAGATCGGAGAAGGGGTGGCCGTGGGCAGGGAGGGCCAGCGCCGCGTTCGGCAGTGCGGCCACGCGATCGAGGGAGTCGAAGAAGTTGTCGAGGGGATCCTTCGAGAGCGTGAGCCCGGAGATGTGCGGCGTGATCGAGGGCAGCACGTGGTCGCCGGAGAGGAAGAGGCCGCCCGCGGGATCATGCAGTCAGATGTGATCCTCGGTGTGGCCGGGGGTGTGTGTCACGAACCACTCGCGCTTCGCGAGGCGCAACACCTGGCCAGCCTTCACGGCCTTCGAGATCTGCGGCACGAACGGGCGCCCGATCGCGCGGAAGGCGCGCCAGCGCAGGCGCATCCAGAAGGGCGGGCGCGGGTGTTGCCCTCCCCAGGGTGTGGTGCGGTTCCAACCCTGGACGACGCGGCGATGCGGCTCGTCGTTCTCGCCCTGCGCGGCGAGATCCTCGACGGAGACCTCGGCGTCCTCGTTGCTCTCGAGCACGCCGAAGCGAAAGCTGCGGTGCGCCACGATCTCGGCGTTCGCCTCGCGGGCGAAGCGCGCCGCGCCGCCGAAGTGATCCGGATGCGAGTGCGTGACGATCACCGTGTGGATGTGCTTCGTCGCGAGGCCCGCCTGCTTCAGCCGGTTCTGGATCGCGCGCCAGGTGTCGGGGCCGGGCATGCCGGGATCTACGACGGCGGCGCCGCGCTCGTCGAGCAGCGCGTACATGTTGACGTGGCCGAGTCCCGGCATCCGGATCGGGAGCTGCATGCGCAGCACGTTCGGAGCGACCTCGGTGATCTCGCGCTGCGCGGATTCCTGCTCTTGGCGGTGCGGCTTGGCCATGAGCGGCGCAAAGTACGCGAACGCGCCGCCCTCCGCTGCCGCGGCGCCCGGAGTTACCGCGACGACCATTCCCGGGCCAAGACCTCGCTCGTACCCATCATGCTCGAGACCGACCCGGTCGCACGTGCGGGTAGCCGTGTGCCGGGTAGATTGCCGAAAGCGGGAGACGCGTCGCATGCCAAACACCGAAACACTCTCCGCGGACTATCTCGTCATCGGCAGTGGCGCGATGGGGATGGCGTTCACCGACGCCCTGGTGACCGAGACGAGCGCGACGGTGCTGATGATCGACAGGCACCATCGCCCGGGCGGGCACTGGAACGACGCCTACCCGTACGTGCGGCTACACCAGCCCTCGGCGTTCTACGGCGTCAACTCGAAGCCGCTCGGCGACGACGTGAAGGACCAGACCGGCTGGAACGCCGGTCTCTACGAACTCGCTTCAGGCGCCGAAGTGCTCGCGTACTTCGATCACGTGATGCAGAGGCAGTTCCTGCCGTCGGGCCGCGTGCAGTACTTCCCGCGCTGCGAGTGGCTCGGCGACGGGCGCTTCGCGTCGATTCCGTCGGGGCGCGCATACGAGGTGCGCGCGCAAAAAGTTGTCGACGCGACCTACATGCGCGTGAGCGTGCCCTCGGTGCGCGGCCCCCAGTATGCGATCGCGCCGGGCGTGCGCTGCGTGGCGCTGAACGAGCTGCCGCGCTGCGAGCGCCCCGCGGGCGGCTACACGATCGTGGGCGCCGGCAAGACGGGCATGGACGCCTGCCTCTGGCTGCTCGCGAACGGCGTCGAGCCCGACGAGATCACGTGGATCATGCCGCGCGACTCGTGGATCCTCGACCGCGCGAACATCCAGCCGGGCGAATTCTTCGGACGCAGCCTCCTCTCGGGCGCGAAGCAGATGGAGGCCATCGCCGGCGCCGCATCGGTCGACGACCTCTTCGCGCGCACGAACGCCAGCGGCCTGCTGTTGCGCCTCGATGAGCGCGTGCGGCCGACGATGTATCGCTGCGCAACGGTTACGGAGGCGGAGATCGCGCAGTTGCGAAGGATTCGGAACGTGGTGCGGCACGGCCGCGTGAGGCGCATCGAGCCGAGTGAGATCGTGCTGGAACGGGGCGCCGTCCCGTCGAATCCGGGCAGCCTCTACGTCGACTGCTCCGCCGACGCGCTCGAGAAGCGGCCGGTGGCGCCCGTCTTCGACGGCGCGCGCATCACGCTGCAGACCGTCCGTGCCTGTCAGCAGGTATTCAGCGCCGCGTTCATCGGCCACGTCGAAGCGGCGTACCACGACGAGGCGCAGAAAAACGCGCTGTGCACCGTCGTCCCGCATCCGAACACGGACCTCGACTACCTGCGCGTCACGCTGGCCAACGCCCTGAATGACTTGCGCTGGTCGCAAGACGCGGCGCTCGCTGCCTGGATCGCGCGCGCGCGGCTGAATCTATTCGGTGTGCCCCCGGCCGCCCCCGACGCTGCGATGATCGAGGGGGCTCAGCGCCTGGTGGCTTGCGCACTCGCCGCGATCGCGACGCTGCAGCGCTTGCTGGCGAGCGAGGGCTCGGGGTAACGCGAGCGGCAGTCGAGGAGGCGCCCGCGACTCCGCCATCCACGTCTGGATCGGGTGATGCGCGATCGCGATCGGCGTGATAGCCCGGATCGCCGGGTCGGCGCCACGAGGGCGGCATGCCACTGCGAGCCATTTGGAGTCTGTTTCGGTGGCCTCACGCTCGACGAACTCGCACAACCCGTGCGGGACGGTCGGGCGAATCTGAGGGCCGATCTGCGGCGGCAGCGAATCGGCACTCAGCTCAGCACGAAGCCTTGATAACCCTTGTCGACCACTTCGACACACTTCGCCACGTAGAGCGGGAAACTCAGGTACGGCATGAACACGCGGGGCTTGCCGGGCACGTTGGCGCCGAGATACCAGGAGTTGCAGGTCGGGAAGAGCGTGAAGCTCGCGAGCTCGTTGACGTGGTCGACCCACGCGTCCTCGGCCGGCTTCGTCGCGTCGATGCGGCGCAGTCCTCGGCTGCGCAGGTGGCGAATGCAGTCGGCGATCCAGTCGACGTGCTGCTCGATGGCGGGGACCATGTTGGTCAGCACGGAGGGACTCCCGGGGCCGGCGATGACGAAGAAGTTCGGGAAGCCTGCGGTGCAGAGTCCCAGGTAGGTGCGTGGGCCGGCCGACCACTTCTCTTTCAGGGCCTGACCGTCGAGACCGCGGATGTCGATCCGGTTGAGCGCGCCGGTCATGGCGTCGAAACCGGTGGCGAAGACGACGGCGTCGAACTCGTAGTCGACATCGCCGACCTTCAGCCCCTTCTCGGTGAACGAATCGATTGGCGTCTGGCTGACGTCGACCAGGTGTACGTTCTCGCGGTTGAAGGTCTCGTAGTACCCGGTGTCTGCGCACAGGCGCTTGCAGCCGAGCACCTGGTGCGGGGACAGCCGGTCGGCGACGGCGGGGTCGTCGACCAGACTGCGGATCTTCTGCCGGACGAACGCGGCGCCGCTTTCGTTGACCTCCGGGTTGAGCAAGAGGTCGACGAAGGCTCCCATGAAGTACAGGCCGCCGCGTCGCCAGTACTCCTCATAGCGGGCGATACGCTGCTCGGTGCCTGCGTCGGCGCCGAGATCCGCTGCGGTCGGATAGTCGGCGCCGAAGCCGAGGTGCTTCTGGCGGCCGGCGTCGCGGAAGGCGCGATAGCGCTGCTTCACGTCGCGCTGGTATTCCGGCGACAGGGGGGCGTTGTGGGCGGGCACGGCATAGGTGGCAGTGCGCTGGAACACCGTGAGATGCGCGGCCTCGCCCGCGATGACGGGGATCGATTGCACGCCGGACGAGCCCGTGCCGATGAGGCCGACGCGTTGGCCTCGAAAGTCCACGCCCTCGTGGGGCCAGTGCCCGGTGTGGTAGGTCGGGCCCCGAAACCTCTCCATGCCCGCGAAGGCAGGCGTGTGAGAACACGAGAGGCAGCCCGTTGCCATGATGCAATACGTCGCCGTGGCGCGTCCGCGCTCGGTCTCGATCTGCCACGCGTTGCGGGCGTCGTCGAAGTGCACGCTCCGCACACGCGTGTCGAGCTGGATGTCGCGGAGCAGGTCGAAGCGCTCCGCGACGTGCTCGATGTAGCGCAGGATCTCGGGCTGAGCGGCGTAGCGCTCGGTCCACTCCCACTGCTGCTGGAGCTCCTCGGAGAACTGATAGGAGTACTCCATGCTCTCGACGTCGCAGCGCGCGCCCGGGTAGCGATTCCAGTACCAGGTGCCGCCGACGCCGCCTCCGGCCTCGAAGACGCGAACGCGGAGCCCGAGCCCGCGGAGCCGGTGCAACATGTAGAGCCCGGCGAAGCCAGCTCCTACGACGACGGCGTCGAAGCTCTGCGAAGTCTCGTTCGGGGTCTCGTCCATGGCGGTCGCGCTCCTTGCGGCAATCAGGCTATGAATGCCACACGCGATGCAAGGAGGGAAAGATGCCGCTCGCTGATTTCAGTTCCCACGATCCGGATTTCTCCGCTGAACAGGTGGCGCAGTGCGTGCGCATCATCGACGGGCTGCGCGCCATCAACACGAAGATCGTCCGGTTGAGCGGCTCGGTCGAGGAACTCAGCGCGGCTGCGGACGGCATCGAGTCGCTCTCCTCCTCCCTCGACGCCGTGACGCAGCGCCGTGCGATGGAGACCTTCCGTTTCCGCTTCGACACCGGCGAGCCCAACAGCGTGATGCCCTTCAATCCCGCCACCGGCGCGTTCAACCCGATCGCACCGAAGCTCGCGATGCGGGTGGTGAACGAGAAGCTGGTGGCAGAGTTCGCCTTTGGCAGCCACTACGAGAGTTCTCCGGATTCGGTGCAGGGCGGCATGGTCGCGGCCTGCTTCGATCAGTTGCTCGCGTTCGCGGTGATGGCCCGCGGCAAGACCGGGCCGACGGTCTCGCTGGCGGTTCGCTTCGTGAAGCGCACGCCGATCAATCAGCCGCTGCGCTTCGAGAGCTGGGTCGAGGCGGTGGACGGGGAGAAGTTCGCGGCGCGCGGACATTGCCTGCTCGGGGACGTGAAGGTGAGCGAGGCCGAAGCGCTGATCCTGGGGAAGTACGACATGCCCGTGGTGAGCGCATGAAACGGAATCGCGTCGAGATGCTGCCGCCGGAAGAGTCGCTGCGCGTCGCGAAGGAGCTCGGCCTGCACGAGCGGATCGCGAGCCTGAACATTTTCCGCACCTTGTTCCACCGGCCGCGGATTGCGAAGGCCATCTCCGATCTTCTGCTCTCGCTGTTGATGGGATCGGAGATCGGCCATCGCCGCCGCGAGCTCATCATCATGCGGATCGGCTGGGTGACGGGCTCCGAATACGAGTGGACCCAACACTGGCCGCTGGCACAGTCGATCTTCGAGTGCACCGAGGTGGAGCTGCTGGCGGTTCGTGATTGGCAGGCGGCGGATTGTTTCGACGCGCTCGACCGCGCCGTGCTCGCCGCGACCGACGAGCTGCTCGATAGCGGTGACCTCTGCGACGAGACCTGGCGCACCTGCTTCGAGGGGCTGGGCCGCGACGCGGCGATCGAGATGGTTGCGGCCATCGGAACCTGGCTGCTCGTCTCGAAGCTGGCCCGTGGCCTGCGGGTGCCGCTCGAGGACGGTGTCGAAGGCTGGCCGCCCGACGGCAAGGTTCCGCCGTCTCGTGGATCCGCGGGCGTTCAGCCCGTCTCGTAGATCAGGAAGCCCTTCTCGTCGCGTCGGCTCGAGGCTTCGCCGCGGTGGAGCAGGTGTTCGAGATGCGCGTAGGTCTCGCTCTCCGCCATCTCGCCCCAGCTTCGCTCCTTGAAGAGTCGCTGCATGTAGGCGTGGACGCTGGCCGGCCCGAGATCGCGGCCGATACGCCTCACGGTGTCGAGTCGGTCATAGTGGTGCTGTTTGATCGCAAGGCAACGCGCTGCCAGATCGGCGAAGGGGTGGCCGTGCGCCGGAAGGGCCAGCGCCACGTGCGGCAGCGCGGCCACGCGATCGAGCGAGTCGAAGAAGTTGTCGAGTGGATCCTTCGAGAGCGTGAGCCCGGAGATGTGCGGCGTGATCGACGGGAGCACATGGTCGCCGGACAGGAAGAGTCCGTCCGCGGGATCGTGCAGGCAGATGTGATCCTCGGTGTGACCGGGTGTATGGGTCACGAACCACTCGCGCTTCGCGAGCCGCAACACCTGGCCGGCTTTCACGGGCTTCGAGATCTGCGGCACGAAGGCGCGCCCGATCGCGCGGAAGGCGCGCCATTTGAGTCGCATCCAGAACGGCGGGCGCGGATGCTGCCCTCCCCACGGTGTGGTGTGGTTCCAGCCCTGGATGAGACGGCGATGCGCCTCGTCGTTCTCGCCCTGCGCGGCGAGATCTTCGACGGAGACCTCGGCGTCCTCGTTGCTCTCGAGCACGCCGAAGCGAAAACTCCGGTGCGCCACGACCTCTGCGTTCGCCTCGCGGGCGAAGCGCGCCGCGCCGCCGAAGTGGTCCGGATGCGAGTGCGTGACGATCACCGTGTGGATGTGCTTCGTCGCGAGGCCCGCCTGCTTCAGCCGGTTCTGGATCGCGCGCCAGGTGTCGGGGCCGGGCATGCCGGGATCTACGACGGCGGCGCCGCGCTCGTCGAGCAGCGCGTACATGTTGACGTGGCCGAGTCCCGGCATCCGGATCGGGAGCTGCATGCGCAGCACGTTCGGAGCGACCTCGGTGATCTCGCGCTGCGCGGATTCCTGTTCTTGTCGGCGCGGCTTGGCCATGGGCGACGCAAGGTACGCGACCGCGCCGTCCTCCGCTCCCGTGCCGCGCCCCGGCCCAGGCATCTGGACGCGTCTCGGTCCCGATCTGCTTGGTTCCTCGTTCCCGCCGATGTGCGGCATCTGCGTCACGTTACACGCTGCTTGACGGTGTAAAGCCGGTGATACAATGCTGGCCGCGATGTCACCCCGAAGCCTGCGCCGCCAACCGCCTCGCTCGACCCGGACCCGGGCCTGGGCTGGCGATCCGCCGACGCTGCACGCGGACGCGCGCGAACGCCTGCTCGACGCCACGGTCCGCTGCATCACGCGCGACGGGATGGTGGGCGGGAACATCGCCGCCGTCGCGGCGGAGGCCGGCGTCAGTCGTCCCACCGTCTACCGATACTTCGCGGATCAGCGGGCGCTGGTCGAAGAGACGCTGTTCCACGCAGGGCGTGATCTCACCGAGCGCCTCGGCGTGCGGCTGCGCCGACTCGGCGCGCCGGCGGAGATGGCGGTCGAGACGGTGCGCTTCGTGCTCCGCGAGATTCCGAGCGAGCCCGTCCTCGGCGCGATGTGGCGCGAGGCGGTGCTCGACGCCGACGTGATCGCCAGCATCACCCGCCGTCCGGTGCTCGACTGGAGCCGCGACGCGGTGAAGGACCTCGTGCGGGCCGCAGGCTGGTCCGCCGAGACGGCCGATGAAGCCGTCGAGATGATGCTGCGCATGCTGCTCTCGCTGCTCGCAGCGCCCGAACCGCGGCGCAGCGACGCCGCGCTGCGCGCCTTCCTGATGCGCCGCCTCGTGCCGGCTCTCGGTCTCGCCACTCCCGGAAGGAAACCCTCGCGATGAATCTCACCGACGGCTTCGATCTGATCGATCCTGCGTCCTATGCGCGGAGCGGACCGCCCCACGACGCCTGGACGGCGCTGCGCCGACACTCGCCGGTGCACCGCTGCGAACCCAAGGACTACCCGCCGTTCTGGGCGATCACGCGCCACGCGGACATCTGCGAGATCTCCAAGCAGCCCGACACGTTCCTGAGCCAGCCGGGCATCATCCACCCGCGCAGCAGCCAATTCATCGACCGCAGCGAGGGTGTCGGCGCGATGCGCACCATCATCGAGATGGATCCGCCCGAGCACCGCAGCTATCGCAAGGTGGCCTCGTCGTGGTTCACGCCGCGCGCGATGAACCGCATCGACGCGGCCGTGCAGGCCAGCGCCCGCGAGCTCGTCGACACGCTCGCGGGTCGGACCGGGGAGGGCGCGTGCGACTTCGCCCGCGACGTCGCCACGGCGCACCCGCTCCGCATCCTCGCCACGATCCTCGGCGTGCCGCGCGAGGAGGAGCCGCGCATCCTGCGGCTCACGAACCAGCTCTTCGCAAACGAGGACGAGGAGCTGCAACGGCCGGGTGAAACGCGCGATCAGGCGATCCGTGAGCTCGGGCTCGAGCTGTATCAGCTCTTCGCCGGCATCATCGAAGACCGCCGCAAGAACCCCCGCGACGACCTCGCCACGGTGCTCGCGAACGGAACCGTGAACGGCGAGCCGATGGGCCCGCTCGAGACCTTCGGCTACTACCTGATCACCTTCACGGCCGGTCACGACACCACGAAGAACGCGCTGGTCGGCGGCATGCACGCGTTGCTGCAGAACCCGGACGAGCTGGCGCGGCTTCGCCGCGATCCCGGACTCGTCAAGTCGGTCGTGGAGGAAGTGGTGCGCTGGGCGTCGCCGGTGAACTACATGCGGCGCCGCGCGGCCTGCGACACCGAAGTCGGTGGACGGAAGATCCGCAAGGACGACTGGCTGATCCTCTTCTACGCGTCGGGCAACCGCGACGAGGCGGTCTTCGAGGATCCCTTCCGCTTCCGCATCGACCGCGATCCGAACCCGCACGTGGGCTTCGGGTACGGCGAGCACTTCTGTCTCGGATCGCATCTGGCGCGTCGCTCGCAGCGTGCGCTCTTCGCCGAGTTGGCGCGGCGTGTAGAACACATCGAGCTGGCGGGCGAGCCCGAGTGGATCCAGTCGAGCTTCGTGGTCGGCCTGAAGCGGCTGCCGATCCGCTACCGCATCGCGCGCGGGACTTGATCCGCATGACTGCTCGCGACCCCGTGATCGTCGGCATCGGTCTCTCGGACGCGCCGCGCGCACCGCATCTCGACTCGATCGGACACCACGTGCAGGCGATCCAGCGCGCGCTCGCCGACTGCGGCCTCGAGAAGCGCGCGATCGACGGTTACCTGTGCGCCGGCATGGAGAACGGCGCCGTCGAAGCGGTGTCGATGGCCGAATACCTCGGCATCGATCACCGCTATATCGACGGCACGATGACCGGCGGCTCGTCTTTCGAGTTCCACGTGCAGCACGCCGCCGCGGCGATCCGCGACGGACTCTGCGACACCGTGCTCGTGAGCTACGGCTCGGACTTCCTGTCGCGCCGTGGGCGCACGCTGGGAACCGGCGGCTTCCGCGGCCTCGGGAAGGTGACCGGCGCGGATTTGTACGCGGCACCCTACGGCCTGCCGATCGTCGGTGGCTACGCGATGGTCGCGCAGCGACACATGCACGAGTTCGGCACGACCTCCGAGCAGCTCGCCGAGATCGCCGTGGGCGTGCGCGAGTTCGCCGGGCTCAATCCGAACGCGATGTATCGCGATCCGATGGCGGTCGCGGACGTGCTCGCGAGCCGCATGATTGCCGACCCGCTGCACCTGCTCGATTGCTGCGTCGTCACGGACGGAGGCGGCGCTTTCTTGATGACCACCGCCGAGCGCGCCCGCGATCTCCGCAAGCCCGCCGTGCGGGTGCTGGGTGCGGCGGGCGCGCAGACCCATTGGAACATCTCGCAGATGCCGGACTACACGACGTCGGCCGGCGCCACGTGCATTCCCGAAGCGTTCGCCCGGGCGGGTGTGCGGCCGAGCGACGTCGACACCATCCAGTTCTACGACAGTTTCACGATCACCGTGCTCGTGCTGCTCGAGGACGCCGGCTTCTGCAAGAAGGGGGAGGGCGGCGCCTTCGTCGCGCAGGGACACCTGCGGCGCGGTGGCCGCCTTCCGCTCAACACCGACGGCGGAGGGCTCTCCGCGTGTCACTCCGGCATGCGCGGCTTGTTCCTGATCGCGGAGGCCGTGCGGCAGTTGCGCGGCGAAGCCGGGGACGCCCAAGTGCCGGACGCGAAGCTCGCACTCGCGGTCGGCTCGGGCGGTTGGCTCTCGTGCATCGGCGCCGTCGTGCTGGGGAGGGAGTGATGACGATGGAAGTCGTCCGCGGCCGCAGCTGGGATCGACCGGAGCTCGGGCCGGGCGCGCTCGACCGCGCCTTCTTCGAGGCCGCCGCGCGCGGCGAGCTGCTCTACCAGCGCTGTCCCACCTGCGGTCATCGCCAGTTCTACCCGCGCGCTCTCTGCACCGCCTGTGGCGGCGACACCGCCTGGGCAACGGCCTCGGGCCGCGGCGTGGTGCATACCTTCACGATCGTCCGCCAGAACGGGCAGGCGCCGTTCAAGAACGAGCTGCCCTATGCGGTCGCGATGGTGGAGCTCGAGGAAGGCGTGCGCATGATGGGCAACGTCACCGGTTGCCCGGTCGAGAGCGTGCGCATCGGGATGCGCGTCGAAGCCTACTCCGTCGAGTGTGGAGAAGGCCTCGCGGTCCCGTTCTGGCGGCCGTCGGAGTAGCAGCGCGGGCACCGCGCGCCCTCACCGGGGGTGGATGCGCACCGGCAGGTACGAGTACCCCTTCACGAAGTTCGAGCGCACGCGCTGCGGCGGACCGACCACCTCCACCTCGCGGAAGCGCGCGAGCAGCTCCTCCCACAACACGCGCAGCTGCATCTCGGCGAGGCGGCTGCCCATGCAGAAGTGCACGCCGATGCCGAACGAGAGGTGCTGGCGGGCATTCTCGCGATCGATCCGAAACTCGTTCGGCCGGTCGAAGACGGCGTCGTCGCGATTGGCGGACACGTACCACATGACCACCTTGTCGCCCTTTGTGATCGCCTGGCCCGCGAGCTCCGTGTCCTGCGTCGCCGTGCGGCGCATGTGCGCGAGCGGCGTCTGCCAGCGAATCATCTCGCTCACCATGTTCGGGATCAGCTTCGGGTCGTCGCGCAGCTTCTGGTACTCGCGCGGGTTCTCGTTCAGCGCGAGCACACCGCCGGTGATCGAATTCCGCGTGGTGTCGTTGCCGCCGACGATCAACAGGATCAGGGTTCCGAGGTACTCCATCGGGTCCATGCTGCGCGTCGCGGGGGCATTTGCGAGCGCGGTGATGAAGTCGAGCCGCTCCGTGGGCGGCCGATTCTCGCGCTGCTTCCAGAGCTCCGTGAACTCTGCGAGACATTGCAGCAGCTCGGTCTTGCGCGCCTCCTCGGTCGCGGTCCATGAGCCCGCCTGGAGCGGGCTGGCCGTCGCCATGTCCGACCAGTGCGTGAGCTTGCGGCGCTCCGCATAGGGGAAGTCGAAGAGCGTCGCGAGCATGCCGGTGGTGAGCTCGATCGAGACGCGATCGACCCAGTCGAAGCTCTCACCGACGGGGAGTCCGGCGAGGATCTCGCGCGCGCGCTCGCGGATCAGCGGTTCGAGCACGGTGAGATTGCGCGGCGACGCGACGGGCTGCACCACACTGCGGTGCGCCTGGTGCTTGGCCCCGTCCATCGTGATGAAGCCGGCCTCCAGCGGGAACGCGGGATCCGGATCGCCGACGACGATGCTGCGCGCCGAGGAGTAGATCTCCGGGTTCTTCTCCACGTGCACGATGTCGTGATAGCGCGTGACCGACCAGTACGGACCGAAGTCGCTCGCCGCGCAGTAGTGGACCGGGGCCTCCTTGCGCAGTCGCTCGAACCAACGCCAGTGCGTGTCGGTCTCGAAGAGTTCCGAGTCCGAGACGTCGATCTTCTCGAGGGGGACCGCGTAGGGATCGGCGCCGACCTGTCCCTTGGAGGGCAAATGGCTCGAGTCGGTTGCTTGCGTCATCGTGGCTGGGACCTCCGGGATCGGAGGATACGCGAGAGTGGCGATCGAGCCTCGATCAAATGGCGCGAGGGAGGGATTCGAGCCCCCCGCCGCCCTATCCGAAGGCCATCGCATTAGACTCCGCTCGCTCGCGGTCGCGCAGTGCACCGCGTCTGGTGGGGGCGAGCGGTTCGATGGCAGAAGCGGAAGCAGATCCCGTCCGAGCGCGGGTCGAAAAATACGTCGGAAAGGCGATGGGCCCACCCTCGGTGGCGCCCGATCCCGCCAACGTGCCGATGATCCGGCATTGGGTCGATGCGCTCGACGATCGCAATCCGGTGTATCTCGACGGGGAGATCGCCGCGACCACCCGCTTCGTTGGGATCGTGGCGCCGCCGGCGATGCTGCAGACCTGGGGCATGCCTCGCCCGAAGATCGAGGGCATCGCCGAGCGCGGCGGCGCGCCGAACGACATGCGCTTCGACAACCCGATCAGTGTCCTCGACGAGGCCGGCTACGTCGGCACTCTCGCCACGAACTCCGAGTTCGAGTTCGTGCGCTACCTCAGGCCGGGCGATCACCTGACGCAATCGAACGAGGTGGAGTCGATCTCGAAGCGCAAGACCACCGGCCTCGGGCAGGGCTACTTCGTGACCTGGATGACGACCTACCGGACGACCGCAGGCGAAGTCGTCGGTCGCCAGCTCTTTCGCATCCTGAAGTTCGACCCGAGCACGATCGATCTCTCCAAGCTGAAGGCGCCCCGATGACGACGCGTTCCCCGAAGCCGAGTCAGATCACCGTCGGCGACGAGCTGCCGCCCTTCGAGCTGAACGTCACCTCGACGGTGATCGTGGCCGGCGCGATCGCGTCGCGCGACTTCATGCCCGCGCACCACGATTTGGTGTTTGCGAAGTCGCAGGGCGCCCCCGACCTGTTCATGAACATTCTCACCACCAACGGCTACGTGGCGCGCTACGTCACCGACCGGGCGGGGCCGGAGGCGATGCTGACGAGCATCAAGATCCGCCTCGGCGCGCCCGCCGTTCCCGGCAAGCCGCTGCGCTTCTCGGGTCGCGTCGCGGCGAAGTGCGACGCGGCCGGTGAGTGCGTGCTCGAGCTGGCCGTGCGCGCGGCGAACGATCTCGGCGATCACGCGATCGGCACGGTCACGGTCTCGCTGCCGCTCGGCTGAGCCTCAGCTCGTCCCGTTCGCGCCGCTCCGGCCGCGCAGCAACGCTTCGGCGTGTGCGCCGGTCGGCCACGGCTGCAGCGCGCGCATCGGCGCGATCTCGGTCTCGCCTTCCTCGAGCACGCCGCTCGCCGCGTCGAGGATCTGCCAGCGCATCGTGCGGCCGAAGAGCGGCTGCGACTCCACCGTCACCACGCGCAGCTCGCCCGGCTCGAAACCACACTGTTGTTGCACAGCGTCGAGGAGCTGTGCGCCGTTCAGATGGCCGTCGCCGAAGTTCCAGCCGAGCACCATGCCGCCGAGCACCTCGCCGTCGATCCACTCGTAGTCGTCGATGTCGTCGACGGCGCGCGGCAGCGCCTCGAGGAGCGGCCGGCCCTCGAGGTGCATGAAGCGGTGCGAGAGCGAGAGTGCGAGCGCCATCTCCACGGACGTCGCATCGGGCAGCAGTTTCTCGAGCTGCTCGCGCATCGTGCCCGCGGCCTTGGTGAGCTTCGCGAGCTTCGCCGTGCTGCCCTTGCGGAAGAGCCACACGTTGTAGGCCCAGTTGCCCGCGTAGTACCGCATCGAGAGCAGGAACGAGACGCGCGCCGGCACGAAGTTGCCGAAGCACGGTACGACGACGAGGCAGAAGAACAGGAACAAGCAGAGCCAAGGCATCTGGCCCACCGCGAGTACGCTCGCTTCGGGATGGAAGCCGAACAGGAAGATGCCGCCGTAGATCATCAGGATGTTCCACTCGATCGGCATGCCGCTCGGATTGTTCAGTGCGATGAAGCCGTGGAAGCCCGCCATCACGATGAGCATCGCGGCGGTGAGCAGCGGGCTCTGGCTCGTCAGCAGCAGCAACACCGGGATCATGTACTCGGTGAGCGTACCCATCCGCGCCATCGTCGCGGCGAGCGCGGAGGGGCGCAGGTCGTCGGGGTACGCGACGAAGAGTCGCCGCTTCAGCCACTTCGGGAAGAACGGCCCGTTGTTCATCATCACCAGGATCACCGACGGGAAGTGGTCGTTGACCTTCGACGTCGCGGCCCAGAACCAGATCGCGCACCACAGCACCTTGCACGCCGAGATCCACAGCGCATCGCTGCTGGCCACGGTCATGCAGACGAGCGCGACGTAGTAGTGCTCGGCGCGCGCGGCCAGGAACAGCGTCTTGTCCGCGACGCCGAGCAGCGGGATCAGCACGAAGCCCGGCAGCAGCAGCGCCGGTGTGACCTCGGGCGCCACGAGCGCCCGCAGCAGCAGCAGCTGCGTCGCCGCGTAGAGCGCGACGTCGAACCCCGTGCGGCGGATCCCGCCGAACAGCGGCAGCGCGGGAAACAGCGACAACTTCGTCGTGCCGGGGCGCAGGAAGTGCAGGAAGCCGCCGAGCGGCGGTGAGAAGCGGCCGTTCATCGGCCCCATGCCGCAGCCGAAGCCGGCGAGTTCGTAGAAGATCGACCACAGCACGGCCTTCTGGAACGCCGCCGCCGAGAACGCCCACTCGTCGATCGGGGCCGATCCCTTCGAGAACGAAACGAAGAACGCCCAGCCTCCGACGTAGAGCAGCAGGTACTTCACCCAGTAGAGCGCGATCACGACGAAGGGCGTCGGATGCGCCTGCGACGCCCAGGTGCGACACAAGAGCCGGACGCGCTCGGGGAAGGGCGCGGCGAGGATGCGCGCGGGGTCGTGAGGGGGATGGTCGAGGTCGGTGCTCATCGGCATGCGGAATTCATAGCCCGTGCGGACGCGTTCCGATCACGCCGCCGAGAACGCACTCGGGGTGATGGCCGAGCGTCGGCGCCGGCCTGCGCACTGGCAGCTCGCCGGATGTCGCGAGAGGGCACCCGGGTCCCGGCATCGCAGGTACGCGGGTTGACGCATGCGACGCGTACGCGCGAACGCGTCTCGCGTCCAGCCGAGCGCCTCGCGCCTGCAAAGGCCATCTACCGCACGGCATGATGTTGGCACGTCCGAGCGGGTGTGTGCTCCTCGTCGCTCCCGCCCGCGCCCGCGTTCTGCGATCCGGGCGGCATCGAAGGACCGAGCTACGCGCGCCGCAAGCCCGAAGCGACCGTGCTCTACCAGGTCGTGCGCGAGGAACTCGAGACTTCGTGCAGTCAGTGTTCACCTCGCTGCGCCGCCGCGCCCGGAGGCAATGGGCGACCCTGCGTGGGCACGGCGGTGCCGTCACCTTCGTGCAACGCTTCGGCGACGCGCTGAATCTCAATGTCCACTTTC
>CAYGWM010000078.1:0-19553 GCA_964353555.1 uncultured Spirochaetales bacterium
CTCCAGCGCGCGCTGATCCGCATCCAGGTGGCGGCAAAGCATCACGCCATCTAGCAGGCTGCTGACAAACCTCTCCCGTCGCCGTACACGGATCTTCGGGCCGATCTCTTCGTTGCGAAAGCTCGCCGTAGCTTTGCTACGGCTGCGCTTCCGCGCCTCGATCTCGTCCCGAATCTCCGCGCTCGGCTCGGTCCGACGTTTGTCAGCAACCTGCTAGCCGAGTGGTGCTCGCGGCAGGTCAACCGTCCGATTGCTTGACGGGCGTCGCCTTCAGCTTCGTCTTCCCGCCCTCGACGACGACCCGGAAGCGAACATCCGCGCAGCCGTACTTCTGCTGGATCGCGGCGCGCTGTTTCGCGACCAGCTGATCGAGCTTTGCACGCGAGACACCGGAAACGTCCTCGCCGCAACTCGCGCGTGCGGTCCGGTAGGCCTCGAAGAGATCGGTGCCGCCCAGCGTGATCTCGTCGGCGCTTCGTTGCGACGTCGGGTCGTTCGCCGCCGGCACCGCTTCGTCGATGCCGCGCTCGCGTTGGTGCAGCTTCGCCTTGAAGATGTGGCGTTCGTAGGTGCCCGCTTCGATCTTGCGCAGCGTTTCGTCCCATTGCCGGCGCATCGCGAAGAGGCGCGAACACAACGTGTTGAACTTGAAGCGCAGAGCGGTGTTCTGGATGCCGGTGTTCGAGTAGCGGGTGACCAGTTTGTTCACTTCGGCGCGCGTCAGCACCGGCTCGCGCGGCCGCGAACCAATGAAATACTGGTCGTACTCGAACTTCAGCTGCTTGATCTTGTTGTCGAGGACGACCATGTCCTCGGCCACGTTGACGGTAGTGGAGGGCGGCGGCGCATTCGGCACGCGCTTCGAATCGGAACGCCGCGGAGCCCGCTTGAGGTTGGAATCCCCCGGCGGGGCATCCACTAGAATGGGGGCCGCATGAATCGGGCCTGGCTCCACAACGCCCTCCTCGTCGACCCCGCGGCGCCCGCCGCAGTCGCGGGCTCGCTGCTGATCGAGGACGGCCGCATTGCCGCGCGAATCGGCCCAGGCGATCCCGCGCCGGCCGACGCGGAAGCGATTTCGCTCGCCGGCGCCCGGCTGGCCCCCGGTTTCGTCGATGTCCATTTCCATGGCGAAGTCGCGGCCTGCCCGATCGATGACGCAGCAGGCGCTCTGCGTCGAGCCAGCGCGTCACTCGCGCGTCATGGCGTGACGGCGTTTCTCGTCACTACCGTCGCCTGGCCGGCGCCCGAGCTGCGACTGCGCATCGAGCGCCTCGCGACTGCGCTCGCAGAAACGCAGTGGCCCGGCGCCGTGCCGATCGGACTCCACCTCGAAGGTCCGTGGATCCGACCCGAAGCTGCCGGCGCGCAGCCGCCCGACGGCATCCGGCCTTACGACCCCGCCGAGGGTGCCGCGATCTTCGACCGCGCGGGCGCCGCGCTCCGACTCGTCACGCTGGCGCCCGAGCTACCCGGAGCTCGCCGACTCGAGGCCGACCTCGTGCGCCGCGGCGTCGCGATCGCCGTCGGCCACACGCTCGCGAATGACGCGGACCTCCGCGCCTCCGTCGCAAATGGCGCCTGCCACGCGACGCACCTCTTCAACGCGATGGGCTCGCGGCGGCATCGCGACGCCACGAGCGACCCACACGCCGACGGCTTCGCCCGCCTCGTCCTCGAGGAGGAGCGCATCAGTTGCGACGTCATCGCCGACGGCGCCCACGTCCATCCCGATTGGCTGCGCCTCGCCGCGCGCGCAAAACGCGACCGGCTGCTGCTGATCAGCGACCGCATCGACCTTCCCGAGACGGCATCCACTACGCCCGCATGGCTCGGCGCCGAGCGACTGACCAGCGATGGCGTCGCCTGGCAGCTTCCCGACGGCCGCCTCGCCGGGTCGCTGCTCACGCTGGACGTGGCGATCCGCAACGTCGAGCGCTGGCACGTGATGAATCCGCAGCAAGCGATCGCCGCATGCACGCTGCGACCGGCGCGGCTGCTGGGCATCGAGCGCGCGCATGGAACGCTCCGGGTCGGCGCGCGTGCGGACCTCGTCGCGCTTTCGGCCGCGGGCGAAGTGGTCGCGACATGGGTCGGTGGTCGCGAAGTCTTCCGCGCGAAACCGCGCTGAAGGCTCAGCCCGCGAGCAAGCGATCGAAATCGATCGCGCCCGCCGGCACCGAAGCCTCGGGCGGCAGCGACTCGATCTCGCCGACCAGGCGCGCGCCGAGCGACTCGTGCAGCGCACCCAGATTCGCCCGGTCGGAAGAAGAGATCGGGCGCGGACCGTGCGAGATCACGACTCCTGCGAGCGCGAGACCGCGCCGCTCGATCGCTTCGAGCGTCAGCAGCGTGTGATTGATGGTTCCCAATGACGCGCGCGTCACGACCACCAGCGGCGCATCGAACTCGGCCGCTAGATCGGCCATCGAGTAGTCCGCGTGAATCGGAACGAGGATCCCGCCGGCTCCCTCGATCAGCAGCAGCGCGTGACGCCGTGCGAGTTCCGCGTGAGCGGCTCGGATCGCGTCGAGGTCGACGATGCGCCCCTCCCGTGCAGCGGCGACGCGCGGTGCGGCGGGTAGCTCGAAGCGCTGCGGGCAGACGAGATCCAGCGAATCGCTGACGCCGGCCGCCTCGCAGAGCGAGATTGCGTCGAGAGGACCCTGGGGCCCGACCCCCGTCTCGATTGGCTTCATCACGCCGATGTCGAGGTGACGCCTGCGCAGCCCCTCGGCGATCGCACAGCAGACGACGGTCTTGCCGACGCCCGTGTCGGTGCCGGTGACGAAAAGACCTCGGGTGCTGCTAGCCGACACGAGTCGATCGCCCTTCCGCCGCCACTGTCTGGGCGCGCAGCGCATCCGCGAGCGCGGCGGCAAAGGCGTCGATTTCCGACTCTTCGTGCGTCGCCATCGGTGTGATGCGCAGCCGGGCAGTGCCTTCCGGAACCGACGGCCAGCGGATGCCTTGCGCGTAGAAACCGCGCTCGAGCAGGCGTTCGCAGGTCGTCATCGTGGTCGCGTTGTCGCCGATCTCGACCGGCACGATGTGCGTGGTGCTCGGCGCGGTCGAGATGCCGCGCGACGCGAGCCCTTCGCGTAGCCGCGCGGCGTTCGCTTGCAGACGCTCGCGCCGCCACGGCTCGCGCGCGACGATGCACAGCGCGGCGCGCGCCGCTTCGACCTGCGGCGGCGCGAGCGCGCACGAGAAGATGAACGGACGGGCGGTGTTGATCAGCAACTCGCGCAACGCCGCCGAACCCGCGACGAACGCGCCGAACGAGCCGAGCGCCTTGCCGAGCGTGCCGACCAGCACGTCGATGCCGCCCGCGACATCGAGCAGTTCGGCCGTCCCGCGTCCGTTCGCGCCGAGCGCGAAGGCGCCATGCGCGTCGTCCAACATCACCATTGCGTCGTGGCGCCGTGCGACCGGCACCAGTTCGCGCAGCGGCGCGAGATCGCCGTCCATGCTGTAAACGCCGTCGAGCACCACCAGTACGCGCCGGTGCGATGCCTTTGCCGTGCGCAGCACCGCATCGAGCGAGTCCGCATCGCCGTGCTCGAAGACGTGCACCGCGGCGCGCGCGAGCTTGCAGCCGTCGATCAACGAGGCGTGTACCAGCGCGTCCGAGACGACCGCGTCTTGCGGCCCGACCAACGCCGGGATCACGCCGGCGTTCGCCATGTAGCCGGTCGAGAACGCCAGCGCCGCGGGCGTGTCGAAGAACGCAGCCAACTCCTCTTCGAGTCGCTCGTGGAGCGTCAAATTGCCGGTGATCAGTCGCGAGCCGCCGGCCGCACAGCCGTAGTCGCGCGCCGCGCGCACCGACGCCTCGACGACTTCGGGATGCTGCGCGAGATCGAGGTAGTTGCTGCCAGCGAAGAGCAACACGTCGCGACCGTCTACGATCATCCGCGGCGCCTGCGCGCCGTCGAGCACGCGCATCCGGCGATAGGTCCCGCGCGCGCGAATCGCGCCGAGCTTCTCGCGGGCGACGTCGTCGACGGACACCGCGATCAGCTCGCCCTGGGCGCGACGCCTCGCCGCTCCGCCAGGATCTCTGGGCGCAGCACTTCGTCGCCGCCGCCCGGAATCTGGAAGTGCACGGTCGAGTTCTGATGCTCGTCGAAGTAGAGCGGGTTGCCGTCCACCTCGAAGCCGGCGTCGGCGATCATCTTGTAGGTTTCGTTGACCTGGTCGCCGCGCGTCGTCAGGTAACCCTCGACGAAGAGCGAGTTCGCCGGCCACAGCACCAGCGCCCCGAGCGATCGCAGGTGTCCTTCGCGACCACCCGCCGCGCGGATCTCCGCGCGCGGGTTCACCAGCCGCATCAGCGCGAGCGCGCGCAGGCAGCGCTCCGGCGTCAGCGAGCCGTCGTCGACGACCGGGTTGCCGTCGATCGGCACCAGGAAGTTCACCGGGATCGACGGCACCTCGAGTTCGCGCAGCGCGAATGCGACGTCGAGCACGTCGGCGCTGGTCTCGCCCATGCCGAGGATGAAGCCGCTGCACGGCTCGATGCCGTTCTTTTTTGCGGCGAGCAGCGTGCGCATGCGGTCCTGGTACGAGTGCGTCGAGCAGATCTCCGGGTAGTGGCGCTCGCTGGTGTTGAGGTTGTGGTTCAGCCGATTGAGGCCCGCGTCGGCGAGGATGCGCGCCTTCTCGTCATCGATCAGGCCGCACGACACGCAGACTTCGATCGGGAAGCGCGACTTGATCTCGCGCACCAGGTCGGCGATCTCGTGCGTGCGCTCGGTCGTCGGGCCGCGGCCCGACATCACCATGCAGTAGCGCGTCGCGCCGGCGCGGGCGGCGCGCTCGGCCTCGGCGAGGATGTCGGGGCGATCCTTTAGCGGGTACTTGCGGATCGGCGCCGCCGAATCCCTCGACTGCGAGCAGTAGCCGCAGTCTTCCGGGCACAGCCCGTTCTGGACGTTGTTCAGGATGTGCACCTGCACGCGGCGACCGAAATGGTGCTCGCGCGGAACCGACGCGGCATGCAGCAGCGGCAGCAGTGCGACGTCCGGCGCGTCGAGGATCCACAGCGCCTCGTCGCGCGTCGGGGGCTCGCCCTGCAGCGCGCGCTCGGCGAGGCGAGAATAGCGATCGAACACGGGGCACCTCCAAGATCGCGGCAAGGTCCGCGAGCGGCCCGGGCCTGTCAACCGAGGTGGGCATCCCGGGTTGACGACCGCAAGCGAGCCCAGCGAGCGCGCAGCGAGCCGAAGGCGAGCGAAGCTCATCGGGCCGGCAGCTAGACTGCGCGGCCGTGGCGAAGCCCCGCTCGTCTTATTCCTGCACCGAATGCGGCGCCCACCATGCGCGCTGGCTCGGTCGATGTCCGGCCTGCGGCGGCTGGTCGACGCTGGTCGAGCACTCCGATGCGCCGGCGCCGCGCGGCGCGGACTTCCTCGCGTCCTCGCCGGGCCTCGCGCCTTCGACCAAGCCGATCGCGTTGCGCGACGTCGCGAGCGGCGGCGCTCCGCGGCTGCGAACGGGGATCGGCGAACTCGATCGAGTGCTCGGCGGCGGCCTCGTGCCCGGCTCGGTCGTGCTGCTCGGCGGCGAACCGGGCATTGGCAAGTCGACCCTCGCGCTGCAACTCGCCGCGAGTCTGCAAGCCCTTGGGTCGACCGTCCTCTACGTGAGTGGCGAGGAGAGCGTCGAGCAGATTCGCTTGCGCGCGGAGCGATTGCCGGCGCTGCCCGAAGACATGGTGCTACTCGCCGAGACGCGCGCTGAAGCGATCGCGGAGCCGTGGCGGATGACGTCGCCCGCGCTGGTTCTCGTCGATTCGATCCAGACGATGCAGACCGAGCGCGTCGAATCGGCGGCGGGATCGGTTGGGCAGGTACGCGAATGCGCGGCGCTGCTCGCAGCCGCCGCGAAGGCCACCGGCGCCGCCGTGGTGTTGATCGGCCACGTGACGAAGGACGGCGCGCTCGCCGGGCCGCGCGTGCTCGAACATCTGGTCGACGTCGTGCTGATGTTCGAAGGCGACCGCGGTCATTCGTATCGCGTGCTGCGCGCAACAAAGAATCGCTTCGGTTCGACGCTCGAAGTCGGCGTCTTCTCGATGGGCGAAGCGGGCCTCGAGGTAGTCGACAACCCGAGCGAATTGTTTCTCTCCGAGCGACGCGCCGGCGCGATCGGTTCGTGCGTGGTGCCGCTGCTCGAAGGCACGCGACCGATCCTGCTCGAAGTGCAATCACTGGTCGCACCGGCGAGCTACGGCACCGCGCGCCGCACCGCGATCGGCTTCGATGAAGGGCGCCTCGCACTGTTGCTCGCGGTACTCGCGCGACGCGGTGGTGTCGACGCGCTCAATTGCGACGTGTACCTGAATGCGACCGGGGGTGTGCGCATCGCCGATCCCGCTGCGGATCTCGGCGTCGCACTCGCGATCGCGTCGAGCCGACTCGATCTGCCGCTGCCGCCCGATGCGGCCGCGATTGGCGAGATCGGTCTCGGCGGCGAAGTGCGGCGCGTCGCGCGACTCGAGTCGCGAGTACGCGAAGCCGCGCGACTCGGCTTCACACGAATCCTTGTGCCCGCAAGCGAGCGCAGCGAGCGCGCGGCGAGCCAACGGCGAGCGAAGTCGATCGGGTCGAGCGCGCCCCCCAATTCACCGGGTGCGCAGCTGGTGGCGGTCGACAGCGTCGCCGACGCAGTCGCGTGGTTGCACGCATCGGGCACCATGCGACCGCCCCATTGAAAAGCCCGATTCCAGCGGCAATCCGACCGTTTCCGCCCGTTCTCCGGTTTGACGCTGCCAGCCTCGCTGGCTAGGCTGCGACGCGATGTCGGCTGCCCCCTCCGCATTCGGTGCCGCGCTCGATCACGTGGCCGAGACACTCGACCTGGTCGAGCGCGCGATGCGCGAGCAGCTCGAGACCGAGGCCGAAGTGATCGCCGCAGTCGGCGATCACGTGCTCTCGTCGGGCGGCAAGCGCGTGCGACCGGCGATCGTGCTGCTCGCCGCGGAGCTCTGTGGCTACACTGGAACGCGACGCGTGCAGGTCGCCGCTGCCGTCGAGCTGCTGCACACCGCGACGCTGCTTCACGACGACGTCGTCGATGCCTCGCCGCTGCGCCGCGGTCGCTCCTCGGCCATGGCGCTCTGGGGCAATCGTCGCGCCGTGCTCGCGGGCGATTTCTTTTACGCACGCGCCTCGACGATGATCGTCGAAGACGGCGATCTCGACATTCTCTGGGTGTTCTCGAACACGATCCGGCTGATGGCCGAAGGCGAGATCCTGCAGCTGCAGCGGAGTTTCGATCCCAGCGTGACGGAGCAGCACTACTACGCGGTGATCGAGCGCAAGAGCGCCGCGCTGCTCGGCGCCGCGAGCGAAGCCGGCGCGATCCTCGGTGGCGTCACGCGCGCGGAGCGCCGCCGCCTCGCCGAGTACGGTCGCGAGCTGGGCCTCGCGTTCCAGATCCGCGACGACGCGCTCGACTACGAAGCCGGCGCCGATGTGCTCGGCAAGGAGCGCTACACGGATCTCCGCGAGGGCAAGGTGACGCTGCCGCTGCTGCTCGCGTTGAAGCGCTGCAACGCGGAAGAACGCGAAGCGATCGAGCGCGTGCTGAAGGCGGCCGCGCGCCGCGACCAGCACGAGCTGCAATCGCCGAGCGAAGCCGATCTCGAGCCGGCCCTCGCCGTGGTGACGCGCTATCGCGCCGTCGCGGACGCGGTGCGCCGCGCGGAAGAACATGTCGCGCGCGCGCGTGCGGCGATAGCGCCGTTCCCCGACGGCGCCGCGAAGCAGGCGCTACTGGCCGCCGCGGATTTTGCCGCCGCTCGCGAAAACTGAGCGGCCCAGGTTCACCCCACGGTCCCGTGGGAGACTCCGATGATGAAGCAGAACGCCGGATGGACCGGCTGGCGACGGCGCGTGTTCGCGTTGACCGTCCTCTCGGCCCTCGCCGCTGCAGCGCCGCTCGCGAGCGCTGCACCCCCCAGCGCGGACGAGCGCCCCGCCGTGGTGAATCTGAACACCGCCACCGCGGGTGAACTCGAAGCGCTGCCGGGTATCGGCGCGAAGAAGGCCGAGGCGATCGTCGAGGCACGCAAGGCGCGCGGCGGCTTCAAGAGCGTCGACGAGCTGGTCGACGTGCGCGGGATCGGTCCCGCGCAGATGGAGAAGCTGCGGCCGCACCTGCGCGTGTCGAGCGACACGGCGAGCAGCGCGACGGCAAAGCCGTAGCGAGTCGCATGCGGGCCAGTGCCGGGAGCCGCAGCTGCGGCTCCCGGCACTCATCGCACGCCCGAGCTTCGCGCGGCTACCTTGGCTCGCCATGCTCCGCCCGTGCGTCGTCGCCCTCTCGTTGCTGTTTGCGATCGCGGCGGCTTCAGACGCCGCCGCCGACGCGCCCGCGCAGCGCATCGTTTCGATGAACCCGTCGCTGACGCGCATGCTGGTCGCGATCGGTGCGCGCGACACGCTCGTCGGCGTCGATGAGTTCTCGGCACGCGCCGAACCGGCCGTGTCGTCGCTGCCGCGCGTGGGCGGGCTCTACTCCCCGAGCCTCGAATCGGTGGTGGCGCTCAGGCCAGACCTGGTCGTGTTGGTGCCGAGCTTCGAACAACGCGAGTTCCGCACACGCCTCACACAGTTGGGCCTTTCCGTTCAGGAATATGATCCGGTCCGCTTCGAGCAGGTGCTCGAAACGATTCTCGCGCTGGGAAAGCGCGTAGGACACCAGACCGAGGCGAAGGCGCGCGTCGATGCGATCCGCCGCACGCAGCGCGCCGTGGAGCGCGCCGTCGCGGGTCGCCCACCGCTCAGCGCCGTGTTGGTGTTGCAGCGCGAACCGCTCTTCGTGGTCGGAGGCGGCTCGTTCCTCGACGAGATGATCACGATGGCCGGGGCGCGCAATCTCGGCGCGGCGCTCGGCGAAACCTGGCCGCGCACGTCGGTCGAGTGGCTGGTCGGCGTCGCGCCCCAAATCATACTGGACAGCGACTCCGATCCCGCGCCGGCCGCGACGTTCTGGGCGCGCTGGCCGTCGATCCCGGCGGTGGCGCAGCGCCGCGTCGTCGCGATCGATGCGGGCGACGTGACTCTCCCCGGTCCCGATCTCGATCGCGCGCTGCTGAAGCTCGCGCGTGCGCTGCACGGCGACGCGCTGCCGCTCGACCTCGAGATCGCGCCGTGAAGGTGCTGCGACCCGCGCGCCTGTTCGCGGTGCTGGCCGCGCTGTCGCTCGCGCTAGTTGCGGCGATCGCGGTCGGTCTTGCGTGGGGACCGAGTTCCGTGTCGCTTCGCGAAGCGTTCGATGCGCTCTTCGACGCCGAAGCGATGGGACCCGCCGCGGACATCGTGCGCCGCATTCGCCTGCCGCGCGTGGTGGTCGGTGGGCTCGTCGGCGCTTCGCTGTCGGTCGCGGGTGTCGTGTTCCAGGCGCTGTTGCGCAATCCGCTCGCGGATCCGTTCGTGCTCGGCATCTCGGGCGGCGCGGCGCTCGGCGGCGTCGCCGTATTGAGTCTCGGGCACGCGCTCGGCTTCGGCGTTGGCGCGGTGCCGATCGCCGCGTTCGGCGGCGCACTCGCGACGACCGCGTTGCTGTTCGGCGCCGCGGGCCTGCGTGGGCGACTCGCCGCGACGACGCTGCTGCTGACCGGCGTCGTCTTCAACGCCTTTGCGTCGGCAGCGATCGTGTTCCTCGCGTCGCTCGGCGGCATGGCCGAGGGCACCAGCATCTTTCTGTGGCTGATCGGCAACCTCGCGTCGGCGCGCACCGAGTTGCTGATCCCGTTGGCTCTGCTGTTCGCGCTCGGGCTCGCCTGTGCGCTGCCGCTTTCGCGCACGCTCAACCTGCTCGCGCTCGGCGACGAGAGCGCTGAACAGTTGGGCATTCCGGTCGAAGTCTCGAAGCGCATCTTGTTGTTCGCGACCGCACTGATGGTCGGCGCCGCGGTATCGGTCTCGGGGCTGATCGGTTTCGTCGGGCTGATCGTCCCGCATGCACTGCGCCTGGTGCTCGGACCGGATCACCGGCTGCTGGTTCCGGCTTCCGCGCTCGCGGGTGCGGCCTTCCTGATCGTTTGCGATGCGGCGGCGCGTAGCGTGCTGCCTGGTCGCGAGCTGCCGGTCGGCGCGATCACCGCGCTCGTCGGCGGACCGCTCTTCCTCGCGTTGATGCGCCGACAGCAGCGCCGCGGACTCATCGCGTGAGCGCGCGACTCGAACTCGCCGGCGTCGCTGCGCAGCTCGGTCCGCGCGCGGTGCTCGACGGCGTCGATCTCAGCGTCGCGCCGGGCGAGGTGGTCGGAGTACTCGGTCGCAACGGTGCCGGCAAGACGACGCTGCTCCGCGTCGCGTGCGGCGCGCTCGCGCCCGATGCCGGCCGCGTGCTGCTCGACGGTCGCGTACTCGCTTCCATCGAGCGCCGCGAGCGCGCCCGCATCGTCGCATGGGTGCCGCAGGACACCCAGGTGCCGTTCCCGTTTTCGGTCGCCGAGCTGGTGTTGATGGGGCGCACGCCGCATCTCGGCTGGCTCGGCTTCGAGGGCGCGCACGATCTCGATGTGGCGCGCGCGGCGCTCGATCGGATGGGGATCGCCGCGCTGGCCGATCGCTCCGTGCTGACGCTGTCCGGCGGCGAACGCCAGCTCGCGATGGTCGCGCGCGCGCTGGCCCAGCAGCCGCGGCTGCTGCTGCTCGACGAGCCCACCGCGTTTCTCGATCTGCGCCACCGGCTCGAAGTGCTGACGGTGGTCCGCGAACTCGCGGCCGCCGGCGCCAGCGCGCTGGTCGTCTCGCACGATCTCGGCGTCGCCGCGCGCTTCTGCGACCGTCTGGTGCTGCTCGGCGGCGGCCGCATCCTCGCGAGCGGCCCGCCGCGCGAGGTGCTGACGCCCGCGACGCTGCGCGCCGCGTTCGGCATCGAGGCCGAAGTCTCGATCGCGACGGATGGCGTTCCGGTTGTGGTGCCCCGCGCGCTCGCGTCCTAGGTTCCCGCCCCCAAGCAGCGGAGCAGGCCCACCCGCCAGAGCGCGGCCCGTCCCGCGTAGCGAGCGGCAAGCGAGCGGCGAGGTCATGTGGCCCGCGTAGCGAGCCAGAGGCGAGCGGCGAGGTCACAAAGATGGCGAAGCTGACGATCCAGCGTGTACTCGGCCGCGAGATTCTCGACTCGCGCGGCAACCCCACCGTCGAGGTCGAAGTGACGGCGTCGACCGGCCACGTCGGGCGCGCCGACGTGCCGTCCGGCGCATCGACCGGTTCGCGTGAGGCGCTCGAACTGCGCGACGGCGATCCGCGTCGCTACGGCGGCAAGGGCGTGCGCCGTGCGGTCGAGCACGTGAACGGCGAGATCGCGCAGACGGTGGTCGGTATGGCGCTCGGCGGACTCGAAGAACAGGGCGCGCTCGACGGCGGTATGATCGCGCTCGACGGCACCGAGACCAAGTCGCGCCTCGGCGCGAACGCGATCCTCGGTGTGTCGCTCGCGGCGGCGCGCGCTGCTGCACTTGCGAATGGCGTTCCGTTCTATCGCTTTCTCGGCGGCGAGGACGCGACGCTGCTGCCCGCGCCGATGATGAACGTCGTGAACGGCGGCGCGCACGCCGACAACAACGTCGACTTGCAGGAGTTCATGGTGTTCCCGGTCGGTGCGCCGACCTTTTCGGAAGCGCTTCGGTGGGGCGCCGAATGCTTCCACGCGCTGGCCGGCGTGTTGAAGGCGAAAGGCTACTCGACCGCGGTCGGCGACGAAGGCGGCTTCGCGCCGAACCTGTCGAGCAACCGCGAAGCGATCGAATTGGTGCTCACCGCGATCGAGAAGGCCGGCTATCGGCCCGGCGACGACGTTGCGATCGCGCTCGACCCGGCGGCGTCCGAGTTCCACAAGGACGGCCGCTACGTGCTCGCCGGCGAAGGCGCGACGCTCGGCAGTGACGAGCTGATCGAGTTCTGGGCCGAGTGGTGCGCGCGCTACCCGATCGTGTCGATCGAGGACGGTCTCGGCGAGAGCGACTGGGACGGCTGGGCGCGGCTCACGCAAAAGCTGGGCGGCCGCTGCCAGATCGTCGGCGACGATCTCTTCGTCACGAACCCCGCGATCCTGCGCAAAGGCATCGAGTTGAAGGTCGGCAACGCGATCCTCGTCAAGGTGAACCAGATCGGGACGCTCAGCGAGACGCTCGAAGCGATTCGCATCGCGCAAGACGCCGGCTACGCGGCGATCGCGTCGCACCGCTCGGGCGAGACCGAGGACACCA
Source organism: uncultured Spirochaetales bacterium (assembly GCA_964353555.1). Classification (GTDB taxonomy): domain Bacteria; phylum Myxococcota_A; class UBA9160; order UBA9160; family PR03; genus PR03. The sequence goes on from CAYGWM010000078.1 coordinate 12,230, forward strand.
CGATCGCCGACCTCGCCGTCGCGACCGGTGTCGGCCAGATCAAGACCGGCTCGGCGTCGCGCACCGATCGCATCTGCAAGTACAACCAGCTGCTGCGCATCGAGTCTGAGCTGGGTCCGCGCGCGCGCTACGCCGGGCGCACCAAGCTCGCGAAATGAGGTCGGCTCAACGACGCGACTTCCGGGCAGCGCTACGGATCGCCGCGCTCGCGTTCGCGTATGCCGGCGCGGCCAACGCCTGGATTCCCGCACCGGAGAGCGCCTGGAGCATCGTCGCGCAGGACAACAGTACTGCGTCGCGGACGCGCGCGCTGAGCCTCGACATCGCGCTGGTCGGCGCCGATGGCGTCGTCGCCGCGACCGGTACCGCGCGTGTCGAGCCGAATGGTCACGCGCGCCTCGGCATCACTTGGGCCGATGGCACCGTCGAAATGCACGAGCGCACCGCGACCGACTACCAGGCCACGCGCGCTGGGGCGCGTGTCAAACAGCCGTTGCGGCTGCTGCCGCCCCTCGCGCTGCTGCAAGCCTCGAGCGGGCTTGCGGTTGCCGAGGCGTTGCGCACGATCGGCGGCGATCCGAAGCTCGTCGATCTGGGCATGGAGGGTGCGTACGATTGCTGGGTTCTCGGCGGTCGCGAGATGGGCGCGTTCGACGCCAACACGCGCGCGTCGCTGTGGGTCGATCAGGACTCGCAGCAGCCGGTCCGCATCGACGACGGCGCGGACACGCAATACCGCTTCGGCAGTCCCAAGAAGGGCGAAGGCATCCGCTTCCCGGCCTGGATCGAAGTACGTGCCGCCAGCGGGCCGAGCTATCGCATCGACGTGAAAGCCGTCACCCCCGCCCCGTAAAGCGCGACCCGGATGACCGCTTCGAATCCTTGCGCCATCCTGGGGCCACCCAGCGGGAGTCCACGCAAGGGGGAGGGACGCACACTGCGCTCTGTCGAAGACACGCGACCGCGTAAAGGTCTCTCGGTTCCGGTCGTCACCGTGCTGGACGACGCATGCGAACTGATCGAACAGGATCAGCGCTCGCTCGTCCGCTACGTGATCCAGGGCGGCTACGGCGCCGACGTCGTATTCGCCGCGGGAACCACCGGCGAATGGGACCGCATCCACAACCGCGTTCGTCAGCGCGTGATCCAGGTCTGCGCGGAGGAAGTCGCCAAGGCCAACACGCGGCTCCGCGGCAGCCGCGCGGAGCGCGACGTCGAACTCTGGGCGGGCATCACCGCGCCGAGTCCCGAGGAGACGCTCGAGAACCTCGAAGTGGCCGTGGCGGCCGGCGCCGCCGCGGCGGTGCTGGCGCCGCTCTCGATCCAGGGCATCGACGATCCGGTCCGCTTCGTCGCGCGCGAGGTCGCCGACGTGCTCGACGCGCAGTCGCGCCGCATTCCGATCTATCTGTACGACAACGCCGACATCGCCGTCGATCCGAACGTCCCGCACCTGCGCACGCGCCAGGTGAAGGCGCTGTCGCGGCTCGACTTCGTGCGCGGCATCAAGGTGTCGGCGCCGCGCAAGGTGCTCGGCAACTACACGAAGGCCGCGGCCAGCTTCAACGAGCGCGGCGAGTTCGCGATCTACGTCGGGGACGCGATGCTGATCTTCGATCTGTTCCGCCCGCGCACCGGCATCGCCGGCACCGTCGTCGATCACTGGAATCGCTGGCGCCTTTCGGGCGCGATGCCGGCCGGCGTGGTTGCGGGACCCGCCAACGTATTGCCGCGCGAGTGGGCGCGCGCCTGGCAGGTGTGCCGCGCGGGCGACGTCGAGCGCATGCAACAGGTTTACGAAGTGGTCGAAGCGTTTCGCGAAGGCACGCGCGCAGCGGGCGGTCGCCGCACCATCGCGTGTCTCAAACGTGCGTTGTGCACGCTCGGCGTGATCTCGAGCGACCTCGTGGCGCCGGGCACGCCGTTCCTGACGCGACCCGACGCGGACGCCTTCGACAAAGTCTTCGACCGCGTCCGCGAGCTTTCCGCGCGCCGGATCCGTGCGCCGTGGGTGAGCATCGCTCCCGGCGTCGAGCCGATCGTGGTCGAGCGCGAAGGCGGCCTGAGGACGATGTGAGTTCAAAGCCGCCGCCCCGCCACGTCCCGCGTAGCGAGGCAAAGCCGAGCGGCGAGGTCATGGACTCGGCCGCGTCCCGCGTAGCGAGGCAAAGCCGAGCGGCGACGCTCATCGGGCCCGGGCTCGATCTCGTCGGCATCGGCTCCATGGTGGTCGACCGCGTCCACCGCGCCGCGCGCATCCTCGGTCCCGATCAGAAGGGCCCGCTGCAATCCGAACCCGGCGGCGCTTCGGTCAGGACCTTCATTGGCGGCGTGATCCTGAACCAGCTCGGCTGGGCCAGCGCGCTCGGCCTGCGAACCGGCATCTTCGGCAAAGGCGCCGACGACGAAAACGGCCGCCTGCTGCGCTCCGCGATGGACCGCGCGGGCATCGAGCATCACCTGGTGCTCGACGGCTCCGCCTCGTCCGTTGCGGCGATCTTCGTCGAGCCCGGCGGCGAACGCGCGATCTACTTCGACCCCGCCGCCAGCGCCGAAACCACCGCTGCGCACGTTCGCGAAGAGCACGCGCTCTTCATCGCGCGCGGCGCGCGGCTCACCACCGAAGTGCACCAGGTGCCGCTCGGCGCGGTGCTCGAAGCGCTCACGCTCGCGCACGCCGCCGGCCTGCAGACCACCGTCGATCTCGACGTGCCTCCGTCCGAAGCCGTGCCGAGCCTCGGCGATGAGAAGACGCTGCATGCGGTACTCAGCGCTGCCGATCTGCTGAAACCCTCGAAGCGCGCCGCGCTCGAACTGTGCGGCGTCACCGCCGCCGAGCCGCTCGACCTCGCGCGCCGCCTGCGCAAGCGCTTCGGCAACAAAGCAGTGGTCGTGACCGATGGCGCAGCGGGTTGCGCCGTAGCAGCGGACACCTTCGAAGGAAGCGTCGCCGCACCGCGCGTGCACGCCGTCGACACCACCGGCGCCGGTGACGCCTTTTTCGGTGGCCTGCTCGCAGGCCTGCACCAGGGACTCGGCTGGGAAGACGCCGCAAAGCTCGGCAACGCCGCGGGCGCGGCCTGCGTCGAGCGACTCGGCGCGTTCCCGGCGGACGCCGTGTGGGCGCGCTGGCGCACGCTCGAGCTCTATCAGGGCGCGCGCTTCGAACCGCGCGCCAAGCCGCCCGATCCCACCGCCGACGAGATGCTCGCCGCCTTCGACGTCGTGCAGGCCGAACTCGCCGCGCAACGCGAGCGAATCGACATCGCGAGCTACCAGGCTGCGCTCACGTTGATCCGCGACGCCGAAACGCGCGGCGGACGCGTACACGTGACGGGCGTCGGCAAACCCGAGCACCTGGCGCGCTACGGCGCCTCGCTGCTGTCGTCGACCGGCACGCCCACCGCATTCCTGCACGCCACCGAAGCGGTGCACGGCAGCGCCGGGCAGGTGGTGCCGGGCGACGTCGTGATTGCGATCAGCAACAGCGGTCGCACGCAGGAACTGCTCGCGGCGGTCGGCGCAGTGCGCGGCCTCGGCGCGCGTGTGATCGCGATCACCGGCGACGGAAAGTCGCCGCTCGCGGTCACGGCGGATCTCGTGCTCGATGCGGGCGTTGCGCGCGAAGGCGGCGGACTCGGGCTCGCGCCGCGCGCGAGCATTGCCGCGGCGCTGGTCGTACTCACTACGCTGTCGGCGGGTCTCGAGACGGCGCGTGGCTTCACGCACGACGAGTATCACGCGCGGCATCCGGCGGGGCGGCTTGGGGAATTGTCGAAGAGGAAGCGGTAGACGGATTAATCGGCGGCCGTTGTTTCGCCAATTGGCCGTCGTGAGGCGTAATGGCAGCGAAGAGAACTGCGCGTAAGGGGCAGCCCCGAAGGGCGCGAAGGCTTTTGATCGAGCATCTCGAAAGAGTCTCTCCCCGCGTCCTTGCGGAGTATCCCGACGCCATGCGGGAACTCATCCGGCGGCGCGCCGGCGTCTACGCGCTCTATCGCAAGAACAAGCTCTATTACGTTGGCCTTGCCGGCAATCTGATGGGCCGAATCAAGCAGCATCTCCGCGACCGGCACAACGGAGGGTGGGACCGATTCAGCGTCTATCTGACCGCGCGCGCGAAGCACATGAGAGAACTGGAATCCTTGCTGCTCCGCATCATGAATCCTGCAGGAAACAAGGTGCACGGCCGTCTTGCGGCCGCTGAGAACCTGATTCCACGGCTTGAAGACGCGATGAGGAAACAAGACGCGGACAACCGGGCAAGCCTTCTTGGTGGCCGATCACTTCGGAAGCGAAGTCGTCAGAAGTCCTCGCAATCAAGGGGGACACGTGTACTCGCCGGCTTGGTGGAGCACCGTCGGGTGCTACAAGGCCATCGCTCGAACAAGGTCTATCGCGCGGTGTTGAGAAAAGATGGACGAATCAGCTACCGCAGCAATCTGTATGAGACGCCGACAAGTGCTGCTAGGGCTGCGCTCGGCGGGCAGCGCAACGGCTGGACCTTCTGGCACTACCGGAACGAGCGCGGTGTGTGGGTGCCGCTGCGCAAACTGAGGGAGTAGGAACGCGTCGTCCTGCCAGCCAGCGAATCTGACATGCCTCGCGATTCAGAAACCCTCCTGTGACCGCATCCGTCACGCTGCTACTGCAGGGTTCGAACTCGCGAGGCATGAGTCATGACACCTGAGCATCAATTCGGCGGGGCATGGACCGACGAGAAGCTAGAGCGAGTGCGGAAGTATCTTTGTGCCTACACGGCAATCTTCCGAGGCAATGAGAAGGCGCGTTACTTCCGGACAACTTACGTGGATGCCTTTGCTGGGACCGGGCGCCACATTCCATCTGGCGCCCATCCCGTGGAATCAAGGCTCATTCCCGAGGTCGACACCGATCCTGAAGCGAGCGCCTTCAAGAAGGGAAGTGCGGCGATCGCACTCGACGTGCAGCCGGACTTCGATCGCTACATCTTTATCGAGGTGGACGCGGATAAGGCCGAGGATCTGAACGCGTTGCGCGTTCAGCACGCCGACAAGTCTGATCGCATCCGCATCGTGCGAGAGAACGCGAACGGCGCGCTGATGCGCTTCGCGCGAGAGACAGACTGGGATTCGAACCGCGCAGTGGTCTTCCTCGATCCGTACGGCATGTCCGTCGAATGGTCGACGATCGAAGCGCTCGGCCAGACCAAGGCAGTCGACCTGTGGGTACTCTTTCCGCTGGGCCAGGCTGTCAATCGTCTTCTTATGAAGCGCCAACTTCCCCCTGAAGGGTGGTCCGATGCACTCACACGCTGTTTCGGGACGGACGAGTGGAAGGCGGAGTTCTACGAACCATCAGCGCAGATGAGCCTGCTTGATGAGGCTCCGAGTGTTGAGAAGATCGCGACCTTCAAGTCGATCTCCGACTTCTTCAAGCGACGCCTTGCCACTTGCTTCTGCGGCGTGGCCGACACTTCGCTTCGTCTCTGCAATTCAAGGAACAGCCCCCTTTTCCTCCTCTGCTTTGCCTCCGCAAACGAGAAGGGCGCCAAGACCGCGATCAAGATCGCGGACCACATACTCGGGGGTTCATGATGGCCGGTGTGTCGGATATCGAATGGACCGATCTCACTTGGAACCCGGTCACGGGTTGCACAAAGATCAGCCAGGGCTGCAAGCACTGTTACGCGGAGCGGATGGCAAAGCGTCTAAGAGCCATGGGCGTTGACCGATACCGGAACGGATTTGAGCCAACGCTTCATCCAGATCTACTCGAGGAACCACTTCGCTGGCGCGGCTCCAAGCGGGTCTTTGTGAACTCGATGAGCGATCTCTTTCACAAGGAGGTTCCGCTTGAGTTCATTCAGCAGGTCTTCCGCACAGTTGCTGCTGCGCACAGTCATGTGTTTCAAATTCTGACAAAGCGAAGCGGTCGCCTCCTGCAGATAGCCGGAAAGCTCGAATGGCCTACCAATCTTTGGATGGGCGTCAGCGTTGAGCACATGCGTACATCCGATCGAATCGATCATCTCAGGCAAGTCCCTGCTGCTACCCGATTTCTCTCCTGCGAACCTCTCATCGGGCCGCTTGAAAATCTCGATCTAAGCGGGATCCACTGGGTGATTGCCGGAGGTGAATCGGGCCCTCGTGCGCGGCCAATGGACCCGTCTTGGGCACAGTCGCTGCTCACGCAATGCCGATCCGCGGAGATCCCGTTTTTCTTCAAACAGTGGGGCGGCGTGCGGAAGAAGGCGACGGGAAGGGTGCTCAATGGGCAAACCTATGACGAGTTCCCGAGAGTTTCGCTGGGCGCGCCCTCTCGACTCCACGCAGACGCTGCCTGACGAAGAGGCTGACGGGAATAGCGGCTGTCGTCGGCCGAGTATCCGCGCAAACGCAGCGAGCCTGCCGCTGCGTGCGGGCCACCGCTGGTCGAACTCCTCAGCGGTGGGTCGCAATTACAACGCCACGACCGATGACTCCGCCGCCGCGCGGTCACGCTGTCGGGTCATTGCTAGTCTGCGGCGATGCCCGGGCGAACCGCTAAGCAGACCGCGATCCAGGTCCTTGGAAGTCTTCCGGACGATGCCACGTTCGAGGATGCGATTGAACGCCTCTGCTTCCTCGCAAAGATTGAACAGGGCCTCATGCAGTCCGAAGCCAGCGAGCTGATTCCGCAGGAAGAGATCAAGAAGCAACTCCTGTCGTGAGAGCCGTTCGATGGACTCTCCGCGCTTGCACTGATCCTTCGACGGTCAGCTCGTTCCCCAGCTGAGACTTGCCGAAGATCCGCTCGCCTGTGGATAGGCGATCACGACGTGACTGTGTAGACGTCCCTAGGCTGGCGCCACGCCACCGGCCGGTGCCACTCTAGGCCCGCCGCCGAAGAGCGGCCCAAGCAACGGCTGTGCAAGCGACAAGGTACCCATTGTTCGAACAAGCCTTCAAGAACATCGACGACGTCCTCTGGAAGGAAGCCGGCTGCACCACCGAGCTCGACTACACCGAGCAGACATCCTGGCTGCTCTTCCTGAAATACCTCGACGGTCTCGAACAAGACCGCGCCGACGAAGCCGCGCTCGGGGCGAAGAACTACGCCTACATCCTCGATAAGCCCTACCGCTGGCAAACCTGGGCCGCGCCCATGGGCAAGGATGGCAAGCTCGACCACAACACCGCGATGACGGGCGACGACCTCCGCGACTTCGTCGATCAGAAGCTCTTCCCGTACCTCCAGAGCTTCAAGCAGAAGGCCAGTGGCCCCAACACGATCGAGTACAAGATCGGTGAGATCTTCGGCGAGATCAAAAACAAGATCGTGAGCGGCTACAACCTGCGCGAGG
>CAYGWM010000079.1:0-9626 GCA_964353555.1 uncultured Spirochaetales bacterium
CTCCCGCGACTATCGCGCCGGTCGATAGACGTCCTTTGCGTAGTCGTCGAGCATGCGGCGCGCGCTGAAGTCGCGGACTCCGGTGCGCAGCGACGCTCTCATGCGTTGGAGCCAGCCACGGGGAATCCCGTCTGCGTCGCATTCGTAGAAGAGCGGCGCCACCTCGCGCTCCATCAGCTCGAGGAGCGTCGTCGCGTGCCGCTTGTCCTGCGCCTCGCTGTCGGGGTCCTCGGCGCCGTCGATCGCCCAGCCGTTGGTGCCGTCGAAGCCCTCGTCCCACCAGCCGTCGCGCACGCTCAGGTTGAGGCCGCCGTTCAGCGCCGCCTTCATGCCGCTGGTGCCACTCGCCTCGAGCGGCGGGCGGGGCAGATTGAGCCACAGGTCGCAGCCCGCGACGAGAAACTGCGCCATCTCCATGTCGTAGTCGTGCAAGTAGGCGATCCGATCGCCGACATGGGGGGCGCCTCTAGCGCCGAAGAGCAGCTGCACGATGCGCTTGGCCTCGTCGTCTTGCGGGTGCGCCTTGCCGGCGAGCACGATCTGCACCGGCCGCGGATCGTCGAGCAGCCGGAGAGCTCGGCCTAGATCACGGGTGAGCAAGTGCAAGCGCTTGTAGGTCGCCAGCCTTCGCGCGAAGCCGACCGTGAGCCGATTCGGGTCGAAGGCATGGGCCGCGAGCTGGACGTATGCGCGCGGCTCGCCCCGCGCGAGTCGGTCCACGGTGGCGCGGTCGCGCACGCACTCGACCAGCGATGCGCGCAGCCGGCAGCGCACCTCCCAGAGCTCCGCATCCGGAATCGCGTCGAGCTTCTCCCAGGTGGTGGCGTCGCCACTGCGCGCCTCCCAGTCCGTCCCGAGGTGGCGGTCCAGTAGCTCCCGCATCGGCGCCGCCATCCAGGTGGGGACGTGGACGCCGTTGGTCACGTGGCCGATCGGCACCTCGGCGGCCGTTCGGACTCCAAAGGCAGGCCGCCACATCGCGCGCGCGGTCTCGCCGTGTCGCCGACTCACCGCGTTGGTCGAGCGCGCCAGGCGCAGCGCGAATTGCGTCATGCCGACGCGGCTGTCGTGGCTCGCGGGATCGTCGCTGGCCAGCGCGAAGAGGCCGTTCCAGTCCGTGCACAGCCGCTCGGCGATGTCGGGGTGGGCGCGGACGATTGCGTCCCGCTCATAGGTCTCGTTGCCCGCCGGCACCGGTGTGTGGGTGGTGAAGACGGTGCGCGAACGTACGGCGGCCAGCGCGTCCGTCAGGCTGCGGCCCGCACGCATCTCGGTGGCGGCGAGTTCCAGCGTGGCAAGGCCGGCGTGGCCCTCGTTCAGGTGCAGCACGCTCGGTTCGATTCCGAGCGCCTGGAGTACCCGGACGCCGCCGCGTCCTAGCAGCGCGTACTGCGCAAGTCGCACTTCGAGATCGCCCACGTAGAGCCGCGAAGTGATCCAGCGGTCGATGCGCCGATTCTCGGGCCGGTCGGTGTCGAGCAGGTAGAGCGGAACGCGTCCCACGTCGACGCGCCAGATCTGCGCCCACACTTCGACGCCGCGCACCGGCACCGGCACCAGCAACGGGCCACCGCCCTTCGCTGTGACCACTGTCGCCGGCAGCAGATCCGGATCGGCCGGCACCCAGTACTCGTGCTGCCAGCCGGAGACGTCGATGCGCTGGCGGAAGTAGCCCTCGCGATAGAGCAGGCCGATCGCAACGAAGGGCAGGCGCGCGTCGGAGGCCGCCTTCACCAGGTCACCGGCGAGCACGCCGAGCCCGCCGGCGTAGATCGGCAGCGAAGGATGGACGCCGTACTCGGCGCAGAAGAACGCGATCGGCCGATCCGGCGGAACGTCGTCGCGGGGCGGCGCAGCGAGTTCCGTCGCGATGCGATCTTCGAGCTCCCCCGCGCGCCGACATAGATCGGCGTCGGATGCGGCGCGCTCGAGCGAGGCGAGTGGCGCCTCCTGGAGCAGGCGCACCGGGTTGTGGTGGCAGATCGCCCAGCGATCCGCGTCCACCGCCGCGAACAACGCGGGGCCTCCGAGCGCCCACGACCAGCGGTAGTTGAAGGCCAGCCGGGCGAGGGGCGCCAGCACGTCGGGAATGCGCTCGGAAAGCAGGGCCGCCGCGCGGGCGGTGTCTTCGCAACCGGGGCCTAACGGAGCGATCGGCATGATGTCGCAATATCGCACACGCGGCGTCGCGCGCCGCGGCGTATGCTGGCCGACTCTGCGGAGGAGTCCCATGCGCTTCGGTGTCTTCTACGAACTGCAACTTCCGAAGCCCTGGGAGGAAGGCGCCGAGCAGCGGCTCTTCCACGAGGCGCTGGGTCAGGTGGCGCTCGCCGACCAGCTCGGCATCGACTACGCGTGGGCCGTCGAGCACCACTTCCTCGAGGAGTACTCGCATTGCTCGGCCCCGGAGGTGTTCCTCGCCGCCGCGGCGGCGCGCACGCGGCGCATCCGGCTCGGCCACGGCATCCGCCAGGTGATCGCGCGCTACAACCATCCGGCGCGCACGGCCGAGTGCATCGCGACGCTCGATCTCGTCTCGAACGGCCGCGTCGACTTCGGGATCGGCGAAGGCGCGACGCGGCTCGAGCTGCACGGCTTTGGCGTACCGGCGCGCGAGAAGCGCGCCTACTCGCTCGAGGCCGCTGAGCAGATCGCCAACATGATGGCGATGACGCCCTACCCGGGCTTCGACGGGGACTCCTTTTCGATGCCGTGTCGCAACGTATTGCCGAAGCCGGTGCAGAAGCCGCATCCACCGCTTTGGATGGCGTGCACCAATCGCGACACGATCCGCATCGCGGCGAGCAAGGGCGTCGGCGCGCTGGCGTTCTCGTTCGTCAACCCAGACGAGGCGCGCAACTGGAGCCGCATCTACTACGACACCATCCAGAGCGATGCGTGCGTGCCGATCGGCCACGCGGTCAACGCGAACATTGCGATGGTGTCGGCATTCTCGATCCACCCGGATCGCGACATTGCCGTGCGCCGCGGCCAGGAAGGCTTCGAGTTCTTCGGCTTCGCACTCGCAGCGCTGGTGACGCGCGACGCAGTGCCCGGTCGCTCGCAGCTGTGGGACAGCTTTCAGCGCGAACGTACACTGAGGCTGGGCGCGGCCGCGCAATCGCCCGTCCACGGCGTGAGCCTGCGCGCGCCTGGAATCGGCACGCCCGACGACCTGCGCCAGCACCTGCGGAACTTCGAGGCCGCCGGCGTCGATCAGGTGATCTTCTTGCAGCAGGCCGGCAAGAACCGTCACGCCGAGATCTGCGAGTCGCTCGAACTGTTTGCCGCCGAGGTGCTGCCCGAGTTCGCCGCGGCGGCGGAAGCGCGCGAACACGAGAAGGCGCGCACGCTCGCGCCGTTCGTCGAGGCGGCGCTCGCGCGCAAGCCGCGCATGCAGCCGCTCGCCGACGATGAGATTCCGGTGGTACGCGCCTCGGTGACGGCACCGGTCGTCAATCGCGGCGGAAGCGCGTAACGACGCGATGGCGGAAGCGCAGGAGACCTGGCGCGTACACGGCATCGAGCTCGCGATCGGCGAGCCCGAGCAGCGCGTGCGCGAGCGCGCGCTCAGTGCTGCGGGAATCGGCGCCGACGTGCTGCGCGGTTTTCGGATCGCGAAGAAGTCGCTCGACGCGCGCCGCATCGGGGGCACGCGCCGGCTGCGCTTCGTCGTACACGCGGATCTGGTGTTGCCCGCCGGGTTTGCGTCCGCGGGCCTCGCGCGTGCGCAGCGCGCCGGTCGTGTCGTGCGCGCGCCCGAGCGCGGGCAGATCGAGGTGGAGCGGGTGCACGCGTCGTTGCGCGGCCAACGCGTCGCGGTGCTCGGCGCGGGACCGGCGGGACTCTTCGCGGCGTTGGTGCTGGCGCGCAATGGCATCGCGGTCGATCTGGTCGATCGCGGCGACGCGCTGCGCGAGCGCGGCCGCGCGCTCACTGCCTTCGACCGCACACGCGTTGCGGATCCCGAGTCGAACCTGCTCTTCGGCGAGGGCGGCGCAGGCACCTACTCGGACGGAAAGCTCTACACGCGCGTTGCGCACCCGCTCGAACTCCCACTGCTCGAAGAGCTGATTGCGTGTGGCGCGCCGCCCGCGATCGCGTACGACGCGCGTGCGCACGTCGGCACCGATCGGTTGCATCGGATCCTGCCTGCGTTGCGCGCACGGCTCGAAGCGGACGGCGTGCGTTTCCACTTTCGCACGCGCGTAGACGGGCTCGTGCTGGATGCGACTACACCGAGCCGAGTCTGCGCGCTCGCGAGCACGCATGGCGAGATCCCGTGCGCGGCGCTGGTGCTCGCCCCGGGCCACAGCGCGCGCGACACCTGGCATGTGCTGGCCGCGCAGGGCGTTCCGTTCGAGGCGAAGCCGTTCCAACTCGGCGTGCGCGTCGAGCATCCGCAGTCGCTGATCGACCGCGCGCGTCACGGCGAGGGGCCCGAAGCGGCGCTGCTCGGTCCCGCCTACTACGGGCTCACCTGCAGCGCAGGCGACGACGCGCCGGGCGCGCACAGCTTCTGCATGTGCCCGGGCGGTCAGATCGTCGCGAGCGTGTCCGAGCCCGGTCTGCTGTGCACGAACGGCATGTCGAACTCGCGACACAGTTCGCCGTTTGCGAACGCGGCGATCGTCACGACGCTAGGCCCGCGCGAATACGGTGCCGGCCCCTTCGCGGGCGTCGTGTTCCAGGCCACGCTCGAGCGCGCGTTCTTCGAGGCCGGCGGATCGGATTACCGCGCTCCGGCCCAAACCGTGCCGGACTTTCTGGCTGGCCGTGCGAGCGAGCGGCTTCCGCGTTCGAGCTACCGCTTCGGGATGGTCCCCGCGCGCGTCGATACGCTGTTGCCCGATCTCGTGCAGGCAGCCCTTGCGCACGCGCTCACGCGCTTCGAGCGCGAGATCCCCGGCTTCGCGGGTCCCGAGGGCGTGCTGGTGGGCCTCGAATCGCGCAGTTCCGGTCCGGTGCGAATTCCGCGCGATCGCGAGCGGTTCACCGCGCTCGGCTTCGCGAACCTGTTTCCGGTCGGAGAGGGCGCCGGCTATGCGGGCGGAATCATCAGCGCCGCGATCGACGGCGCCCGCGCCGCGCAGGCGCTGCTCGTGCAGGGCGTCGGCAACATGTAGATGGTGCCGGGCGTCAAGTTATTTTCTGTCAAGTTATTGGGCGGGGTCGTCGTCACTGCGCCGGTGCGCTCACCGCAGTTCCCGCTTCAGGATCTTGCCGGTCGGCCCCTTCGGCAGCGCTTCTACGAACTCGACGCTGCGCGGGTACTTGTAGGCGGCGAGGCGTTCCTTGCAGAAGGTGATGATCTCGTCCGCGCTCGCCTTCTGGCCGTCCTTCAGCGCGACGACGGCTTTCACCTCTTCGCCGTGGCTCTCGTGCGTGACGCCGATCACCGCGGCTTCCGCGACGGCCGGATGCGCGTAGAGCACTTCCTCGATTTCGCGCGGGTACACGTTGAAGCCTCCGCGCAGAATCATGTCCTTCTTGCGGTCGACGATGAAGTAGCAGCCGTCGGCGTCGCGCAGGCCGATGTCACCCGAGTGAAACCAGCCGTTGCGCAGCGTTTCCTTGTTCGCTTCGGGGCGCTTCCAGTAGCCCTTCATGATGTTGTGGCCGCGGATCACGATCTCGCCGCGCTCGCCTTCGGGCAGCTCCTCGTCGTTTTCATCGAGGATGCCCATCTCGACGCCCCACACCGGGTAGCCGATCGAACCTGCTTTGCGGGGGCGATCGAGCATCGTGAAGCTCGCGACCGGCGACGTCTCCGACAGGCCAAAGCCTTCGAGGATCGTCACGCCGAAGCGGCGCTCGAAGGCGGCCATCACTTCCACCGGCATCGGCGCGCCGCCGGTCATGCAGAACGCGAGGCTCGAAAGGTTGTAGTCGCGCTGCTGCTCGTGGTGGAGCAGCGCGAAGTACATCGTCGGGACGCCGGCAAAAACCGTGACGCGATCGCGCTCGAGCACCTCGTAACACTTCTTCGGCTCGAAGCGCGGCAGCAGCGTGAAGCTGCCGCCGCGTGCGAGCGTCGCGTTCTGGATCACCGTCTGTCCGAACGAGTGGAAGAGCGGCAGCGTGGCGAGCGCGACGTAGGTATCGGTGTCCTGCGGCGGGATCAGTCGCGGCACGACGAACGCGCAGTTCACGAACAGGTTCGAGTGCGTGAGTTCGGCGCCCTTCGGCTTGCCTGTTGTGCCGGATGTGTAGAGGATCACCGCGGTTGCATCGGCGGGCGTGGCTTCGAGCGCCGCGATCGGCGCTGCTTGCTGCATCGCTTCGAGCGTGTCGCCGCTCGTGCCGGGCTCGCCGCCCGCGAGCACGAGCGGCACACCCGCCTGGTCGCTGCCGGCCTTCGCCGGCGCCGCGAAGAGCGGATGCGCGATCAGCAGCTTCGCTTCCGAGTCGGCGAGGAAGTACGCGACCTCGGGAGCCGCGGCAAGCACGTTGATCGGAACGACCGCGCCGCCCGCGTAGAGAATCCCGAAGTACGCGATCGTGAACTCGGGCACGTTCGGAATCAGCAGCGCGACCTTGTCGCCAGGCTGGATGCCACGCGCGCGCAGACTCGTCGCGACACCGCGGGCCGCGCGGTCGAGTTGCTCGTAGCTGAGCACGCGTTCGTCCATCCGAATCGCGACGTGCTTGGGCCGATCGGCCGCGGAGGCCTGAAGGATGGTGCCGAGGTTGAGGCTCATGGGGCGAGACTCCGTTGCGGGGAGTCGTCTAGGTTGCCATGGGGGCTGCTTCGATGCCGCTTTCAGCGGCGACGCGGAATCCGCGCCAGCACCATCGCGCGACGCGCCGAGCGCGCCGCGAGCAAGGCGAGCGCCGCGAGCGCGGCTGCGACAGCGAGCGTCGCGCGCGGCTCGGGTACCAACACGACGTCGCAGAGCTCGTTCGGCTGGCCCAGGTTCACGCAGCTCTCGTAGACAAAGTGATCGCCGTCGAGGCGTGGCGCGACGTCGTCGCGGTCGTTGTTCTGCGTGCGGCGCAGCGGCTCGGGCGGCCCCCCTTTCCAGGAGAGCCAGATCTCGGAGTCGCCCTGTGTCACGTTCTTCACCCAGACGATCTTGTCGCCGTCGATCTGTGGCGTGATGTCGTCGAGGGCGTCGTTGGCGAAGGGGATCGCCGAATTGGGGCTCGCGAGATCGACGATGTAGAGATCGAAGTCGCTCCCGTCGAAGTGCTCCCAGATCACGCGGGTGCCGTCGGTCTGCGGATTGCGTTCGTCGATGCCGTCGAAGAGCGGGTTCGAGGTTCCCAGCGTGTCTCCATACCAGATGTCGCCGCTGCCGTCGGGTCCCGCCTGCCAGACCACCACGTTGCCAGAGATCACCGGATGGATGTCATCGGTGTCGGGCCCGGTGAGGACGTAGAGACCCTGGAGTTCGCCGTTCCACACGGCGACGTTGTGGGAGTCGTCGGCCGTGCTGGGCGTCTGGTGGAGATCGTCACCCTCCGACCAGATGAGGTTTTCGCCGTCGATGCTGAACTCGCTCTCGACCAGCGCGTTGCCAGTGAGTTGATTGCCCACCGGTCCCGGCTCGACGAACACCTCGCCGTCCGTGTCCACCATCTGGATCCAGGCGAGGGTCGCGCCCGAGACGAGCGGGAAGGTCTCATCGCCGGGAGACGACAGGATGATGGTCGTTTCGGTGATCAGATCGTAGACGGCGATGTTGCGCTGATTGGCGCTGCCCTGTTGCCAGACGATGTGGATGCCGTCGGTCTCGGGATTTTCATCGGCGACGCCGTTCGACGTCATGTTGACTGTGACGAAACCGTCGCGGCGCATCACTTCAGCGCCCGTTCCCGAACCGCGTTGCCACACGATCGCGTCGCCCTGGATCCGCGGCCGGAACTCGGAGACGCTGTCCGAGAAATTGCTGACGGTGATGGCACTCAGCTGGGTGGCGGCTCCGGCGTCAGCGGAGCCGAGGATCAGCGCCGCGAGGGCAGCCGCGATCCAGGCCTTGCTGATGGTGTCGGCGGGTGCGTTCGCATCGAAATCACCCGGCTATGCCAAGGGGCGAATCGGCAAGACCGGATGCGCAGATGAGCGGAATCCTGCCGCTGGACGAGTGGCTGGCCTCAGACCGGGAGGTCGCGCCGCGTGAAGAGGGATTCGAGTTCGAGGCCGCGCGCCCGGAAGGCGTCCGCGGCGCCCTCGCCGCGATCGACGATGCAGAGCACCCGGGCGACCTTGGCCCCGGCGGCGGTCACCGCCTCGAGCGCTTCGAGGGTCGATCCGCCCGTCGTCATCGTGTCCTCGACCAGCGCGACGGTCTGGCCGGCCGCGAAGGCCCCCTCGATGCGCTTGCCGAGGCCGTGTTTCTTGGCCTCTTTGCGCACGAAGAAGCCCAGCAGTTCCGCTGCCTCGCCGCCGCTGCGCGCGGCGGCCAGCAGCACGGCCGACACCACCGGCACGGCCGCGACGACCATGCCGCCCACCGCGTCGACGCGTGCGCCCGCTTGCAGTCGCGCGAAGAGCAGCTGGCCGGCCAGCAGGATCCCGCGCGGTCGCATCATCGTGGCGCGGAGGTCGAGATAGAAGTCGCTCTCCCTGCCACTCGAGAGCACCACCTTCCGGCGCTCGAACGAGTGGCGGACGATCAGCTCGAGCAGCTCGTCGCGATCATTCATTGTTTTCGAATCCCCAGCGCGAATTCGGCGATCAGCTTGGTGTGCAGCTCGCTGGTGCCTTCGCCGTACTCGAGCGACTTGGCTTCGAGCAGCAGCCGCCCGATCTCGTACTCGGCCGAGACACCGTAGCCGCCGAAGATCTGCATGCCGTCGAGCGCGTTCTGCACCGCGGCTTGTGACGCGACGAGCTTCGCCATCGACGCTTCCATCGAGCAGCGTTCCGCGCCGGCGTCCTTCATCCGACCGAGCTGGTAGACGAGGTGTCGCGCCTGCTGCGTGCGGCACGCCATCTGCGCAATCTTCTGCTGAATAAGCTGGAACTCGCCGATCGTCTGTCCGAACGCGGTGCGTTCCTGCGCGTACGGAATCGCCAGATCGAGGCAGCGCTGCGCCTGGCCGACGCAGCGTGCCGCCACCGAATAGCGTCCGAGGTCGAGCGCGGAGCCGAGAATCGGAAAGCCCTGGCCGGGCTGGCCCAGGATCGCGTCGTCCGGCACGAAGGCATCCTCGAAATGCACTTCGGCCAGGTTGTCGCGCTTCAGCGTTCGCATCGGGAACGCACCGATCGTGATGCCGACGGTCGCCTTCGGGTCGACCAGGAAGGCCGTGACGCCCTTGTGCTTCTGCGCGCGATCGATCGACGCCACCACGAAGAACAAACCGGCGTGCGCGGCGTGCGAGATGAAGACCTTCGAGCCGGTGAGCCGGTAGCCGCCGTCGACCCTTTTTGCGGTGGTCGCCATGTTGCCGAGGTCGGTGCCGCCGCCCGGCTCGGTGAGACACGCCGAAGAGAGCACCTCGCCGCGCGCGATCGCGGTGAGCCAGCGGTCCTTCTGGGCGGGCGTCCCGTGCTGGAGAATGCTGCTCGCCACCAGCGAGTTGTTGACCGAGACCACCGACGCGACCACCCAGTCGACCCGCGCCAGTTCCTCGATCAGCACGCCGTAGGTCATCACGTCGATGAACGAGCCGCCGTA
>CAYGWM010000079.1:9726-19276 GCA_964353555.1 uncultured Spirochaetales bacterium
GGACCGACTCCCCTAGGTTGGGCCGCCCTGAAGCCAGGCCGGAGAGAATTGCCGTGAAGAAGAACGCTGACCTCACGCATCGCAAGCGCGGCAAGACGGCGCGCCATCGCGCCAAGCTGAAGGCCAAGCACCAGCGCGTCCGCCGCCGCAAGAGCTCGGGCCACCGCAGCACCTACCGGTAGCATGCGTGGCTAGACTGCGGGCTCGTGACCGAGCCCCATCCCCAATTTTCATTCCGTCTCGACGCCCGCTCCGGTGCCGCGCGCGCGGCCGTCTTCACGACGCCGCACGGCGACGTGCACACGCCCGCGTTCATGCCGGTCGGTACGCACGGCGCGGTGAAGGCTATGACGCCCGACCAGGTCAAGGCGACCGGCGCCGAGATCGTGCTCGGCAACACCTACCACCTCGCGCTGCGGCCGGGCGAAGGGCTCGTCGCGAAGCTCGGCGGCCTGCACGGCTTCATGCGCTGGCCGGGGCCGATCCTCACCGACAGCGGCGGCTTCCAGGTCTTCTCGCTGCCCAACAAGGAAATCAGCGACAACGGCGTGCGCTTCAAGAACGAAGTGACCGGCGACGCGATGGAACTGACGCCCGAGCGCTCGATCCAGATCCAGAACCTGCTCGGCGCCGATGTGATCATGGCCTTCGACGAGTGCACACCGCATCCGGCCGACGAGAAGCTCGCCGCCACCGGCGTGCGTCGCACGCTCGCGTGGATGGAGCGTTGCCTCGCCGCGCACAAGCGCGAAGATCAGGCGCTGTTCGGAATCATGCAGGGCAGCATCTACGAGAAGCTGCGCCGAAGGTGTGCCGACGCGCTCGTCGCGATGGACCTCCCCGGCTATGCGATCGGCGGCGTCTCGGTCGGCGAGGGCCACGAGCTGCTCTGCAAGATCACCGAGTTCAGCGCGCCGATGCTGCCCGAAGACAAGCCGCGCTACCTGATGGGTGTCGGTCTTCCAGAAGATCTCGTCGCCGCGATCGGCTACGGCATGGACATGTTCGACTGCGTGATCCCGACGCGCTTTGCGCGCTCCGGTGTCGCCTTCACCGTGCGCGGCAAGATTCGTTTGACGAACCGCCGCTACCGCCGCGACGGCTACCCGATCGACGTCTCGTGCGACTGCACCGCCTGCGCCGGCGGCTTCGCGCGCGCCTACCTGCATCACCTGTTCGCCGCGAACGAGATCCTCTCTGCGATCCTCGTCTCGATCCACAACGTGCGCTTCTACGAGCGATTGGTGCAGAACGCGCGCGTCGCGATCGTCGCCGGGCGCTTCGCCGATTGGCGCGGCGAGTTTCTCGCCGAGTACGGGCGCGAGGCGGCGGGCGAGTAGCGCAGCCTTGGCAGCCGGAGTCACGATTGAACCTCGCGAGCAACGGCTCGTCATCCTGCTCGCCGACATCAGCGGCTACACGCGGTTCATGGTGCAGAACCAGCTCTCCGCGATTCACGGTCAGCGCAGCATCAACATGCTGATCGAGGCACTGCTACGCGAGGTCGAAGGAGTCGACAGTCTGCAAGTGCGCCATCTGCGCCCACGTCGACGAGATGTCGCTGAAGATCGTCGTTCACACCGGGCGGGCCGTGTTCCATTCCGTCGGCGGGCGCCAGCAGGTGTCGGGAGCCGACGTGATCCTGGCGCATCGGCTGCTGAAGAACTCGGTCCCGAGCCACGAGTACCTGCCGATGAGCGAGCCGGCCCATCGAGACCTCGGCGCGGGGATGGAGCTCGCGTTCCACGAGAGCAGCGAGTCCTATGACGAGTTCGGCACGGTATCGACGTACATGCATCTGATGACCGAGACGGCCGAGCGCATGCGCGACTCGCTCTACGCGATGGAGCCGGCCGCGCTGGCGTCTCGCGCGCGGGGGTATGCGCGGATCTCGCTGCTGCCGCATTTCTCCGCGGTGATCGACCAGCTTCGCCACCCGTCCGTCGACGTCGGCTGGCCGAAGCGCATTGCGTTCGCGCTCGGGGTCACGCTTGCGTCGCCGCTGGTGTTCGTGATGCTGCTGTTCACGACACCGCGGAAGCTGTTGTCGCAGCGCGCAGCGCGGGCTGGCACTGCACAGAATTCGACAGCCTGACGATCTGCTGCGCGCCGATCCCTCTCAGTCGCTCCCGGGTTCTTCCTCCAGCTCCGCGTTCTCCGCTTCGGGCGGTAGCGAACTCTCGGTGATCGCGCGCGGACTCGCGTCGCGCGGCGATGCGGCGTCCGCCGCCCAGCTGTTGACGCGGTCGATTAGCCGTCGTAGCAAGCCCACGCGACGGCGATTGAAGAGCAGCGCGAGACGCGGCAATGCGGCGTCCTCGTCCTCTTCCTCGGGCAGAACTCCGCAGCTCTCGATGCGACCACCCTGCAGCAACTCGCCGAACTCGTCGTTGAGCGCCGCGAGCTCCGCTGTGCTCGGCGCCGCGCGAAGGCGAAGTATCAGCAAGTCGCGCACGAAGCGGCTCGAGTGGTAGTTGCGGTAGAAGTCGGCGACCTCGCGCACCGCGACGTCGACGTCGTCGGTCACGCGGAATAGCGCGAGATCGTCGGGATTGATCAGGCCGCGCTCGCGCAGGTGCGAATCGACGTAGCGCTCCCAGTCGCGCCAGTAGCTTCCGCCGGGTTCGTCGACAAAGACCACCGGCACGATCTCGCTGCGCCCGGTCTGAATCAGCGTGAGCGCTTCGAAGCCTTCGTCGTGCGTTCCGAAGCCGCCCGGAAACAGCACGATCGCGTGCGCTTCCTTCACGAAGATCAGTTTGCGCGTAAAAAAATATCGGAAGTTGATCAACTTCGAGTCGCCGGCGATCGTCGGATTCGGCTGCTGCTCGAACGGCAGACGGATGTTGACGCCGAACGAAGCCTGGCGACCCGCGCCGCCTTGCGCGGCCTCCATGATGCCGGGCCCGGCACCGGTGATCACCATCCAGCCCTCGCGCACGATGCGCTCGGCGAAGCGCTCCGCAGCCACCCAATCGGGCGCGCCCGGCTCTGTCCGCGCGGAGCCGAAGACCGCCACCTTTCGGACGTTTTCGTACGGGGCGAAGACCCGGAATGCGTGGCGCAATTCTTTCTGCGCGTTCGCGACGAGCTTCATGTCGGCGCGCGTGGCGCCATCGGTGATCAAACGCAGTGCGGTGACGAGCAGCTGGCGTGCCGACTCGGGGCTCTCGCTCTCGCCGAAGCGTGCCTGGAAGCGCTCGAGCAGCGACTCGAGGTCGCGTTCCAGTTCAGCGTCGGGGAGTTCGTAGCGGCGACGCGATTCGTCGCTCACGACGGCGGGGGCGGGGGCGGGGGACCAGGCGGAGGCGGGGGAATCGGGTCGCCCGTTCGCGAAGGATTCGAATAGCCGAGCGGTGGAGGCTGCGGCGCCAACGAGCTGTTGGACGGCGCAACGCTCATCGGGATCTGGTTGCCCTTCGCGTACATGCACTGCTGGAACGCGTTGTCGTAGCGGCGCTGCACTTCGTAGTACCAGCCCTGGCCCGCGTCCACGCCGCCGGCGGTGCCGAGTACCAGGCCGCTGCCCGCGCCGATCGCGGCGCCGGCGCCCGGGTTGCCGACCGCGGCGCCGATCGCAGCGCCCGCTCCGGCTCCGACCAGTGTGCCGATTGCGGCGCCCGCGGCGGCGCGATTCTCGCCCGCCTGTTGCGGGTTCGTGCCAGATTCTTGCGCTGCCCAGTCCCGACACATTGCGTTGTCTTCCTGGAACTGCTCGAACGACTTGCCCGAACCCGGCAGCACCAGCACGCTCGGACCGAGCGGCATCGTCGCGCAGGCGCTCAGAACGAACAGAGACGCGAGAAGCGGGATTCTGACTAGCATGTCCGGGTCTCCATACGGTTCGACGCAATCATCGCTGGCTCGGCGCGTCCGTCCGCGGAACGACTTGCAGCCATTCATTCCGGCACTGGGGGACGTTCGGGTAGTAGCCCTTCGGATTTTCGCAGTAGTACCAGTATTGCTGCGGCTCAGGCTGCTGCACGTACACCTGCGGTTGCGGCGGCGACGGCACTACGACCAACGATCGCGGGTAGTAACCGTACGAATAGGCGGGATAGGGATTGCCCCACCAGTACGGGCCTCCGATGAACGCCCCCGGATACACGCCGAGGCCGAGGCCGTAGCCGTAGCCACCGCGGTAGTAGCCGCCGTACCCGTAGCCGTAGCCGCCGCGGTAGTAACCGCCGCGGTAACCGCCTCCGTAGTAGCGATGACCGCCGTAGTAGTGACCGCCATGGTTGCGGCCACGGTGGCCGTGTCCGCCGTTCGCCTCGGCGACGCTGGCTGCGAAAAGCATTACCGCTGTCGCCGTCGCGATCACGAGCTTGCTCATCACGGTTCTCCTTGGCCTTCGGCTTCCGAATCCGAGCCCGGCATCTCGGGAGGCGGGGACGGGGGTTCGGCTTCGAATCCCTTCCGGCGTCCGCGGCGCTCCTCGAAGATCTCGACGAGCTTCTGCCGTTGCTCCGGCGTCAGCAGCGTGCGGATCTCCAACATCGTACGCAGTCGGCTCTTCTTCAGCTCGGTCTCGGCGGCGCCGATCCGATCCGCCCATTGCATCACGTCATCCAGCTTCGGAGAGTCGCCGCCCAGCAGCTTGCGCAGCTGCTCGTGGAGCGCGCGAAGCTGATCGGAGGCAGGCCTCTCGTCTTGCCGGGCCTTCGTGGCGATCTCGCGGATCGCAGCGCGCGTGTCGGCGTCGAGACCGAGTTCGCCCGCATGACGCTCGAGCACATGCTCGATCGGTGGCGGTCGGTGCGGCCCGCGCCGCCCGATGCCCGGCGGTGCTCCGCCCGGTTCGGGACCCGGAGTCTGCGCGACCGCAGCGACCGTGAAGCCTCCATTTGCGAGCAGCCACGCACAGAGGAGCCATACCGTCGTAACGGGTCTTCGGGTCATGTCGGCACGCATCTCCTCAATTGCCGAGCAGCAGGTCGGAGATCGCCAGATAGTCCGGCGGCAGCGTATCGTCGGAATCGGCGGGGGAATCGGTCGTCATCGCGAGGATCCACGCGTCGCCGATCGCGCCGGTCTCGATCACCGTGGGCTCGCTCACGCCGACCTGCGCAACTTCGACGCCACCCGACGCGTCGATCACCGTGCGCCAGATCAGCAACGACAGCGTGGCCGCGACGGCGGCCGCCACCGCGAACCACGGCCGGCGGTGCGCGCCACGATCGCGAATGCGCTCCTCGAGCCGCGCGTCGAAGCGGATGCGCTGCGAAGCCGTCATCTGCGGCGGCGAATACAGTTCCGCCACGTTGCGGAGAAAGTTCTGATCGTCGGGCGAAAGCGGCTTCCCTTCGTCGTGTTGCTCACTCATGATTGCGTCGCCTCACAATCCGGATCGAGATCGGCGAGCGCCTCACGAAGATTGCGGAGCGCCCGATGCAGATGCGACTTGATCGTACCGATCGCGCGACCGGTGATGTCTGCGGCCTCGCGTACCGTGAAGCCTTCGAGGTGCACCAGCGCGAACGCCTCGCGCTGGCCGCGCGGCAGGTTGCCGACGGCGCGTGTCACGCGCTCGCGTAGGGCGGGATCGCCGGGTACGTCGGGCCGCGAGTCCACCGGCTCATCGGGCATCTCACCGGCCACGCGCTGACGCACCCAACGCCACCGCAATTGACGCTGCGCTTCGTTGACAAGGATGCGATAGAACCACGTCGACATCTTCGCCTCCTCGCGAAACTGGTCCAGCCCCCGATAGGCGCGCAGGAACGCTTCCTGCGCGATGTCCTCCGCCGCAGCGGCATCAGCGCCGACGAGCCGCCAGGCGAGCCCGACTGCACGATCGCGGTGCGCAGCGACGAACGCCTCGAACTCGTGTGCCCGAGCGACGTTCACGTCCCTCACCGCGCCATCGAGCGAGCCCAACCCAATCGTCACTCCACTGCTCCCGAACGAGTGAGACCCGCGAGTCGACCCGCAGGTTCACACTCCAAGCGGGGAGATGCTCGAGGGGCGCTTCGGCCACCGCGCAGCACGGCTCAGCGCCCCTCGACATTCTTCTACGAAGGCTTCCCGATATCGCTGCGATCGCCGCGTCTTCCGGGTCCATGTTGCCTGCGCAGCTGCTGCCATTGTTCCGTCGTGAGAAGCTGTCGAACCTTGACCATCGCCTCGAGCTCTGTCTTCTTCGCCTCGAGCTCCAGCGCGCCGATCGAGTCCGCCTGCGCGAGCACTGCTTCGAGTGATGGCGACTGCTGGTCGAACAGCGCCCGCATCTGCTCGTGCGCTGCGCGGGACGGATCGCGGAGCGCTCTATGCTGGGTGCGGGCCTGATCGAAGATCGCGTCGGCGGCCTTCCGGTTCTCCGGCGTGAGTTCGAGCTGATCGACGCCGCGCTCGATGCTGCCGAGCATGCCCCCGGATCCGCGCCGCCCGCCGTGCCGATTCGCCATCGCGTTCGCCGTGGCCATCGTGGCCGTCGCGAGCACCACTGCAATCACTGCCAATCGCTTCTTCGAAGAACCCTGCATCTCGCTCCTCCTCGGCGCTTGGTTTGCCGTTATGACCCGCGTCGGGTTGGCTTGGGTTACCGCCGCACGATTTCGAGCAAGCTCGCGCAACCGCTGAGATGAGAGACTCCATGGGACACGCGTCGCTGGTCGTTGGAACCGCGCTGCTCTGCTGTTCCGGGGCAGCAGCCGACGTGCACTTCGCCGTCGACGCGCAGCAGGACGTCCGGCCGATTTCGCGCTTCGTCTACGGCGTGAACGGCGCCCTCGAGGGTGGCTACTCGAATGCCGCGCTGACGCGGCTCGGTGGCAATCGCTGGACGGCGTACAACTGGGAGAACAACGCCTCCAACGCCGGCACGGACTACCTGAACCAGAACGACGCCTATCTCTCGAACATCGCTACGCCCGGCGCCGCGGTGCGCGACTCGATCACCAGCGCGCAGGCCCACGGCGCCGCGATCCTGCTGACCGTCCCGACGAACGGCTACGTCGCCGCCGACAAGAATGGCGGTGGCGACGTGAACCAGACAGCCGACTATCTGCAGGTTCGCTTCGAGGAATCGCTGCCGTCGAAGGGCGCGCCGTTCACGCTCACGCCGAACGCCAGCGACGGCTTCGTCTACCAGGACGAGTTCGTGAACTGGGTGGACCACGAATTCCCGGACAGTGCCGGATCCGCGCAGCCGATCTTCTACTCGCTCGACAACGAGCCCGATCTCTGGCCCGGCACGCACCCGCGCATCCACCCGAACCCGACGACCTATGCGGAGCTAGCGGAGAAGTCGATCGCCTACGCGACCGCGATCAAGAACCTGAGCACCGCTGCGCTCGTCTTCGGCCCGGTGAACTACGGCTGGTACGGATACGTGCTGCTGCAAGGTGCGCCCGACGCCGCGGGCCGCGACTTCCAGCAGTTCTGGCTTGCCGCGATCGAGGCTGCGCAACAGCTCTTCGGCGCGCGCCTGGTAGACGTGCTCGACGTGCACTGGTATCCGGAAGCACAGGGCGGCGGCGTGCGCATCACTGGAACCGACACGACGCCGGCCGTCGTCGCCGCGCGCCTGCAGGCGCCGCGCTCGCTCTGGGATCCCAGCTACACCGAGACGAGCTGGATTGCGCAGGACTCCGTCGGCGGGCCGATCGCGCTGTTGCCGCGACTGCGAGACAAGATCGACGCGAACGCGCCCGGCATGAAGCTCGCCGTGACCGAATACAACTATGGCGCTGGCCAGCACATCTCGGGCGGCATCGCGCAGGCCGACGTGCTCGGCATCTTCGGTCGCGAAGGCGTGTTCGCCGCCTGCGAGTGGCCGCTCGCGGCCGACGAGGCGTACATCGAAGGCGCCTTCGAGATGTATCGAAACTTCGACGGCGCGAATGGCCACTTCGGCGACACCTCGGTCCGCGCGGGCACCGACGACATCGCCAGCACTTCGATCTACGCGAGTCTCGACGCGGCAGACGCGAGCCACATGGTGTTGGTCGTGCTCAACAAGACCGCGCTGCCACAGGGCGCGTCGCTCGACATCGCGAGTCCGGCGTCCTTCGTCGCCGCCAAGGTCTACCAGTTGAGCGCGGGCGTCGCATCGCCCGTTTCCGCCGCCGATCTCGCGCCGACGAGCGCGAACCATTTCCTCTATACGATGCCGGCCTACAGCGTGAGCACGCTGGTGCTGACCGCGCCCGAGCCGGGTGCGGAGAGCGTCGCGATCGCGGCGGGCGCGGCGCTTCTGCTGTTGGGCCGGGCGCGGGCGGGGCGTGTACGGGGCTGCGGCGGCAGCACGCGCTCGAGGGGCGGGACCCATGCTTCGGATCCGCAGGTTTCTCGCGGACCGGACGAAGAGGGAGGTCGGAGGACCTCCCGGATGCGCATCGTCCTTGCTGCCGAAGGCACCCGCGGCGACCTGCAGCCGTTGATCGAGCTGGGCGTTCGGCTGTCGAATGCCGGCCACGACGTCGTCCTCGGCGGTCCGCCCGACTTCGCAGCGCAGGCGGCCTCACGGGGCGTGCGCTTCGTCGCGTGCGGCGCGTCGTTCCGCGAGTTCCTGGCGGAGCACGCCGAGGTCGTCGACGGTCATCCGGTGCGCGCACTGACGGAGGGCTTCCGCTACCTGCGCAAGCGCTTCGAGCAGCGGCTCGAGACGCTGCTCGAACTCACGCGCGGCGCCGATCTGGTCGTCGGCGGCGGTGCGGAGATGGCGGCGTCGACGGCGGCCGAGGCGTGCGGTGTCGCGTATCGCTACGTCGTGTACTGCCCCGCGATGTTTCCGTCGCGCGAGCACGGGCCGATCTTCACGCCGTGGCAGAGCCTGCCCGGCTGGCTGAACCGCGCGCTGTGGCCGCTGGTGATGACGCCGCTCACCTGGTCGGTTCGCAGCGCGCTCGGACCGTCGCGACGCCGGCTCGGTCTCGACCCGCGCGTCGACATGTTGAAGCTGCTGTTCGGGAGCCGGCCGCTGCTCGCGGTCGATCCGTCGCTGGCACGCGCGCCGGCCGACGCGCCGGTTCCGGTCGACCAGGTGGCGTCGCTCCATCCACTCGAAGGCGAGCCGCTGCCGGCCAAGCTCGAGTCGTTCCTCGATGCGGGACCGCCTCCGGTGTATCTCGGCTTCGGCAGCATGCCGGACACGAAGCCAGCGGCGACGACGCGGGTGCTCCTCGATGCGATCGCGCGCGTCGGCTGTCGCGCGGTGGTCAGCGCGGGCTGGGCCGAACTCGGCGACGGACCGCTGCCGGAAGGCGTGATGGCGATCGAGGCGGTCTCGCACCCGACGCTATTCGCGCGCTGCGCCGTGATCGTGCATCACGGCGGCGCGGGCACGACCACCACCGCCGCGCGCGCGGGCGTGCCGCAGATCGTCGTGCCGCACATCGCGGATCAGTTCTATTGGTCGCGGCGCATCGGACAGCTCGGCATCGCGGCGCCGGGGATAGCGCGCAACCGCCTCGATGCGCCACGCCTGGCCTTCGCGCTCGAAGTGATCCTCGGCAACGAGATCGTCGCCGAGCGTGCACGCGAACTCGGCGCACGGCTACGCGCAGAAGCAGCGGCCTCGGATCCCGTGCGCGCGCTGATCGGCTAG
>CAYGWM010000080.1:0-18755 GCA_964353555.1 uncultured Spirochaetales bacterium
TCCTACCCGTGCTTGCGCGGCGACCTTCCCGTCGCGCGTGTGTAGGCCTGATAGCCGAGCCACCGCAGCGGCTCCGGCGGGATCGGCAGCAAGCGCTTCTGGTAGAACGGCAGGTCGCTCCACGCTTCGTGATTGCCATCGTAGAGATCGGCGAGCACGCGGCCCGCGAGCAGCGCGAGCGCTACGCCGTGACCGCTGTAGCCGAGCGCGTGATAGACGTTGCGATGCGCGCCGCTGACGCCCATCGAGCAGATCCGGTCGAGCGTGATCGCGAGCGGCCCGGCCCAGCGGTGTGCGATCGGCGTTTGCGCGAGCGCCGGGAAGTAGCGCGTCAGGAGTCCGTGCATGAAGCGCGCGGCGGGGTCGTCCGCGCGCACGCCCGTCGCGAGCGCACCGCCAAACCGATAGGTGTAAGCCGGGTTGCCGCCGCCGCCAAAGAGCAGTCGCCCGCCGGGTGTGCGGCAGGCGTAGGCGATGCGGTCGAAGTCGTCGCTGAAGCCATCGAAGTCGCCCCAGCCGATGCGCGACCACTCGGCGTCGGCCAGCGGCGCCGTCGCGATCACGTGCGAGTGCAGCGGCAGGATGCCGCTGCGAAAGAAGCCGAGAGCCGGCGTGTACGCGTTCGTCGCGAGCACGACTGCGCGCGCGCGGACCTCGCCACGCGGCGTCTCGAGCAGCACCTCGGCGCCCGGGCGGACGCGCTGCACGGGCGTGTTCTCGTACACCGCGACACCCGCGGCGAGCAGTGCCGGTCGCATCGCTTGCAGCAGCGCAAAGCCGTTGAGCCGCCCAGCCAGCGGATCGAGGATCGCACCGCACGCACCGTTGATCGCGAGTGCGCTCTTCGGAAGAAACTCGGCGGCGATGCCCGCCTCGCGCCACGCTTCGACGCGAGCGTGTGCATCCTCGGCCCGCTGCGGATCCGTGTAGACCTCGAGACAGCCCCTTCGACGAAACGTCCCCGACGGCGCGTAGCGATCGGCGAGTTGCTCGGCGAGGTCGATGCCGATCTGCGTCACGCCGTGGATGCGGCGCAGCGCGTCGGGCGTTTCCGGCGTGACGCCGTTCACCCAGTGCAACACCTGCCCGCCGTTGCGTCCGCTCGCGCCGTGACCCAGTTCGCGGGCTTCCAGCAACACGATGCCCAAGTCCGGGTGGCGCTTTCGCAAGTGCCAGGCGGTCGAGACGCCGGTGAAGCCACCGCCGATGATGGCGATGTCCGCCAATCGCGGTGCCGCTAAACTACTGTTGGGCCGCGATGTTTCGCTTTCCGCGACCCAAACTGCTTGGTTCTGATCCATCATCTCTCCGACCGCTCCGCTCCTCGCCGCCCGCGGGTTCTGTGTTCGGAGGGGAGGACCCCATGCCCTTCGGTACCCACGTCCGACTCTGCCTGAAGGATCTCTACGCGCAGGACGTGGTCGAGATGATCGAACGCGAGACCCGAAGATACGAGGTCGAGGCGATCGAGCACCCCGACCATCCGGACTTCAAGCGAGCTTTCGAGATCCTGTGGGGCGCCTTCGGCACGGCCGGCGAGATGGAACCCGAGCCGGTGATCCGCAAGATGCTGCTCGACGACGCGACCGTTCCGCTGTCCTCCGGAACCTACGCGCGCTACTTCCTGCTCGTCGCGCGCGACCGGGCAACCGGCGCGATTCGCGGCGTGCGCGACGGTCGCGTACTGGTGAATCCGGCCTACAGCCCGGATCTGTGCCTGGTCTATCTGTCGCACATCTTCATGCTGCCGGAAGCGCGCGGCACCGTCCTCACCTACTGGCTGCGAATCGCGCCACTCGACCTTGCGGTGACCTACCTCCACACTCTGCATCAGCGCGGCGCGATCACGCTGCCGGACCCGAACGCGCCGGGCCGCTACTACGGGATGCGCGTCGATCTCGCCGCCGAGGTGGAGTTCTTCAGCCCGGACGACAAGCTCTCGCTGCAGCGGATCCTGTTTTACGGACGGGGTGGCTTCGACGTGATCGATCCGAAACACTTCCCCTACCGGCAGCCGGACTTTCGCGATCCCGAGCTGATCGCCAAGGCCGGCGACCGGCCGGTTCCGTTCATGCTGCTGCTGCGCCGCGTCGGTCGCGAACGAGAGGCGCGACTTCCGATCGATGAGGCTCGAGCGGTGATCCAGCTTCTTTACGACGACTTCGCCGTCTTCTGCGAGCCCAAGCACCTGGTCAGCAGCCTCGACGTCGTGCTCGGCCGCCTCGAAGAGCGCCGCGCGCGCGGCAAGAACGACGTGTCGCTGCTGCCGCTCCCGACCGGTGCGAACGATCTGAAGCGACTGCGGCCGCTGTTCCGCTACGACGTCTACCGCCGGCACTACGGCGCGTCGCTCGCGACCGATGCGTACCTGAACAGCGGCATTGCCAAGACCATCGCCGAGCATCCGCACTGGCTCGACGAGAAGCTGGCGGCGATCGCCGCGGAACTCGCCAAGACGTCGCGCTGGGTCTACGCGAGTCGCGACAAGAGCTTCGATCCCGAGGCGCCGCCCGCGCCCGGCGGCGAGGAGGGTTCGGCTTGAGCGATGCGTCCGGTGCGGAGCAACAGGCAAGTCCAGTCATCTCGCTCGAAAAGGTCGGCAGGCGTTTCGGCGACTTCGTCGCCGTAAACGACGTCAGCTTCGAGATCCGCCGCGGCGAGTTCTTCTCGATGCTCGGTCCGTCCGGCTGCGGCAAGACGACGCTGCTCCGAATGATCGCCGGCTTCGAGGACACGACCAGCGGCGTGCTGCGACTCGACGGCGAGAACGTCGCCGGGGTTCCGCCCTATCGACGCGCCGTCAACACGGTCTTCCAGAACTACGCGCTGTTCCCGCATCTGTCGGTCTTCGAGAACGTCGCGTTCGGGCCGCGCATCCGCTCCTGGAAAACCGCCGAGATCGAGCGGCGCGTGCGCGAAATGCTGGACATCGTGCGGCTCGGCGACTTCGCGCAGCGCAAGCCGAGCCAGCTGTCGGGCGGTCAGCGCCAACGCGTCGCGCTGGCACGCGCGCTGGTCAATGATCCGAGCGCGCTGCTGCTCGACGAGCCGCTCTCCGCGCTCGACCTCGAACTGCGCCGTCAGATGCAGCTCGAACTGAAGCGCATCCAGCGCGACGTCGGCATCACCTTCGTGTTCGTCACGCACGACCAGGAAGAGGCGCTGACGATGTCCGACCGCATCGCGGTGATGCGAAAGGGACGGCTCGAGCAGGTCGGCACACCCGAAGACATCTACGAAGCGCCGGCGTCGGCGTTCGTCGCGCGCTTCATCGGCAGCGCGAACTTGATCCCGGTGACGGTCGAGAGCACGACGAACGGACGCGCGACGCTGTGCCTGCCGGGTGGGCGTCGCGGAGAAGTGTCTACCCAGGGCCGCAGCTTCGAAGCGGGCGCGTCCGCGCTGTTGATGATCCGACCCGAGCGACTCGAACTCGCCGCGAGCGAGCCGCCGCCGGAACTGCTCGGGCTACCCGTCACCTGCACCGACATGGTGTTCCAGGGAGCGATGCGGCGTTGTGCGCTGCGCGACGCCGCGGGTGGCGAGCTGGTCGATTATCTCGAGGCGTCGCGCGAGGCGCCCGGCGTCGTTCCCGGCGCCGCGCTGTGGGTCAGCTGGCAGCCGGACGCCGCGCGCCTGCTGCATTTGGACGACTGACGTTCCCGCTCGCGACGCGTCCTAGTCGTCGGATCCGAAGGCGTTGAAGTTGTAGATGACCTCCGCGCCGAGCACGACCTGGTTGGAGCTGTAGTCGCTCGAGCCCTTGAAGAACTCCTCATTGTTGCCCTGCTTGTCGATGTTGTCCCAGCGAACTTCGCCACGGATCATCAGGTTGTCGGTCAGCAGATGATCGACTGTCGCCGTGACGCCCCATACCTTGATGTCGGTCGCGAACGCGAGCGACCCATCGGGGCTGATGAACTCCCCGAAGTCGTCGAAACCGCCGAAGCCGAAGAAGTTGTCGTTGTCCGCGACGTACTCGGCGCGCAGCGCGACTCCCGTGCGGTCCGTGACCGCAAAGCGACCGGCAGCGGCGACGCCCCAGCCGTAGGGATTGCCGCTCGCGTCGATCCATGCGTAGTCGCCGTTGATCCAGAACGACCAGCGCTCGTTCGGATCGAGCGTGATCACGCCGTTCACGACGCCGCTCGCGTTGTCGCTCGTGCCCAACTGCTCGCCGCCCCAGATGCCGTTCACGGCGAACGACATCGTGTCGTTCGCCCACCCGACATGCCCGAGGATCGACTTCGCGTTGTTCTGGTCCGGGTCGTCCTCCAGGTAGCCGTTCGCGACGCCGAACGACGAATCGAAGCCGCTGTCGCCGAACTCGTAGGACGCAATCACGCCGATGTGGTTCAGCGGCTCGAGCAGGTTGTAGACGCTGCCGTGGGTGATGTTGAAGTTGTAGATGGAGTCGGCCATTTCCTTGCCGATCGTCGTGCCGAACTTGCCCGCCTTCAACGTCAGTCCGTCGCCGATCGGCGCCAGGTACTGCACGTAGCCTTCCATGATGTAGAACCCGGAGTCGTCTCGGATGTCGCGATTGCCGATGCCGCCGAGCAGCTCACCCGTCAGGCCATACGCGGTATTGAGTCGGAAGCCGGCGCGATTCTCTTCGTCGACCTCGCGTTCGATGTCGAACCACGCCGTCGAGAACGCGAAGCTGTTGTGATCCGGGGTGAGCGGGTAGAACGCTTCGTTGATGCCGCTGTTGGTCCCGTCGAGGCCATCGTTCCGGGCCGAGCCGGGGTGGTTGATGTTCCAGAAGTAGGTGGCGTTCATCGAACCGCCGACCTTGATCTGACCGAGGAAGCCCGGAAGACCGCTGCTGGCACCGCGCGTCTCGGCGATCCCTGCGCGCTCGATCAACTGCGACTGTTCCTCGACGCGCTGATTGGCCGAATCGAGTTGATCGCTGGCGGCCTGGATCTTGTCGTCGAGTTGCTGCATGCGGGTCTGCGTCTCGAGGAGCTGACGCTCGACCTCGGCGCTTGCGGCCGTCGCGGACGACGGCGCCGCGAACAGCAACCCGGCGAGCACTGCGCTCGAAACGATCGAGCTCGGCGAACGCGAAGAACTCGAAGTCATGTCGCCCCCCCGCCTTTTTCCCGCCGCCGCAGACCGGGATCCCGCCCCGCTCCGGCCGAGAAAACTTCGAACCCGCGGCGCAACATAGATCGGATGCAGGCAATTCGCGCGCCAAGAAGTTCAGGTTGCAAAGATTTCCCGCCGCGATGGGCGCGAAGCGGCCGAGATACGACGCGGATCGAATCGCAAACTGCGAGAGGCGGGCCCGCTGGGCTAGCGTCATTCGCGTCACGAGGAGGCACGCGATGAGCGAGTCCCCGATCCGCGTCAAGGTGCGCGACATCGAGTTGGCGGTGCGTGCGTCCGACACCGGATCCAAGCTGGTAGCGGGTCCCCTCTTCCTCTGGGGCCACGGACTGCTCGGCAGCGTCGCGCAAGAAGACTCCGTACCGATCTTCGATTGGTCTTCGGTCTGCGCGCACGCGCGACTCGTCCGCTACGACGCGCGATCGCACGGCGATTCCGGTCTCGACCTCGATCCCGCGCACTTGCGCTGGCCCGAGCTGGCCCGCGACATGCTCGGGCTCGCCGACGCGCTGGGTGCCCCGCGCGCGCTGCTCGGAGGCGTCTCGATGGGCTGCGCGACGTCGCTGCACGCGGCCGTGCTGGCGCCCGATCGCGTCATCGGCCTCGTGCTCGTGGCGCCGCCCACGGCGTGGGAGACGCGACCGCGCCAATCGCGCTTCTACCGCTTCGGCTCGACGCTGGTGGATTGGGTCGGCCTTGCGCCGTTTCGGCTGCTCGCGGCGCTGCCCCGGCCCGGTTCCACCAGCCCGGTCGCCGCGTTGCAGAGCGGAGTCGCCCAGCACCTCGCACGCGCCGACGCACGCGGGGTGGTGACCGCGATGCGCGGCGCCGCCGATTCCGATCTGCCCGATCGCACCGCGTTGCGCGAACTGCGCATTCCAGCGCTGATCCTCGCGTGGCGCGGCGATCCCGTGCACCCGGTTTCGACGGCGACACAGCTCGCGGAGCTGCTGCCGCGCGCCGAGCTCCAGGTAGCCACGACGCTCGACGAGATACGTGCGTGGCCGGAGCGCATCGCCGCGTTCGTGCGAAGCGCCTGCGTGGGGGCGCAGCCGTGACGCTCTTCACGCAGCAGTGGGGCAGCGGGCGGCCGGTGATCATGCTGCATCCGCTCGCGCTCGAGTCGACCGCTTTCGGCGGTGTCGCGCGCCTGCTCGCCGGACGCGACGTACACACGATCGCGGTGGATCTCCCCGGCTTTGGCCGGACACCGGGGCCCGCGGGCACGCCGCTCACACCAGCGTGCATGGCGGAGCCGGTGATCGAGCTCGCGCGCAGCTTCGCGACGCCTCCGGTCGTGCTCGGCATGTCGATGGGGGGACGCGTCGCGGTCGAAGCGGCGCTCTGCGAGCCCGCGGCGTTCCGCGGCGTCGTGCTGGTGGCGCCCTTCCTGCCGTGGCGCAGCAAGGCATGGATGATGTCGCTCGCGCAGTGGATCAGCCCCAAGGCGGCCGAGCGCATTCCGCTCGAGTGGTTCTGGCCGCTGCTCCAGCGCATCTCGACTTCGCTCGAAGGCCGTCCCGAGTTCGAGCAGGACTGGCTCGCACGCGCGAGCGTGCGCGTCGCGTACTACCTGTCGTGTCCGGCCACGCGCGCGCACTTCGTATCCGCGGCGCGCGAGATGGCGCTCGATCCGGCCTTCGGACCCGACGGCACGTGGACGCGTCTCGAGCGGCTCGCGGTTCCCGCCGCGTTCGTATGGGGCGAGCTCGATGCGCTGATCCCGGCGCCGCACGCCGCGGCGGTCGCCGCATTGCTGCCGCGAGCCCAGCACGTGAAAGTCGCGTGCTCGGGGCATTTCATGAACGGACGCCATCACCTGTGCTTCGAGACCGCGATGGCTTCGGCGGTGCTTCATACGCTCGAGACGTCGGCTCCGCGCGCAGCAGCAAGCACGAGGAGCGCGCGCTTCCTGGCCGCGCCGTGCCTGGCCGACGCTTCGCCGTCGGCCGCAGCGGACACCGGCGAAGCCGTCTCAGGCTGAGGAGAACGACATGCCCCCCCGCTCGCAGTCCGCCGGTCCGAACGAGCCGCGGCGTCTATCCGGAGAGGACGCCATGTTCGTTCACGCCGAGATGCCGTCGTTGCCGATGCACTCGCTGGGCACGCTGATCCTCGATCCGTCGACCGTCCCAGGCGGCCGTTTCGATCGCGCCCACCTGATCCGCCACGTGAAGAAGCGCGTCCACCAGATGCCGCCCTTCCGGCAGCGACTGCTCGAAGTTCCACTCAGCCTCGGCAGCCCGGTGTTGGCCGACGATCCCGACTTCCGCGTGGAGAACCACGTGCATCGCGTCGTCGCGAAGCGACCCGGCTCCCCGCGCGAGCTGGCGCTGGTTGTCGAGGAGATCGCCGCGCAGCGGCTCGATCGCAGCAAGCCGCTCTGGGAGATGTGGCTCGTCGAGGGGCTCGCGGACGGCCACTGCGCCGTCGTGACGAAGATGCACCACTGCATGATCGACGGCGCTTCGGGCGCCAGTCAGATGGCGAACCTGCTCGACTTCGCGCCCGACGCCGAGAGCCCGAAGCCGCCGCGCTTCCGGCCCGGGCCGCTGCCCTCAGGCTGGTCGTTGGTGCGGGGCGCGATCGCCAACGCGCGCGATCCGCGCGAGCTCGGGCGGCTCGTCCAGTCGACGGCGGCAGGACTCGCCGCAAGCGTGCGCGCGGGCAACGTGACGTCGCTGTTTCCGGACGCGCCGCGCACGCCCTGGAGCGGAGCCGCAGGGACGCGCCGCCGCGTCGCATTCGGCAGCGCCGCGCTCGATGACATCAAGGCCATCAAGACGCACTTCGGAGTCACCGTAAACGACGCCGTGCTGGCCGCCTGCACGCTCACGCTGCGCCGCTACCTCGAGGCGCGCGACGCGCTCCCCGAGCAGCCGCTGGTGTGCGCGGTACCGGTGTCGGTGAAATCCGAGCAGGAGCTGCGCCACTTTTCGAACAAGGTCTCCGTGATGAGCGTCCGGCTCCCCACGCATCTCGACGATCCCGCTGCGATCGTGCGTGCGGTACAGCAAGAGAGCGAAGCCGCGAAGCGGTCGTTCGAGGCTTCGAATCCGGAGCTGCTGCTCGACTGGCTGGACTGGGCGCCGGGACCGCTCGTCAACATCGGCGCACGGCTCTTCACCGGGCTCGAGCTCGCCAATCACATCCCCACTCCGTGGAACTGCGTGGTGTCGAACATGCGCGGCGCGCCGTTCCCGCTCTACTTCGCGGGGGCCCGGGTGCTCGCCACCTATCCGATGGGTCCGGCGGGGGACGGCGTGGGGCTCAACATCACGGTGCTGTCGAACATGGGCCGCCTCGACTTCGGTGTGCTCGCCGCCGGAGACGCGGTTCCCGACGTGTGGGACCTCGCCGACGGTTTCGCCGCCGCGGTCGAGGAACTCCGCGCGATCGCCGAGCAGCGAGGCGCGATCGGAGCGGCGGGAGGCGCATGACCTACAACCTCGCCGATCTCTTCGAGAGCGTCGTCGACGTCGTCCCCGAGCGCGAGGCGATCGCGGCGGCCGAGCGGCGGCTCAGCTACGCGCAGCTCGACGAGCGCGCCAACCGGCTTGCCCATCACCTCGCAGCGCACGGTGTCGGCGCGGGCGACCACGTCGGGCTGATGCTCGGCAACGGCACCGAGTACCTCGAGGGCATGCTCGCGGCCTACAAGATGCGCGCGGTTCCGATCAACGTGAACTACCGCTATGTCGCAGCCGAGCTGCGCCATCTCTTCGACGACGCCGACCTCGCCGCGCTGGTGCTGCACCGCCGCTTCGCGCCGTGCGTCGCAGCGGCTGCGCGCGATCTCCCGCGGCTGCGTCACTTCGCGATCGTCGATGACGGCAGCGGCGCGGCAACCGAGCTGGACGGCGGTTGCGACTACGAGACCGCGCTGGCCGCCGCGTCCCCGAAGCGCGACTTCGGTCCGCGCAGCAGCGACGACCTCTACATCGTCTACACCGGCGGCACGACGGGCCTGCCCAAGGGCGTCGTGTGGCGTCACGAAGACATCTTCTTCGCGGCGATGGGCGGCGGCGACCCGGTACAGATGGGCCGCGTGATCCACGCGCCCGAAGAGCTGCCGAGCCGCGTTCTCGCGCAGTCGATCGTTGCGCTACCCGCGGCGCCCTTCATGCACGCCGCCGCCCAGTGGCTGGCCTTCCACGAACTCTTCGCCGGCGGCAAGCTCGTGCTGACGCCGGGCGGCGCTTTCGAGCCCGACGCGATCTGGGACCTGATCGAGCGCGAGAAGGTGAATCTGCTCGTGATCGTGGGAGACGCGATGGCGGTGCCGCTGATGGACGCGTTCGCCGCGCGCCGCGAGCACAGCGACGTGTCGTCCCTCGTCGCGATCGCTTCGGGCGGTGCGCTGTTCTCGCCGAGTATCAAGGAGCGCATCGCCACATTGGTGCCCGGAAAACTCGTGATCGACGGACTCGGCGCTTCCGAGACGGGGCAGCTCGGCCGCATGGCCGCCGCCCAATCGAAACACTTCAGCGTCAACGACGAGACGGCGGTGCTCGACGACGCGCTTCGACCCGTCGTGCCCGGCTCGGGCCAATCCGGCCGGCTGGCGCGCCGCGGCCACGTCCCGCTCGGCTACTACAAGGACCCGGTGAAATCGGCCGCCACCTTCCTCGAAGTGCGCGGCGAGCGCTGGGCGCTGCCCGGCGACATCGCCACCGTCGAGGCCGACGGCACGATCCGGTTGCTCGGCCGCGGCTCGCTCAGCATCAACAGCGGCGGCGAGAAGATCTACCCCGAGGAGGTCGAGGCGGCGCTGAAGGCGCACCCCGGCGTACTCGACGCCGTCGTCGTGGGCGTGCCCGATCCGCGCTGGGGCGAGCGCGTGGTTGCGGTCGTTCAGCCGCGCGAAGCGGTCGCGCTCGAACTGGAGGACGTGCAGCAACACTGTCGCGGGCGACTGGCGTCCTACAAAGTCCCCCGTGCGCTCGTGTGCGTCGACGACGTGGTCCGCTCGCCGGCTGGCAAGGCGGACTACCGCTGGGCCCGCGAAACCGCGACGCGGGCCCTCTGCCCGTCGGAGGCGTGATGCAGCGGCTCTCGGGACAGGATGCCTTCTTCCTCTACCGCGAGACTCCGACGACGCATCAGCACACG
Organism: uncultured Spirochaetales bacterium; assembly: GCA_964353555.1. Lineage (GTDB taxonomy): Bacteria > Myxococcota_A > UBA9160 > UBA9160 > PR03 > PR03. The sequence continues at coordinate 10,228 of CAYGWM010000080.1, forward strand.
CTGAAGGTCGCGATCTACGAGCCTCCCACCCCGCTGCCGAGCTACGCAGAGATCAAGGCGGGCGTCGAACGACATCTGCACCTGATGCCCCCGCTGCGGCGGCGCCTCGTCTGGGTGCCGTTCGGATTGCACCATCCGGTGTGGATCGAGGATCCCGACTTCGATCTCGATTTCCACGTGCGGCGGGCCGGCGTGCCGCCGCCGGGTGGCCCGCGCGAACTCGACGAGATGATCGCCGAGATTGCCAGTCACGCGCTGGATCGCTCGCACCCGCTCTGGGAGCTCTGGGTGCTCGAGGGAATCGCGGGCGGGCGGCAAGCGGCGGTACTGAAGGTGCACCACGCGGTCGCGGACGGCGTCGCTGCGGCCGCGCTGATCGACCACACGGCGGTCCGCAGCGCAGCCGCGCAGCCGCAGCCGCCGGAGCGGCCGTGGCAACCCGAGCTCGTCCCGTCCGGCTGGCGGCTGGTCCGCGACGCGTTGATCGACTGGTTTCGGTTGCTCGCGCGGCTGCCCGCGGTGGTCGCGACCACCGCACGGGGGCTGCACCGCCTCTTCGCCGCGCGGCGCGCAGCGAAGATCGTCGCGCCGCTCGCCTACGACACGCCCGACACGCCGTTCAACAAGGCGCTGCGCGCGCGCCGCGCGTTCGCAACGACGTCCCTTTCGCTCGACGAGTGCAAGCGCGTGAAGGAGGCGTTCGGCGTGACGCTGAACGACGTGATCCTTGCGCTCTGCGGCGGCTCGCTGCGGCGCTGGCTCACGGCGCGCGACGCGGCGCCGCTCCGGCCACTGATCGCCAGTATCCCCGTCGGCGCCGACGAGGCCGGGGACGCGCCACGGCTGTACGGCAATCGAGTCGCCTACTTCCAGACCGCGCTCCGCGTCGACCTCGCCGACCCGGTCGAGCGATTGCTCGCCACGCGCGAGATCACCCTCGAGGCCAAGCGCCAGCTCGAAATCATCGGCAGGCGAACGGCAGGCGACTGGATGGAGTATCTGCCATCGATCCCCTACACGCTGGTGAGGCGGCTCCATTCCCACTTCCGGCTCGCGGACCTGTACCCGTCGCCGTCGAATCTGGTCGTCTCGAACGTGCCCGGGCCGCGCGCACCGCTCTACTGGAGCGGAGCGCGACTCGTCGAGCTCTACTCGGTAGGCCCGCTCTCGGAAGGGATCGGGCTCAACATGACCGTGTGGAGCTACTGCGACCGGATGTACTGCGCGCTGCTCGGCTGCCTCGAGCAGATCCCGGATCCGCACACCATCACGGCGGGGCTGCACGACGAGTTGCGCGCGCTGCTCGACGCCGCGGCCCAGCGCCCGGCTGCCATTACCGGGTGTCAGGCGCGCGCATCGTGAAGGCAGCGCGGCCGGCGCCGTGGCTCTCGCCGCGGCCGGCTCAGCTCTTGCGCCAACGCAGCAACGTTTCCTCGATCTCCTCGTGGGCGCGATCGAGAATGCGTGTGGGATCGTTCTCCGCGCTGCGCGGGATCGGATCGGCGAAGCGCACACGGATGCGCGTGCCGTAGGGAACCGGCAGCAAGTTGTGACACAGCAGCCGCCACGACCCGTCGATCGTCACCGGCACGACTTCGAGCGCGGGCGCGGCCTGCAACAACGTGATCACTCCCGCGGGCTTGAACGGCTTCAGCTCGCCGGAACGGGAGCGCGTGCCCTCAGGATAGATCACGACCGAGACGCCGCGCGTTTGCGCGCGTCCGCCGAGCGCGCGGATCGCCTCGACCGCCTGCGCACGATCGGCGCGATCGATCAGCGCGTTGCCACCGCGCCGCAGGTTGTAGGAGATGCTGGGGAACCAGTGCGAGAGTTCCCGCTTCGAAACATATTTCGGATAGTTCGTGAGGAGCAGCGAGCCGACGATCGGGATGTCGAACATGCTCTGATGGTTTGCGATCAGCAGGTACGGCGTATTCGGCCGGACGCCCGGCGCGCGCTCGACTTCGAGTCGCGTGCCGCACAGCCGACAGGCCGCGACGAGCGCGACATGGAGCCAGCCGACGACGATCTCGTGAGGCCGCGGGCCGAAGAGCCGCGCCAGTCGCTGCAGCGGATCGAAGAGAACGAGGATCGCGCCGAACGCGAACAGGAACGGCAAGCTGAACACCCAGTCGAGTACGCGCGCCGGCGCCGCGGCCTGCGGTCCGACACGCGAGGACGCGGGCTCCTCGCGCGGCGCCTTCTCGCCAGCAATCGACGACTCGGCCACGATTCCCCCCCGGCAAGCCGCGCGCTGGCGGCCGGCACACCTTGCCGGCGCAAGCCTCGCAAAGACCACGCGGCGGGACCAGCCTTGCCGGAAGCGTCACGGACGCAAAGGACCCGCGACGGGCCTCCAAAGGTCTATGATGACCCGTCGCCCAGGCCCAAAGGGAGCGCCGCATGATCCTCCTCGATCCGAACAAGCACGACCGCCACTATCCCGACGAGCGCTCGCGCGAAGTGATGCTGAAGACGATCTCGTTCTTCGAGCGCCGCGGGAAGCGGAAGTTGAAGGAGGACGATCACGCGGCGCTCTGGTACGGCGAATTCCTCGACTTCGTCCGCGCCGAGCGGATCTTCGCGACGATGTGTACGCCATCGGGCTACGGCGCGGCGGACGCCCGCTGGGACACCTGGCGAATCTGCGAGTTCGCGGAGATCCTCGGCTTCTACGGCCTGCAGTACTGGTACACCTGGCAGGTGTCCGTGCTCGGCCTCGGTCCGATCTGGATGAGCGACAACGAGGCGCTGAAGCGCGAGACCGCGCGCCTGTTGGAAGAGGGAGCGATCTTCGCGTTCGGCCTGTCGGAGAAGGCGCACGGCGCGGATCTCTACTCGACCGAGATGGCGCTCGAGCCGGGCCCGGACGGCGGCTTCGTTGCCAACGGCCGCAAGTACTACATCGGCAACGGCAACCGCGCGGCGCTGGTCTCGACCTTCGGCAAGATCGCCGGCACTGGCGAGTACGCCTTTTTTGCCGCCGAGTCGCAGCACGCGAACTACCACTGCGTGCAGAACGTCGTGCACAGCCAGAACTTCGTGTCGGAGTACGAACTCCGCGACTACCCGGTTCGCGAGGAGGACATCCTCTCGCGCGGCGACGAAGCCTGGAACGCGGCGCTCAACACCGTGAACATCGGCAAGTTCAACCTCGGCTGGGCCTCGATCGGCATCTGCACGCACGCGCTCTACGAAGCGATCCACCACGCGGCGCATCGCAAGCTCTACAACATGCACGTGACCGACTTTCCGCACGCGAAGGCGCTCTTCACCGACGCCTACGCGCGGCTCGTCGCGATGAAGCTCGTCGCGCTGCGCGCCGCCGACTACATGCGCTCGGCGAGCGCGGGCGACCGCCGCTACCTGCTCTACAACCCGGTCGTGAAGATGAAGGTGACGACGCAGGGCGAGGACGTGATCAACCACCTGTGGGACGTGATCGCCGCCAAGGGTTTCGAGAAGGACACCTACTTCGAGATGGCAGCGCGCGACATCCGCGGGCTGCCGAAACTCGAAGGCACCGTGCACGTGAACATCGCGCTGATCGTGAAGTTCATGGCGAACTACTTCTTCCAGCCGGCGGAGCTGCCCGCGATCCCGCGCCGCGACGATGCATGCAACGACGACTTCCTGTTCCACCAGGGTGCGACGCGCGGGCTCGGCAGCATCCGCTTCCACGACTTCGCGCCCGTCTTCGCGCGCTTCGAGCTGCCCAATGTGCGGGTATTCTGCGAGCAGATCGACGCGCTGAAGCAGCTGCTCGCGAACGCGCCACCCGATGCCGCGCAGAGCCGCGACATCGACTTCCTGCTCGCGGTCGGAGAACTCTTCACGCTGGTGGTCTACGCGCAACTGCTGCTGGAGAACGCCGAGATCTACGAACTCGATCGCGGGCTCGTCGATCAGATCTTCGACGTGCTGGTGCGCGACTTCTCGCGCTTCGCGGTGCAGCTGCACGGCAAGCCGAGCACCAGCGCAGCGCAGGCCGATCACTGCCTGAAGATGATCCGGCGACCGGCGGCAGACGCCGCCCGTTTCGAGCGCATCTGGCTCGAGCACGTCCATGCGCTGCGCGACGCGTACGCGATGAATCCGTAGCGCGGGGATTCGACGAGAGCTCGTCTACACGAACGTCGCCGCGTCGAACACGTTTTTGCGCGCCACATCGCCGAGCAATTGCGCGCTGCGCTTGGGCGTCCGCTGCTGCGTCTCGCGGTCTACCGACACGAGCCCGAAGCGCGGTTTGTAGCCATGGATCCACTCGTAGTCGTCGAGCAGCGACCACGCGTAGTAGCCGCGCACGTCGATGCCCGCCTCGAAGCAGCGCACCAGGGCCACGCGCTGCGCGTCGTCGCCTGTGCCGATGCCGTTCTCGGTGACGACGATGGGAACGCCCGACACATCCGAGGCGTAGCGGATCGTGCCCTCGAGGGCCTGCGGCCAGTACTCGTATCCCATCACGAGGACCGGTACGCCCGGCTCGGGCGGCAGCACGCCGGCGGGGCCGAAACGTCGGTCAGAATACGCCGGGGTAGGATCCGCCGTCGATCTGCAGGTTTTGCCCCGAGACGTAGCTCGCGTGCGCGCTGCACAGGAACGCGCAGGCGGCGCCGAACTCCTCGGGCGTACCGAGCCGCCCGGCGGCGATGCTGGTGGCCATCTCGGCGTAGGCCTGCTCGAGCGTGACCCCGCCGGTCTTCGCGCGCAGCTCCGCCATGAAGCGCTGGCGATCGGTGTCGATGCGCTCGGGCAGCAGGTTGTTGATCGTCACGTTTTCGCGCGCGACCTCGCGCGAGAGGCCCTTGCACACCGCGGTGAGTGCGCTCCGCGCGGCGGTCGAGAGTCCCATCGCGGCGTGCGGCGCCTTCACCATCGCGGACGTGATGTTGACGATGCGGCCGAAGTGGCGCGCGCGCATGCCGCCGATCACGCCGCGGATCATCAGCACCGGTGCGAGCAGGTTCGCTTCGAGCGCACCCATCCAGCGCGCGTGGTCCCAGTCCTCGAAGCGACCCGGCGGTGGGCCGCCGTTGTTGTTGACGAGGATGTCGGGATCGGGGCACGCGACGAGCAGTGCCGCGCGACCTTCCTCCGTACACAGATCAGCGACGACGGCCGTCACGGGCACGCCGCTCTCGTTGCGGATCTCGTCGGCGGTCGCTTCGAGCCGCGCCGCGTCGCGGCCGTTCACGACGATCTCGACGCCTTCGGCCGCGAGCGCTCGGGCGCACGCGCGCCCCAATCCGCGACTCGATGCGCAAACCAGCGCGCGGCGCCCCGCGATTCCGAGTTCCATCGATGCTCCCTTCTCAGTTCCCGACGCTGCGGAACAACGCGCTCCGAAGCGCGTCGCCCGGGTTCGCGACACTGCGCGCACTGCGCCAGGCCACGTGCTGGTCGGGCCGCACGAGCAGCGCGCCTTCGTCCGAGATGCCGAGCAGGGCGGTCCACGCGCCGTCGGGATCCGCGACGTCGCGCCCGATCGCGAGACGGCGCAGCGGGGGCGACCCGATCGCCGCCGCCGCTTCGATCCACGCCCCGCCCGCTCGGCCCGCGACGAGCGTGAAGCGGTCGGGCGGCAGCAGATCGAGGGTCGAGACGCGTTTGCCGTCGCGCAGCGTCCACGCATGCGGAACGCGCGCGCCGGGGCGGCCGCAGGGCACAAACTCGCGGACCGGATTGCCGACGACGGGGCGCGCGGTTCCGTCCGGCACGAGCGCGCCGCGTTCGTATTGGAAGCCGAGCTGGAGCCCGAGCATGTCGAAGTGCTCGGCCTGGTTCGCGATTGCCGCGCGCACGGCGCCGCGGTCGCCGTCGCTGGCGGGCCCGAGCGCCTGCGCGACCTCGAGCAACTTCGCGGCGTTGCGCGCGCTCACGTCGGCGTTCTCTTGCGCGACCGGCCGGCGCTCGACCTCGTAGCTGTCGAGCAGCGACGTGGGCGCCCAGCCGGCTTCGACGGCCGCGAGCTTCCACGCGAGGTTGTGCGCGTCCTGCACGCCGGTGTTGAGCCCGAGGCCGCCCGTCGGCGGGAAGCGGTGCGCCGCGTCGCCGACTAGGAAGGCGCGCCCTTCGCGATAGCGCTCGGCGACCTGCACGGACATGTTCCAGGTCGAGAGCGTGCGGATCGTGAACTCCACCGCCCCCGTGCCCATCGCGCGCCGCACGATCGCCGCGCAGCGCTCCTCGGTGTAATCGTCTGCCGACTCGCGGTCGGGATCCCATTGGTGCATGAAGACCCAGGTCGAATCGATGTCGTGCGCGACGAAGACGCCCCGTGCAGCCGGATCGCTAGTGAAGTAGAGCACCGCGGGCCGCGCTGCGACGAGCGACCGCAGCTTTGCCTCGAAGTGGATCATCACGAAGGAAGCGAGCCGAGGCGGGCCGATCGGCTCGATGCCGAGCGCCTTGCGCACGCGGCTTCCGGCGCCGTCGGCGGCGAGCAGCCAGCGGCTGCGGACCTCGAACACGCGGTTCGAAGCGAGGTCGCGAACGTGCGACGTGACGCCACTGGCGTGCTGCTCGGCGCCTTCCCACTGGTGTGCGAAGCGCAGCGACGCATTCGGCCGCTTGCGGAGGTGCTCGACCAGGATCGGCTCGAGGCGGTGCTGCGAGAGGTTGCGCAGTGGCGTCGGCGTCACGGCGAGCACGTCGTCGCCCTGGCGCTCGTACGGCAAACTTCCGAGTTCCTCGCCGGTGAGCGTCATCACCCAGCGCACGCGGCCCGCATCGGACGGGTTCTTGCACTCCGCTGCGATCGCCTGCATGTCGACGCCTGCGGCGCGCAGGATCTCGAAGGTGCGTGCGTTCACCGCGTGCGCGGCGGGCGCCGGCTGCACCGACTCGCGTCGCTCGACGACGAGGCTGGCGACACCTTGTTGTGCCAACAGGATCGACGCCGTCGTACCGACGGGACCGCCGCCGACGATCAGGACCGGCACTTCGATGGGCGCTGCCATCTCAGCGCAGCCCGGCCTGATCGCTGACGATCTGGCTCGCGATGCGCACGCGCCAGTCTGCGACCGGCTCGCCACCCTTGTTCGCGCACAGCACTTCGGTCTGGCGCAGGATCTCGGCATCGCTCTGCGTGAGATCGAGCCCCTCGCCACACGGCTGGTGAACGAACCACGGAGAATCGACGACGAACTCGAGCGCGTTGCCTTCGGGATCCCGCGTGTAGAGCGACCACGCATTGCCGTGATTGATCGGGATCAGGTGAGTGCAACCGGCCACCGCCAGGCGATCACGAACGCGCCGCAGCGTCGCGAGGTCTTCGAGGCGGAACGAGAGCTGGAAGATTGCGGTACCGAAGCTGCCGCCGAGCGCCGGTCCCTGCTGGATCTCGCCTTCCTTGCGGCCCGAGACGAGCACGAGCTGATGGTGCTCGCGCGGGTCGGTGGTGAGGAAGACGAGTTCGGCGTCGAACGGCGCCGGCAGCGCGCCGCGATCGCTCTGCGTCATGCCCAACACGCCGGTGTAGAACGCGATCATCTTGGGCAGGTCGAAGCAACAGATGCCGAGGTGGCTGAGGCTGAGCTTGCGACCTTCGAGGCGCGGGGAGGTCATGGGGTGTCCTTCCGGGGTGGACGGTGATTTAGTCAGATGTATAATCCGCTCCCGATATTTTAGTCAAGTGAGTATTTGGCAATGGCAGCCCGCCGCGCGAGACGCACGACAGGAATGCCCCGACGACGGGCCGCTGCGGTGCCCGCAGGTCCGGCGCGCGAGCGCATCCTCGCGGCCGCGCTCGAGGTCTTCGCCGAGCGGGGCTTCGACGGCGCGCGCACGCGCGACATCGCCGAGCGCGCCGGCGCCAACCTGGGTCTGCTCACGTACTACTTCGGTGGCAAGGAGCCGCTCTGGCGGGCCGCGGTCTCGAACGCGTTCGAGGAACTCGCGCAGGAGGTCGCCGCGGTCACCACCCAGGCGCGGAGCGAGGCGGGCGGGGACGAGCGCACTCAGCTCGAGCAGCTGCTGCGCGGCTTCGTTCGCTTCCTCGCGCGGCGGCCCGAGTTCATGCGACTGATGAACGACGAGAGCAAGCGCGACGGACCCCGCATGCGCTGGCTCGCCGATCACCACGTGAAGCCGCTGGCCGGCGCGATGACACGAATCGTGGAGCAGGCACAGGCGCGCGGCCTCGTGCCTGCAATCCCCACCGTGAGCTTCCACTACATCGTCCTGGGTGCAGCGGGCCTGCTCTTCTCGCAGGCGCCCGAGTGCAAGTACGTGACCGGGATCGACCCGACCGACGAAGCCGTCGCCGAAGCGCACGCCGATGCGCTGGTGCGTCTACTCCTCGGACCCCGCTAGGCGTGTTGCTTCGGGGACGTTCGTTGCGCGAGTTGCGTTGGGGACGTTGGTTGCGCGGTCGCGCAACCAACGTCCCCAACGCAACTCGCGCAACCAGTGTCCCCGTGTCGTGCTCGGCTATCGCTGGAGCGGGAGGAACGCGTGCCTCATCACGTAGTCTGCGACGCGGCGTCCCTGCGCGATCCCTTCGGTCTTGTCGAACGCCCAGTGGATGC
>CAYGWM010000081.1:0-18511 GCA_964353555.1 uncultured Spirochaetales bacterium
CGCGTGCAGCAACGCGGAGAGCACGACGAGGGCGAGTTCCGTTTTCGTCACGAAGCCGGCGAGCATTGCAGCGGCGTGCGGCGGGGTCGAGCAGAGGGTTACGCAGCGGTCGGGCAGAGAGCTGAGCGGCGGGTCGACCCTGGGGGCCGCGTGCGTTATTCAAAAGGCCCTTCTCGTGGAAGAGAGGGGCAGTCGCTTCGCGCGCTGCGGCAATTTCCTCTGTTGCCTTCCTTTCGCTTTGTTTGAGGTCGCGTCTTGGCGCACTCGCCCCTCGCAGCGCTCGCGTCGGTTCGCAGCTACGCGGACCTGACGAAGCCCCGTCTGCTCCCGATGGTGCTCTTCACGGGCATTCCGGTGTTCGGGATGGCGGCGGGTGGCTGGCCGGAGCTGAGTTTCGGCCTGCTCGTGCTGCTCGGGATCTCGCTCGCCGCCGCGTCGGCCAACACGCTGAACGCCTACATCGAGCGCGACAAGGATGCGCTGATGGAGCGCACCAAGGATCGACCGCTGCCGGCGGGTCGCCTGGCGCCGCGCGCCGCATTGAAGTTCGGCCTGGCACTCGGCGTCGCGTCGACCGCGATGCTGTGGTCGATCGCGGGTAGCGCCGCCGCCGGCATCGGCGTCGCGAGCATCCTGTTCTACGTCTTCGTCTACACGATCTGGCTGAAGCCGCGCTCGGCGTGGAATGCGGTGATCGGCGGTGCCGCGGGCGCCGCCGCGCCGCTGATCGCCGACGCCGCGGTGAACGGCCATGTCGGCGCCGCGGGTCTGTCGCTGTTCGCGATCGTGTTCTTCTGGCAGCCGCCGCATGTGTGGGCGATCGCGCTGTATCGCAAGGCCGACTACGAAGCGGCCGGCATCCCGATGCTGCCGAGCGTGATCGGCGATCACCCGACGCGCCGCCGGATGCTCTGGCACACGCTCGGCCTCGTGCCGGTGACGCTCGCGCCGGTGGCACTCGGCCTGCTCGGCCCGATCTACCTCGCGGTCGCGATCGGCATGAACCTCTGGTTCGCGCTGTCGACGCTGCGCCTGCTGCACGAGCGCACGCCGGAGGCGGCGCGCCGTGTGTTCCGCGTTTCGCTCGCGTACCTGTTCTCGCTATTCGTCGCGATGAACGTGGACCTGCTCGCGCGCCTCTAGCGTCGAGGCTGCCCATTCCCAAAACTAGCTCACGATCGCCGCTCTACGTGCTGTTCGGCGTCGTGATCGTCGATCTGATCGGCTTCGGCATCGTGATGCCGGTGCTGCCGTTCTACGCCAAGGAATTTGGTGCGAGCGCCTCGGTGCTCGGCTGGCTGCTGGGGTGCCACGCGGCCGCGCAGTTCGTGTTCGCGCCGCTGTGGGGACGGCTCTCGGACCGCATCGGGCGGCGGCCGGTGCTGTTGATGACGATCGCGGGCACCGCGCTGTCGCTGCTCGCGCTCGGGCTTGCGACCTCGCTGCCGTGGATCTTCGCCGCCCGTGTGCTCGGTGGCGCTTTCGCGGCCAATATCAGCGTCGCTTCCGCATACATCGCGGATGTGACCGCCGAGGAAGAGCGCACGCGCTGGATGGGGATGCTCGGCGCGTCGTTCGGCATCGGCTTCCTGCTCGGCCCGGCAATCGGGGGCGGGCTCGCGCCGCTCGGATACCACGTGCCGCTGCTCTTTGCCGCGGGACTCGCGACGCTCAACTGGCTGCATGCGGTGGCGTCGCTGCAGGAACCGCCTCGCCACGTCGCGGCCGAGGAAGTGACGCGCACGCGAGCCGCGCTGTTGCGCGATCCGCTGGTGCGGCGCCTCTGCACGGCGAATCTGGTGTTCTCGGTCGCGGTGACGCAGCTCGAGACGGTCTTCGCATTCTTCATGATCGACCGCTTCGGCTTCGACGCGCAGCACGTCGCCGCAATCCTGGTCGGCATGGCACTGTTGATGGGCGGTGTGCAGGGCGGCGGGATGAAGGCGCTCGCGCTGCGGTTTCCCGAGCGGAGCCTGGTGATCGCGGGCTGCCTCGCGCTGGCGCTGGCCTTCGCGGCTTTACCCGAGATGCCCACGGTGGCGTGGCTGGTGGCGCCGCTTGCGCTCTCGGCGCTGGGACGCGCCGTGGTGCAGCCGTCGCTGCTCAGCATGACGTCCCAGGCGGCGACGCCGCGTGAGCGCGGCGCGGTGATGGGTGCGTTCCAGGCGAGCGCGTCGCTGGCGCGTGTCGGCGGGCCGCTTGCGGCGGGCTTTTTGTACGACCACTCGCAGCCGGCGCCATTCTGGTTTGCGAGCGCGCTGCTCGTCACGGCGGCGGTGCTCGCGAAAGCGCTGCCACGTCGCGCCGTCGGGGACACTGCGCTCGCCGCGGCACCCGTAGCGCGCTAGCCCTCGCTACGACGGGAGACGCGGTGGATCTCTCCTTCCTGCCCGGCGTGAACGCAGCGTTGAACGCGACGGCGGCCGTGCTGCTCGTCGTCGGCCGGCGGCTTGCGCGCAAGCGTCGCTTCGAAGCGCACCGGCGCGTGATGACGGCGGCGTTTGCGGTGTCGAGTCTGTTCCTGGTGCTCTACGTCGCGCACAAGGCATCGCGCGGCTTCGTGAACACCGAGTTCCACGTCGAGGGCATCGCGCATGTCGCTTATCTCTTGATGCTCTTCACGCACGTTACGCTCGCCATGACGGTGCCGGTGTTCGCGATCTCGCTGGTCGCCCTCGCTCTGCGTGGGCACCGCGACCGTCATCGGCGCCTCGCGCGGTACGCGTGGCCGATCTGGATGTACGTGTCGGTCACGGGCGTGCTGATCTACGTGCTGCTGTATCAGCTGAATCCGGCCCCGATCTGATGAACCTCGCCGCTCGCTGCCGCTCGCTACGCGGGAGCGCAGCATTGAGGGTGAATCCGGTTCGATTTCGAGGAGATGCGATGACGCGCGCGTCTTGTGATTTTCCGGAGAGGTTGCTAACTCCCGCGCCGCGTCCCGGGCTGGGACGCTGGATCCAACGCAGGGATCGGATGGCGATGAGATCGAACCGGAGCCTCTTGGTCTTCGCCGCGTTCGCGGCGCTCACAGCGGTCCTGCCGGGCGCCGCCCGTGCAGCCGACGCCGCGCGCGGCGCAGAGCTGTTCCAGCTCTGCGCCCAGTGCCACGGCGCGGCGGGTGCGGGCAACGCGCTCGCTCTCGCGCCGTCGATCGCCGGTCTCCCGGAGTGGTACTTGCTGGGACAGCTGAAGAACTTCAAAACCGGCGTGCGGGGGATGAATCCCGAAGACACCGGTGGTCTGCGCATGTATCCGATGTCCCAGACGCTGAAGACCGACGAAGACATCCAGACGATGGCCGCGTACGTCGCGAACCTGCCGCCGCAGCATGCCGCTCCCACGCTCACGGGCGGCGATGCGACGCGCGGCGCGAAATTGTATCAGGTCTGCGTTGCCTGCCACGGACCGGAGGGCAACGGAAACCAGGCCGTTGGTTCCCCGCGAATCACCGGCCAGAGCGACTGGTACCTGCTCACGTCGCTCCAGAAGTTCAAGGGCGGCCTCCGCGGCAACTACCCGAATGCGGTGATCATGCGCGGCATGGCGGGAACGCTGACGGACGAGCAGGCGATGAAGGACGTGATCGCGTACATCCAGACGCTGTCTGCGCAGACGGCGGCGAACGCGAAGTAGGGGAAACGCGATGGGCATAGAGCGGCCGCCGGGCGAAGCAGTCCAGCGCATCTTCATCGTCACGATCGCCGGCACGATGCTCTGGGTCGCGGCCTCGTTCGTGTTCGTGATCCTTCGGTAGAGGTCGATCCCATGATGGAAATGCTCGGACTGGTCGCCGCTTCTTCGTATGCGAAGGACATTGATTTCGTTTTCAACCTGATCTTCTGGATCACGGCATTCTGGCTGCTGCTGGCGGAGTTCGTGTTCTTCTATCTGATCTTCCGCTTCCGCAAGAAGCCCGGCGTGCCCGGCCAGTACGTCACCGGCGAGCTCGCGAGCGAGAAGCGCTGGATCACCGTCCCGCATTTTGCCGTGTTGCTCTTCGACGTGGTGATCCTCTTCTTCGCGGTAAAGGTCTGGTACGAGGTGAAGCAGAACCTGCCCGTCGCGCCCGATCAGCAGGTCGTCCGCGTGATCGGGCAGCAGTGGGCCTGGACCTTCGTGCACCCCGGTCCCGACGGGAAGCTCGACACACCGGACGACATCACCAAGGTCAACGAACTGCACGTCCAGGTGGACAAGCTCCATCACTTCCAGCTCGAGTCGAAGGACGTGATCCACAGCTTCTCGGTTCCGGTGTTCCGGCTGAAGCAGGACGTGATCCCGGGCCGCGTGATCACCGGCTGGTTCACGCCCACCATGACGGGCACCTACGACATCCAGTGCACCGAGATCTGCGGCATCGGTCACGCGCTGATGCCCGCGCGGATCCAGATCGAAACCTCGGACCAGCACGCGGCCTGGATGGCAGAGAATTCGACCCTCGCCGTCGCTTCGGCCACGGCGCGCTAGTCGGCGGAGGATTCCAATGGCTACCGCCCCCGTTTCGCATTCCGACTCGCACGGCCACGGTCATCACGCGCCGGGTTTCGTCGAGAAGTACCTGTGGTCCACCGACCACAAGATGATCGCGATGCAGTACCTGTTCACCGGCATGGCGATGGGCCTCGTCGGCGGCTTCTTCGCGTACGCGTTCCGCATGCAGCTCGCGTTCCCGGGTATCGACGTGCCGGGCTTCGGCGTCGTCGGGCCGAACGAGTACAACCATCTCATCACCAATCACGGCGCGATCATGATCTTCTGGGTCGCAATGCCGGTGTTGATTGCGGCGTTCGGCAACTACCTGATCCCGCTGATGATCGGCTGCGACGACATGGTGTTCCCGAAGATCAACCGACTCTCGTATCAGATCTTCCTGCTCTCGGCGATCGTCTTGATCGCATCGTTCTTCGTGACCGGGGGCGGCTTCGGGGGCGCTTGGACGATGTATCCGCCGCTCTCCGCCAAGGCGGAGTACAACCTCACGCCGCTCGGCTCGACGCTGTTCGTCGTTGCCGTCGCGCTCGAGTTCGTGGCGTTCCTGATGGGCGGCATCAACTTCGTCACGACGGCGATGAACTCGCGCGCGCCCGGCATGCGCATGTACGACATCCCGATCGTCGTGTGGATGATCGTCGTCGCGAGCATCCTGTTCATGGCGTCGGTGGGACCGCTGATCGCGGGCGCGGTGATGCTGCTCTTCGACCAGAACATCGGCACCGCCTTCTTCAACCCGGATAAGGGCGGCGACCCGGTCCTGTGGCAACACCTGTTCTGGTTCTTCGGCCATCCCGAAGTCTACGTGGTGCTGCTGCCGGCCGTTGGCATCGTGGCCGAGATCATCACGGTGATGAGCCGCAAGAAGCTCTTCGCCTACCGCACCGTCCTCTACACCACCTTCGGCACCGGCGTGCTCTCGTTCATGGTCTGGGCGCATCACCAGTTCATCGCCGGCATCGATCCGCGCATGGCGAACATCTTCACGATCACCACGCTGCTGATCTCGATCCCGATCGCGGAGATGATGTTCGTCTACATCGCCACGCTCTACGGCGGCTCGATCACACTCAACACGCCGATGCTGTGGGCGCTCTCGTTCATCGCCACGTTCCTGATCGGCGGCGTGACCGGGATCTTCCTCGGCGCGAGCGGCGCGGACATCTACCTGCACGACACCTACTTCGTGCTCGCCCATTTCCACTACACGTTCTTCCCGATCGCGATCATCGGCACCTTTGCGGGACTCACATTCTGGTTCCCGAAGATGTTCGGCCGGATGATGAACGACACGCTCGGCAAGATTCACTTCTGGGGCACGATCATCCCGTTCAACTGCATCTTCATCCCGCTCTTCGTGCTGGGTGCGGCGGGTGAGAACCGGCGCGTCTACGACTTCACGACGCAGCCCGGGTTGTCGCGTCCGGAGCTGCGCCACCTGGATCAGTTCGCGACGGTGGCGCTGCTGATCATGCTCTCGTTCCAGCTGGTGTTCTTCTACAACCTGATCACGAGTCTGATTCGAGGCCCGAAGGCCGAGAAGAATCCCTGGAAGTCGAATACGCTCGAGTGGACCGCGGATTCGCCGCCGCCGCATGGCAACTGGAAGGTGCTGCCGACGGTGTATCGCGGTCCCTACGAATACAGCACGCCGGGCCGCGACCGCGACTACTGGCCGCAGAACGAACCGAAATGATGAGCTGGAGAGGACCCGTCGATGTCCGCTAGCCCGATTGCCACCACCCGCTCAGCCGCGGGCATGCCCACCGGCCGCCTCGCGGTCTGGTGGGTCATCGCCTCCGAGATCGTGATCTTCGGCGGCCTGCTCGGCTCGTACATCATGTTCCGGCTGTCGCATGACGCCTTCGGAGAGCACGCTGCGCACACCAATATGTGGATCGGCGCGGTGAATACGCTCGTGCTGCTGACGTCGAGCCTGTTCGCTGTGCTCGGTCACAAGGCGGCCGACGCGGGTGACGGTCCAAAGGCTGCCAAGTTCCTCTACCTCACGGCGGCGGGCGGCCTGTTGTTCGCGTCGATCAAGTTCCTGTACGAGTGGCCCAGCGAGATCCGCCACGGCTTCACGATCTCGTCGAACACGTTCTGGTCGTTCTACTACACGGCCGCGGGCATCCACGCCGCGCACGTGATCGCGGGCGTCGTGATCATGCTGATCATCGCGCCGCGCGCGAAGCGGAACCTCGAACTGCATCGCGTCGAGCTGATCGGGCTCTACTGGCACTTCGTCGACGTGGTCTGGATCTTCCTCTTCCCGTTGCTCTACATCGCGAAGTGAGGACCGCATGAGCCTCCACGATCACGCGCCCGTCGAACCCGGCTACGAAGAACACACCCACCACGGCAACTACGTGAAGATCTGGGCGATCTTGGTCGTGCTGCTGATGGTCAGCGTGGCGGGTCCCTTCTTCGGCCATCCGCTCGTCACGCTCGTCACCGCGTTCGGCATCGCGATCGTGAAGGCCTACATGGTCGCCAAGAACTTCATGCACATCAACGTGGCGCCGCGCTACGTCGCGTATCTGGTCGGCACCACGCTGATGTTCATGCTGCTCTTCTTCGCTGGCGCCGCCCCGGACGTGATGAAGTCCGAAGGTACCAACTGGGGCAAGCCGGCCTGGGTCGCCGCCCATGAAGCGGCAATGCAGGGCGGTGCCGGGCACGGAGAAGCCGCGCACCACGAGTAGAGAAACTGGAGGCCCCCATGGCGATCCAGCGCAGCGGACGCATTCGAGTCGTCGCCGAAGCGCGCACCCCGCAGATCCTCCCGAGCGGCGTGCTCGGCATGCTGATCTTCGTGTTCACCGAGCTGATGTTCTTCAGCGGCCTGATCAGCGCCTTCACGATCATCAAGTCGGCCGCTGTCGTCTGGCCTCCGCCCGGCCAGCCGCGACTTCCGGTCGAGCAGACCGCGTTCAACACGATGCTGCTGCTGGCGAGCGGGGCGATGCTGTTGCTGACGCGTCGCATCTTCCAGCGCGATCGCGCGCGGGCTCGCGTGCCGATGGCGATCGCGATGGGACTCGGCGCCGCCTTCGTCGCGCTGCAGGGCGCCGAGTGGGTGGCGCTGCTGCGACAGGGCCTGACGATGACGTCGAGCAGCTTCGGTTCCTTCTTCTATCTGATCATCGGACTCCACGCGCTGCACGTGGTGATCGCGCTCGCGATCCTCGCCTACGCGTGGTTGCGACTCCAGCGCGGCTGGCTCGCGTCGAGTCAGCTAGCGACGGCGGAGGTCTTCTGGTATTTCGTCGTCGGCATCTGGCCGGTGCTCTACCTGGTGGTCTACCGATGACGGCGCGACTTCGCGCGCTGGCTCTGGCGCTCGGCGCCGTCGCGATCATCGCGACTCCCCGGCTCGCAGCGGCCTGCGCGGTCTGCCAGGGCGGCGTAGGCGGCGGTACGTCGCGCGCGTTCGCGATCGGATCGCTGCTGCTGTCGGTGCTGCCGCTCGCTGTGATCGGTGGAGCGGTTCTCTACCTGCGCCACCGCGCGCGCGCCCTCGAGAGCGAGGCGCAAGCCCAGCGCATCGCGACGCCGTCCCGCCTCGTCAGTCGATCATCTTCGTCGCAGTAATCAGCAGCCCGATGCCCGCGCCCCCGATCGTGCCGGCGAGGATCCGGCGCAGGGCCGACCAGTCGTCGCCGAGCAGCGCAAAGCCGAGCGCCGCACCCAAAAGCATGCAGCCGACCAGGATCGCGGTGATCACCGGATGGCGCTGAATGGTGGCCTGCAACACCGCTAAATCACGATGTTCACGAGGCGGCCCTTGATGACGATCACGTTGCGCGGCGTCTTGCCCTCGAGATGGCGCTGCACGTTCTCGTTTGCGAGCGCTGCGGCGCGCACCGCATCGTCATCGGCTTCCGTGGGAACCAGGACCTCCGCGCGACGCTTGCCGTTCACCTGAACGGCGATCGTAATGGTGTCCGCGACCAACATCGCTGCGTCGGCTACAGGCCAAGGCGCGTACGCGATCGAGTCGGCATGGCCGAGCTTCTGCCACAGCTCTTCGGCGATGTGCGGCGCGAACGGCGCGAGCAGCCGCACGAACGCATCGGCCGCGCCGCGCGCGATCGGCGTTTCCCGGCCGACATCGCGCACGAACACCATCAGCTTCGAGATCGCGGTGTTGAAGCGCATCGCTTCGACGTCGTCGCCGACGCCTTGCACGGTCGTGGCGACGAGGCGCGCCTGCTCGGTCGTACCGTCTCCCGCCGCCAGCGCGAGCGCGGGCTCGCCCGGCGCATCTTCGTCGACGAGCATGCGCCAGGAACGCTGCAAGAAGCGGAACACGCCGAGGATGCCCTCGGTGGTCCACGGCGCCTCCTTGTCGATCGGGCCGAGGAACAGCTCGTAGAGCCGCAGCGAATCGGCGCCGAACTCCGCGACCACTTCGTCGGGATTCACCACGTTGCCGCGGCTCTTCGACATCTTTTCGATCACGGGCTCGAGTTCGAGCCCGTGAATCCCTGCGTGCGAGGCGCCGCCGTCGCCGCTCGGCTGCACCTGGTCGTTCGGCGCGAAGCGCGCCTTCACCGGCCGGCCGTCGGCGATCGCGACGATGCCTTCGCCTTCGCTGCGCACGTCGCGGAACGAGTAGCGACGCGGCGTCGCGCCGGGGTCGT
This sequence comes from uncultured Spirochaetales bacterium, assembly GCA_964353555.1. Lineage (GTDB taxonomy): Bacteria > Myxococcota_A > UBA9160 > UBA9160 > PR03 > PR03. The sequence goes on from CAYGWM010000081.1 coordinate 9,141, forward strand.
CGCTGATGTTGTCGTCGAAGTAGCGGTAGCTCGCGCCGAGGATCATCCCCTGGTTCACCAGCTTCTGGAACGGCTCGACCGTGTGTACCAGGCCGATGTCGTAGAGCACTTTGTGCCAGAAGCGTGCGTAGAGCAGGTGCAGCACCGCGTGCTCGGCGCCGCCGACGTAGAGGTCGACGGGCATCCAGTAGCGCTCCGCTTCCGGCGAGAACGGCGCCGCGGTGTTCGTCGGGTCGACGAAGCGCAGGAAGTACCAACAGCTTCCGGCCCACTGCGGCATCGTGTTGCGATCGCGCCGGGCGGGGCGACCGGTCGCGGGATCGGTGGTCGCGATCCACGCCGTCGCGCGTTCGAGCGGTGTCTCGCGCTCGCCCGCCGGGCGGAAGTCCTCGAGTTCGGGCAGCAGCAGCGGCAGCTCGTCCGTGTCGACCAGTTTCACGCTGCCGTCTTCGAGGTGCAGCACCGGAAACGGCTCGCCCCAGTAGCGCTGCCGGCTGAAGAGCCAGTCGCGCAACTTGTAGGTGACCCGTCTTGATCCGTGCCTTTCCAATTCGAGCCAGTCGGTGATCTCTCGCACGGCTTGCTGCGTCGCGAGTCCCGTGATGAAGCCCGAGTCGACGGAGATGCCCTCGCCCGTGCTCGGAAGCTCCTGACCCGAAACCTCGACTACTTTGCGAATCGGCAGCCCGAACGCGCTGGCGAACTCGAAGTCGCGCTCGTCGTGGCCCGGCACCGCCATGATCGCGCCGGTGCCGTAGCCGGCGAGCACGTAGTCGGCGATCCAGATCGGGATCCGCTCGCCGTTCACCGGGTTCACCGCGACGGCGCCCGTTGCGACGCCGGTCTTGGTCTTCGCGTCGGCGACGCGCGCGCGCTCACTCTTGCGCGCGGCGGCTTCGACATAGGTGGTCACCGCGTCGCGCTGTGCGGGCGTCGTGATGATGTCGACCAACGCGTGTTCCGGCGCGAGCACCATGTACGTCGCGCCGAAAAGCGTGTCGGGTCGCGTCGTGAAGACCTCGATCGCGAGATCCGCGCGATCGGCGACCGCGAAGCGGACCTGTGCGCCCTCGCTGCGGCCGATCCAGTCGCGCTGCATCTTCTTGATCGGCTCGGGCCAGTCGAGTGGGTCGAGATCCGCGATCAGCCGATCGGCGTAGGCCGTGATGCGCAGCATCCACTGTTTCATCGGCAGCCGCACGACCGGATGCCCGCCGCGCTCGCTCTTGCCGCCCGTCACTTCTTCGTTCGCGAGCACGGTGCCGAGCGCCGGGCACCAGTTCACCGCCACTTCCGCTTCGTAGGCGAGGCCGCGCTCGAAGAGCTTGCAGAAGATCCACTGCGTCCAGCGGTAGTAGCCGGGATCCGTGGTGTCGATCTCGCGCGACCAGTCGTAGGAGAAGCCGAGTGAGTCGATCTGGCGCTTGAAGGTCTCGATGTTGCGGCGCGTGGTGACGCGCGGGTGCGTGCCGGTTTCGATCGCATACTGCTCGGCGGGCAGGCCGAAGGCGTCCCAACCCATCGGGTGCAACACGTTGAAGCCTCGCATCCGCTTGTAACGGGCGAGTACGTCCGTCGCGATGTAGCCCTTCGGGTGACCGACGTGCAGGCCGGCGCCGGACGGGTAGGGGAACATGTCGAGCACGTAGTACTTGGGCTTCGACGGCTCGAGCTCCGCACGGAAGGTCGCTCGCTCCCGCCAGGTCGCCTGCCAGCGGGGCTCGATTTGTTTCGGGTCGTACGGCATCGCGCCGCACGATAGCTCGCAGATCCGTTCAGATCCGTGGCCGGGCCGCTACTCTCGGCCCCGTGAGCGACAAGCTGGCGCAGAGTCCTCCGCCGCAGGCGCAACAGCTGCCGCGTTCCAACCCGGCATCGGATTCGCCGTCCGACTCCGAACGCTTCGCCGAAGTGTTCATCGTCTCCGACGGCACCGGCGAAACGGCAGCCGATACCGTTCGCGCGGCGATGCTGCAGTTCCACGCCAAGTGGCGCATGCGCACCTTTCCCGATGTCCGCAGCGCCGCACAGGCGCGCAACCTGGTCGAAGCGGCCGGGCGCGTCGGCGCGCTGATCGTGTTCACCGTGGTGAACCGCGAGGCGGCGCAGGTGCTGCGCGATCACGGCGCATCGCTCGGCGTTCCGTGCGTCGACCTGCTCGGGCCGCTGATCTCGAACATCGCGGAGCACCTGCACGCCGAGCCGCGCCTCGAGCCAGGCCTGCTGCACGGATTCTCCGACGCGTACTTCAAGCGCATCGAGGCCGTGGAGTTCGCGGTGCGTCACGACGACGGCGCCAATCTGCACACGCTTCACGGCGCCGACATCGTGCTGACGGGGGTTTCGCGTACCTCCAAGACGCCGCTCTCGATGTACCTCGCGCAGCGCGGCTACAAGGCCGGCAACGTGCCGCTGGTGCCTGGCGTCGAACCGCCACGGCAGCTGCTCGATCTGAACCCGCGCAAGGTCTTCGGCCTGGTGGGCGACGTCGAGAACCTGACCGCCATGCGCCGCGCTCGCGCCCGCTCGATGCGCAGCGGTACTTCCAGCCAATACGCCAACGTCGAGGCGATCTCGCGCGAGCTGGACGAATCGGTGCGGCTGTTCCGCACGCGCGGCTGGCGCGTGATCGACATCTCCGGACGCGCGGTCGAAGAGAACGCCTCGCGCATTCTCGAACTGCTCCAGGCGTTCGCGGGCTCGGACGAGGGGGCGAAATAGCGAACTGGTGATCTCGCCGCTCGCCGATGGCTCGCTACGCGGGACGCGGCCTGGTGATCTCGCCGCTCGCCGATGGCTCGCTACGCGGGACGCGGTGCGCACACAAAATTGAGAGGGCCGGATCGCAGCGAGCGATCCGGCCCTCTTTCGATGTACGCGCTTCCCCTGCTGGGGTTCCTTCATTCGTCGTGCAGACCGAGTGCCTTCTCGCGTTCCTTGTGCAGCCGCATGGTCTCGCGCTGCTCGTCGGTGAGCAGCGCAGTCGCCACGCGCGGTCGCAGGATCGAGTAGAAGGTCGGCACGATGATGATTGCGCCGAGCATGTTCACGATCATCAGCAGCGTCAGCAGCTGCGCCATCTCAGCCTGGAAGCGCAGGTTCGAGAACGACCAGAGCACGATGCCGCCGACCACCGTGGTCGCCGTGAATGAGACTGCCATGCCGGTGGTGCGGATCGCGCGCCGCACGGCTTCGTCGATGTCCGAGGTGTCGGCCACCTCCTGCCGGATGCGGTCCACGATGTAGATCGCGTAGTCGACGCCGATACCGACACCCACCGACTGCACCGGCAGCGTATTGATGTTGAGGCCCACGCCGCGGATCGCCATGTAGGCGAGCGAAACCAGCGTGGCCGTAGCGATCTGCAAGAAGATGATTCCACCGCTCGCAAACGACCAGTACGTGAGCGAGTGCAGGCAGAAGATCACCACGAAGATCAACGTGATGTTCGCGATGTGGCTGCGCTCGACCTCGTCGTTGATCGCGGCGAGGATGCCCATGATGCCGCCCGCCATCACGAACTGGACGCCGCGCGTCCACGAGTTCGTCGGCTGGTACTTGGGGGTTGGCTCGACCGCCTTCAGGTCCTGGACGATCAGGTCCTTGGTGTTGACGGCGACGGCGCGGATGCCGTGCTCCTGGCTCTCCCAGAAGGCGTCGACGTCATCGTGTCCCCAATTCGCGAGTGTCGTTGGCCAAGAAAAGAATTCGCCTTCCTCGACCGAATCCCGCTCCGCCTCGAAGTCGGCGACCGCCTTTTCGCGGAACTCGCCGAGCCACTCCGGCGCCCCGGCCGATGCCTGCGTGACTTCGATCGACTCGTACTTGCCGTCGCTCTTCTTGACCTGGACGTTCAGCGTGTGGTTTCGCGGCGGCAGCAGCGGCCCGAGCATGTAGTACCAGATGTCGGTCAGCTTCTGGCGGCTGAAGAAGGATTCGCCCTTAGCCGCGTGGTCCATGTCGAGGCGCACGATCACCTCGCCCATCGGGTTTTCCTTGATGAACGCGTCGGCCGCCAACACCACCTGGTGGATCGTTTCGCCCTTGTGGTCGGGATAATAGAACGCGACGTTCGCATCCCTCGAATCGTCCGTCATGAACGGGCGCAGGAAACCCGGCGCGCCGTTCGTTCGAAGTTGGAAGATGACCGTGCGGACCGTGCCCGGATGCAACGGGACGAATTGCCACTTCGGATCGCCGTAGTGATTCATCCGCCAATAGCCGCGGATGATCGGCGCGATCGATACCGACGCGCCGAGGTTGGTGTAGGACTGCATCCAGCGCTCGAACTCCGTCATGCGCTGGATCGGCAGCGGGTCGGCGCTCGCGTTCTCGCGGTCGCCGCTGGTGAAGACCACGAACGAATCGACGCCGCCGAAGCGTTTCGCGATCTGATCGGTCGCAACGTTGAACTGATGGTCTGGCCACAGCAACGGTGAGCCAGGCGTCACCTGCCCGATCTTCGAGTACATCAGCGTGATGTAGGTCGACGTGATGAAGATCAGGACCGTCCCCACTCCCAGCGCGTACTTCCACTTCGGGTGCGTCGTGATCCAGCCGACGAAGCGCATCGCGCGGACCATCCCTGTGGGTAGGAAGTGCTCGTGCTCCTTGGGGGCAGGCAGGTAGGAGATCATCACGGGGTGGAGAATCTCCACTGTGAACAGGATCGACGTAACCCAGAATGCGCCGAAGATCGCGAGGTCGCGCATCTGCGGGATCGAAGTCACGAGAATCACCAGCAGACCGCCGACGTCCACCACGATGCCGAGCGTGCCAGGCACGATCAGCTCGGCCATCGCGATCGTTGCGGCTTCGATCTTGGCTTCGTTCGGGTCCGCGAAGCGCGGTGCGAGGACCTCGAAGTCCTCGAAGAAGCGCTCCGCCATCTGCACCGTGTGAGAGACGGCGCGCGCGGTGATGATCATCGGGATCACCAGCACGAGTGGGTCGAAGGTGATCCCGGTCCAGCCCGTAAAGCCGGTTCCCCAGATCACCGTGATGACTGCCGCGACGAATGGGATCAAGACGCCGTGTAGACGCCGGAAGTAGGCGAGCAGCAGCGCGAAGATCACGATCGTCGTGAGCACCACGTAGAGCCCGATCTCGAAGGCGTGCTTGATGATCCAGCCGACGTGAATCGGCTCACCCGAGACGAAGATCTGTAGGTTGCAGCCCTCCGGCCATTCCGCCTTCGTCTCGGCGGTGATGAACACGCGCCGCACTGCGTTCCACATCGATTCCAGGGTGCCGGGATTGGTTGCGGCGGCGCAGGCCGGATCTTCGAATTCGGCCTTGATGGCCTGGACATGGCTGAAGACCGCCTGGTAGACCTGGGAGTTGCTGAGGCGGTCCGTAATGAAGCCGGCCGAGACCAGCGCTCCCTGCTCGTCCCACGACACGAGGCGGCCGTAGATGAAGGGCGGGTTCTGGAGCACCACCGCGCGGAGCTTCTCCGCTTCTTCCTGCGTTTCCGGCACCTTCTTCATCAGCACATCGGAGGTGATCGAACCGTCGGGCTCGATCTGGATTGCGCGTGTGCTCGAGTGCGCCAGCGAGCGCACCTGATCGTGGTTCACCGGGTAGGGTGGGTAGCGGCGATCCAGTTCCTTCAGCGCTTCTACGTCCGACATGCCCTCTGCGTTCAGCTTCTCGCGCAAGGCATCGCGCTCTTCGATGTGCGAGTCGAAGCCGACGCCGTCGATACGTCGGGTGATCTCGTGAATCCTCTTCAGCGTATCGGGCGTGAAGATGTTGCCGTCTCTCACGACCACGCCCATCGCAGCCAGCGACGACGTGCCGAACTTCTTCGCGAACTTGTCCTGGGCGTGAATGAACGGGTGCTCGGGCCACTGGGCGCGCGCGGACGTGTCGACGCGCACTACCGGGCCCGGCAGTTTCATGTCGTAGGCGTTCAGCACCGCGTTCACGATCGGGTAGAGGAAGAACAACGTGGTAGTGATCAGAAAGATCACGATCGGAAAACGGTTGCGCACCACCCAGCGGGCGAAGACCAGAGTCCGGGTCTGACGCGCGTGCGACTGCGGAGGAGTTTCCGACATGCAGGCCTCTCATGTGTCCCGACGCTGGATTGGCGTCGCGGGGGATGAACGCTCGAACGCAACCTTGCTCGGCGGCGATCGTGCCCGGCGATCACGGCGTGCGTCCGGGGAGAGACCACCACCAATCGGGGGGAGTCGGCAACCCGGGCGAACCTTATTTCGAAAGGCAGTCCCAGGTCAAGCTCTTGCCGACGGAACCTGGGTCCGTTAGGAGCCGAACAACAGACGGCGGCGGTGAAGAGAGGGGCCGAATGAGCGAGCGAGCGAGGATCGTCGCGACGCGCGCGTTGCCGGGTGCTGCACTCGGAGATCTGGCCCGCCGCTTCGATCTCCAGGTCTGGCCGGAACGTCGAGCGCCGTCTCCGGAGGCACTCGGCGCATTTGCGCACGACTGCGATGGCCTGCTCTGCCTGCTCACCGACCGCATCGACGCCGCGCTCTTCGAGCACTGTCCGCGCCTCCGCGTCGTGTCGAGCGTTTCGGTGGGGGTCGATCACGTCGATCTCGACGCGGCGACCGCGCGGGGCATCCCGATCGGCCACACGCCGGGCGTCCTCACCGAAACCACGGCCGACCTCGCCTTCGCGCTGCTGCTCGCCGCGGCGCGACGCGTTGCCGAGGGCGACCGCTTCGTGCGCGCCGGCGGATGGACTCCCGAGCGCGTCTGGGAGCCCGACCTATTGCTCGGCGCCGACGTCCACGGCGCCACGCTCGGTCTCGTCGGACTCGGGGCGATCGGGCAGGCGATGGCCCGGCGCGCCCAGGGGTTCGGGATGCGCGTCTTGGCCTGGTCGCGTACCCGGCGCGACGTGCCGGGCGTCGAGTTCACATCGTTCGAGTCACTGCTCGCCGCGGCCGACTTCGTCAGCGTCCACGTTGCGCTCACCGCCGAGACGCGCGGCCTGCTCGGCGGGCCCGCGCTCGCCCAGATGAAGCCCGGCGCGGTTCTGGTGAACACCGCGCGCGGCGGGATCGTGGACGAGGAAGCGCTGGCCGATGCGTTGCGTTCGGGTCACCTCCACGCGGCGGCGCTCGACGTCTTCGCGCGCGAGCCGCTCGACGTTGCGAGTCCGCTGCGAGAGCTGCCGAACGTCGTGCTGACGCCGCACATCGGCAGCGCCAGCGAAGCGACGCGCGCGCGGATGATCGACCTCGCCGTGCAGAATCTGCTGGCCGCGCTCGCGGGACAGCGGATGCCGCACTGCGCGAATCCCGCTGTGTACGCCAACGCATGACCTCGCCTCTCGTGAACCTCGTACTCCGTTGACCCGTGTTCGGCGCGGAACCGTTCCCGGTTCCGCGCGGGGTCATGAGTTTCGCGGGGTCATGAGTTTGCGCGGCAGCGTGCTGCGAATACGCCCGGCGCGACGACCTGCGCGCCTCGATGACGCGCACGGGCGCCGAGGCGGCGATCCGCGGTGACGACCGCGACGCGCGCGGGATCCGCTGCCGTGCGCACCGCCGTGAGCACCCAATCGTCCGCGGGCGCCGCGAAGATCACGCGCGGTCCAGCGGCGTTCTCCGGCTCGCCCTCCGGAGGCGGCTGCGAGCCATCGAACACGACCACGACTTCCGCATCCGCCGCGTCGAATGCACGCGCCAGCTCGACGACGCGTTCGCGGCCCTTGCTCTGCCACCAGGCCTTGCGCGACTCACCATGTAGCAGCACCACGTGGAGAACGTTGAACCCGTCGACGATCCAGAGCGTCGGCTGCGTGTCGGAGGGAGTGCTGGCGTCGTCGCTCACGATGCTGCGAAGGTAGGGATCCGGCGCTTCGACTCCCAGCCAGCGCAGCGCCGTCGCTGAGCCGAGTGCGAGCGCGATGAACGCTCCGATCACGCCCAGACTCGAAGCCACGTCTCGCAGCATGTCGCGTTGCAGCATCTCGCGCAGGAATCCTCGCTGGCTGATTTCCATGACCGTCCTCCTCGCCGGTCACTCTGCACGGCCGTCGTGACGGGTTCGGTCACAACGCTCGTGCGATCAGTTGCGACCCGCGGGCCCCTGACCTACCCACCCACCTGATGATTCCGCACCGCGGCCGGACGGCCGCGCGCCAACACGAGTCAAGGGGCGCCGTGGCATGAGGGCACAGCCAACATGACGGCACGGGTGGGGTCCGCGGCCCGCAAGCTGTGTGTCGGGCTGGTCCAGATGCGCTGTGAGCCGAACGATCCGGCCGCCAATCTGGCCCGCGCGATCGCGGGCATCGAGGACGCCGCTGCGCGCGGCGCCGAACTGGTCTGCCTCCAGGAGCTCTTTCGCACCCCGTACTTCTGTCAGTCCGAGGAGCAGGCGCGCTTCGACCTCGCGGAGCCGGTGCCGGGACCGACGACCGAGGCGCTCGCGAAGGTCGCCGCGGCGCGCGGCGTGGTGATCGTCTCGTCGGTCTTCGAGCGGCGGGCGGAAGGGCTCTACCACAACACCGCGGTCGTGCTCGACGCGGACGGCGAGCAAGCCGGCGTCTACCGCAAGATGCACATCCCGGACGACCCGCTCTACTACGAGAAGTTCTACTTCACACCTGGCGACCTCGGCTTCCGGGCGTTCCCCACGCGTGCCGGACGCGTCGGCACGCTGGTGTGCTGGGACCAGTGGTTCCCCGAGGCGGCGCGTCTCACCGCGCTCGCCGGCGCGCAGCTGCTCGTCTATCCGACGGCCATCGGCTGGGAGACCGGCGTGCGCCCCGAGTGGGAAGCTGCCGAGCATGACGCCTGGGAGACCGCGCAGCGCGCTCACGCGATCGCGAACGGCGTCTTCGTCGTCGCGGTCAACCGCGTGGGTGCGGAAGAGCGGCTCACGTTCTGGGGGCAGTCGTTCGTCGCGGATCCGTTCGGCCGCGTACTCGCACGCGCGTCGGCGAGCGAAGAGGAGACGCTCGTCGTCGACTGCGATCTGGCGCTGATCGAAGAATGCCGGCGCGGCTGGCCGTTCCTGCGCGACCGTCGCATTGATGCGTACGGCGACCTGCTGAAGCGCTTCCGGGACTGAGCGATGTCGTCGTGACACCAGGGCCGATCCCGGCGTACTGGAACTCGCTGAGGCGGACTCAGGCCACCAGTCGTTCCTCGATCGGGATCACGATCCCCGTACCGTTCGTGGATTTCTCCGCCACACCCCGGGCAAACGTGGCCACCAGCCACCAGAACACGAGAACCAGGACGACGATGAGTGCGAGTCGCAACCACCAGCTAGGCATCGGTTTTCCTCCGCGGTCCATCGTACCCTCCCGCGTTGACGAAGACCACGACGAGCAACGCGCGGCATGACTGGGCGCACGACGCCGTTGCAGCTGGGCTACCGCTGGC
>CAYGWM010000082.1:0-1871 GCA_964353555.1 uncultured Spirochaetales bacterium
TTCCCGCGTAGCGAGCCTACGGCGAGCGGCGAGGATCATCAGGCCGTTCCCGCGTAGCGAGCCTACGGCGAGCGGCGAGGGTCATGAGTTGGCGCGTGTCGACTTCGAGTCGGTCGAGAAGATCTATGAGGGTGGCACGCAGGCGCTTTTCGAAACTTCGCTCTGCGTCGCGGATGGCGAGCTGCTGGTTCTCGTCGGGCCTTCGGGCTGCGGAAAGTCCACGCTGCTGCGTCTGCTCGCGGGCCTCGAGGCGCCGACACGCGGCGTGATCCGGATCGACGGTCGCGTCGTCAACGACGAGTCGCCGCAGTCGCGCAACGTCGCGATGGTGTTTCAGGACTACGCGCTCTATCCGCACATGACGGTTCGCGAAAACCTGGCGTTTCCGCTGCGGATGAAGCGACTCGCGCGGGACGACGTCGCGAGCCGCGTTGCGAAGACCGCCGAGCTGCTGGAACTCGGCGCGCTGCTCGATCGGCTGCCGCGTCAGCTCTCCGGCGGCCAGCGCCAACGCGTCGCGATGGGGCGCGCGCTGGTGCGCGAGCCCGCTGCGTTCCTGCTCGATGAACCGCTCTCGAACCTCGACGCAAAGCTGCGCAGCCAGGTGCGCGCCGAGATCGAAACGCTGCAGCGCCGCACCGGCGCGACGATGCTCTACGTGACGCACGACCAGGTCGAAGCGATGACACTCGGCGATCGCGTCGCGGTGCTGCACGAAGGGCGGCTGCAGCAGGTCGCAACGCCGCGGGCGCTCTATCAAGAGCCGGAGAACGTGTTCGTCGCGGGCTTCGTCGGCTCGCCCCCGATGAACCTGTTGGCGGCACGCGTTGCAGCCGACGCGAATGGGCGGCCCGCCCTTGGTGTCGCGGGCACGCGGCTCGCACTCGAAGGTGCGCTGCGCGAACTCGCCGCCAAGTACGAAGGCGCGACACTGACAGTCGGCGTGCGCCCGGAGTCGCTCGCGCTCGTTGCGCCGGGCGGCGACGCTTCGCTGCCCGCCCGCGTGGAGCACGTCGAGCTCCTCGGTCATGAAACGCTGGTGCATCTGCGCATCGCGGATGACATCCAATGGATCGCGCGCATACCGGGTATGGTGTCACTCGCGCGCGACGAGGCAGTCGGCGTCTTTGTCGCTCCGAACGCGTTCCACCTGTTTGCGCCCGGCGGCGAACGGATCGGAAGCGCTCAGTAGTCGAGGAGAACCGTTGCCGGGAGCGCGCGGACGGTGACGGAGTCGCGGCTCCACTCCCGCGCGGGGCGGCCGTCCACACGCGCGGCGCGCAGCGGTGCGGCGGGCGAGCGCACGATGATCCCCTGCGGCGGCACTTCGGTTCCCGCTTCGATCGTGACGACGAGTGACCGAGCACCCGCAGCCTCGATGCGATAGCTCAGCGGTCCGCGGACGGTGTGCAAGCGCAGGATCGCAACGCCCTGCGGCGCGCGCGCCCACGCGAGCGGGACACCGGCCGCGAGCACCAGCGCGCCGTCGTCGCGCTCGAAGGCGAAGAGTGCCAGCACCGCGCGCACGAAACCCGCGGCGATCCAGCCGTGCGGCATGTCGCCGATGAACTTGGGCGCCTTCGGATCGCGCCAGACGATCTCGCCCCACCCGTTCCAGCCGGGCGGGCGCTGGTCGCCGAGGATTTCGCGCAGCACGAAGAGCGCGTCGTCGCGGCGACCCAGGTGGACCAGCGCTTCGGCGTTGCGCAGCTCGTAGGGCGTGTAGGCGTCCCATTCCTTTGCACCGCTACGGCGAGCGCGGAAGTCGGCGATGTACTCGTCGTAGGTGTGCGCCAGCGCTTCGGCCGGCAGCAGCGCGCGCTCGCGGCCCGGCGCGATCGCGATCGACGTGGCGCTCGGGTCGAAGTCAC
>CAYGWM010000082.1:1971-16020 GCA_964353555.1 uncultured Spirochaetales bacterium
GCGCGCTCGCGGCCCGGCGCGATCGCGATCGACGTGGCGCTCGGGTCGAAGTCACCGAGGTCGGCAGAGGCAGGGATCGTCGCGAGTTTGAAGTGTTGCATCGCGGCAATGATCGACGCGCGCAGATCGCGGCGGAACGCGTCGCGCAGCGCGGCGAATCGCACGGCTTCCGCGTGTTCACCGAGCGCGGTCGCGGCGACTACGGCTTCCTTCAGGCCGAGCAGCGCCCAGTAGTCGTCCCAGTACGAGTGCACCGGATGCTTCCAGTAGCCCTCGTGCGAGATCGACTCGGGGAGCAGGCCGTAGAAACGTCGCTTGTCGGGCGTACGCCACGCGTCGCCGAGGCGTCGGCTGCGCAGCGTCTCGATGAATCCGACGGCGCGCACCACGTTCGGCCACAGCGTGCGCAGCCATGCGACGTCGCGCTCGTAGCGGTAGAGCGACACGATCGCGTAGATCAGCTCGCCGGGGCTGTCGTGTTCGGGAACCGGGTCGGCGCCGCGCGCATCGATGCAGCACGGCACGCGACCGTCCGGTTGCTGGTGCGACGCGAACCACGTGACGAACGCGCGCGGCGCGTCGTCGATGCCCACGGCCAGCAGCGCGTCGTCCATCAACGCGCCGTCGCGGATCCAGGCGCGTTTGTAGGTGCGCGTGCCGGGTTGCAGCGCGTCGCCGGAGCGCGCGACGAGCATCTGCGCGACGGCGCTGCGCAGCGCCGCAGCAAGATTTCCCGCCTCGGGCGGCAGCCGCAGTTCCGTGCGCGACAGCCGTTCCCGCCAGATCTGGATCGTGTCGGCGAGCATCCGCTCGGCGTGCGCGGTCGCGTTGCGCGCGGCAGGCAGCGTCGCGACGAACTTCTCCGGCGAATGGAACGGAACGGCGATCACCACTTCGCGACTCGCGCCCGGCGCGAGCTCGAACGCGTAGCGGAGCGCGCCCGACTCGAGGAAGCCTGCGTCGAAGAGGTCCGGTTCCGTGAGCGACGCGACCGCCGTAGTCCCGTTCACACACAAGACGCGACCGTCGTGACGGACCTCGCGGATGGGGCTCGCTCCGCCAGCTTCGTTCAGATCCTGCCACGGCGGATTCACCTGGAACGCGCGCAGAGCCAGTAGCAGCGCGACGCGCCGCCGCGACGCGCCGTCGTTCGTGAATTGGTACCGCGCGTAGAGCGCCGATTCGCCCGGCGTTCCATTGGCGAAGACGGTCTCGGTGAGCGTGACGCCGTCCGCGCGCCAGGTGACGATTGGGATCGGAAGGTCGCCGTCTTGCAGCGATTGCTCGATCGCTGCGTCGCTCCACGAGACGAGGCGATCGTCGATGCGCAGGAACGGCTCGACCGAGACGGAACGCTCGCCTACCTCGATCATGCCCTCTTCATTGACGAGCGCTTTGACCGTGTCGCCCGGCACGCCCACCGCCGTCCAGTAGGTCTGCTCCTTCGCTTCGTACTTCGGCAACGCGCCGCGTCCGCCGGGATGCGGTGTCGCGGCAGCACACGCGACGAGCAGCGCAACGAGCACCACGGCGAGCAGCCGCGTCACTCGCGCAGCCCGCTCGTGACGATGCCCTGCATGTAGTAGCGCTGCAGCGCCGCGAACAGCACGACCACCGGCGCGATCGTCAGCACTGCGCCGGCCATCATCAGCTCGACGTCCTGCACGTGCTCGCCGAGCAGATTCGCGAGCGCAACGGGGAGCGTGTAGAGCCGATCGTCGGTGAGCACCACCAGCGGCCACAGGAAGTCGTTCCAGGTGCCGAGGAACGTGAAGATCCCGAGCGTCACCAGGATCGGACGGAGTAGCGGCAGCACGATCGACACGAAGATGCGCAGTTCGCCGGCGCCGTCGATGCGCGCGGCGTCGAGCAGGCTCTGCGGAATCGACAGCGCGTACTGCCGCACCAGGAAGATCCCGAACACGCTGGCGATGCCGGGGATCACGACGCCCGCGTAGGTGTTGACGAGGCCGAGCTGCTTCAGCAGCAGGAACAGCGGCAGCATGCCGAGCTGGCCCGGGATCACCAGCGTCGCGACGAGGATGCGGAATAGACGGTCGCGGCCGGCGAAGCGCAGCTTCGCGAACGCATAGCCGGCGAGCGCGTTCACCAAGACCGAAATCGCGGTGACCGTCGCCGCGAGGCCCGCGCTGTTCGCGAGCGTCCGCGCCAGATCGAGGCGCGTGAAAAGCGCCTCGTAGTGCGCGAGCGTGAGTGAACCCGCGCGCAGATTCGCGAGCAGGTCACCCGAGCCGCCCTCCGGTACGAACGACGCCGCGACCATCCACGCGAGCGGCAACAGCGTCAGGACAGTCGCCGCGACGAGCGCCGTATGCAGCAACAGCGATCGCAGGAGCCGCACTACGAACTCCCGCCATCGAGCGGCCGCAGCTTCCACTGCAGCACCGTGCCGGCCAGCAGGATCGCGAACAGCACGAACGCGATCGCCGCGGCGTAGCCCATGTTCCAGAAACGAAAGCCTTCCTGGAACATCAACAGCACGACCGACAGCGTGCGGTTGGACGGCCCGCCCTGCGTCATCACGTACGGCTCGGCGAAGAGCTGGAAGCCGCCGATCATCGTCATCACCGCGACGAAGAGGGCAGTCGGCGCGAGCATCGGCAGCGTCACGTAGCGGAACTGTCGCCACGGCCCAGCGCCGTCGAGACTCGACGCTTCGTAGAGTCGCTCGGGGATCGCCTGCAAGCCAGCGACGAAGATCACCATGTTGAAGCCGAAGTTCTTCCAGATCGACATGATGATGATTGACGGCATCGCCCAGACCGGATCGCCGAGCCAGTCGATCGGTGCGACGCCGAAGCCGGCGAGTACGTGATTGAAGAGGCCGATGCGTGGGTGATACAGATACCGCCAGACCACGGCGATCGCGACGAGCGTCGTCACCACCGGCAGGAACAACGCGGTGCGGAACAGCGGGCGCAAGCGCGCGAGTCGCGCGTTGACCAGCAACGCCGCTGCCAGTGACGCCACGACCGAGAGCGGCCCGCCTACGGCGACGTAGTAGAGCGTGTTGCGCAGTGCCTGCCAGAACAGCGGCTCCGTGAGCAGCGTCTGGTAGTTCGTGATGCCGACGAAGCGCAGCCTTCGCAGGTCCGCGACCGCGTAGATGTCGAAGTCGGTGAACGAGAGCAGCAGCGATGCGAAGACCGGGACGAACAGGAACAGCGCGATCGCGCCGAGCGCGGGCGCGACGAAGAGCCAGGCGAGATTGTCGCGCCGTTGCATCGCCATGCTATTCGGCAGCCGGCTTTGCATCCGGGAGCAGAGAACGGCGCTTCGCCAGGATCGCGTCGACCTCCGCGTCGAGCGCCGCGAGCGCCGCGTCGGGCGTCTGTTCGCCGCGCACCACGGACTCGGTGCTGCGCGAAATCTTCGCGGCAATGCGCTCCCATTCGGGGACCTTCGGAACCGCACGCACGGACTCGAGCTGCGTGCGGAAGGCCTGTGCGCGCGCATCGCCAGCCAACAGCGGGTGCTGCCACGCAGATCGCCGCGGCGGCAGGTCGCCCGATATGCGGTAGAACTCGACCTGCCGCGCGGGATCCGCGAGCCATTCGACCAGCTGCCACGCCGCCTGCTTGCGCGGCGAGTCCTTCGCGATCGCGAGCGACGCGCCCCCGGCGAGCGACACACCCGGCCGTTGCGCATCGGGCCCGGGCAGCGGCGCGGTCGCCCACGCATCTGCGAGCGCCGGCGGAAGCCGCGTTGCGAACTCACCGAGATTCCACGGACCGGAGAGATAGAAGCAGAACCAGCCTTCGGCGAAGTCGCGATAGACACTCGCCGTCGCACCGGCGCCAGCGCGCGCGGCGAAGCCGCGATCGAAGAGATCGAGATAGAACGCGAACGCGGTTCGGAACGCGTCGCTCTCGAAGTTCCCGTAGCGATCGCCGTCGCGCAGCAACTCCGCGCGCTGCGAGAGCGCGAGCACGACGGGTACTTCCCACTCCGAAAGCGGCACGAAGATCGCGTGGTGATCCGCGCCCATGCTCTGCTTCAAGCGCTCCATCGCGGCGCTCCACTCGGCCCATGTGCGCGGCGGTGTCGCGACGCCCGCGCGCGCGAGCAGATCGCTGCGGTAGAAGAGCAGGCGCGTGTCGACGTACCAGGGCAACGCCACCAGCGCGCCGTCGATCTCGTTCGCGTCCCACACGCCGGCGAAGTACGCGTCCGGCGCCACCGTTTGGGAGCCCGCGACGTACGCGTCGAGCGGCTCGAGCGCGCCGAGCATCGCGAACTCCGGGATCCATGTGGTGCCGAGCTGGAACAGGTCAGGCATCGAATCGCCGACGAATGCGGTGAGCAGCTTCTCGTGCGCCGCACTCCAGGGGATCTGCTGCACGCGCACCGTGACGCCCGGATGACTGCGCTCGAACTCGGGAACGAGCCGCGCCACGGCCTCGCCCTCATGACCGAGCGCCCAGAACTGGACGGTGGCGCCGTCATCGCGCGGGGCGCACGCGACGGCGAGCATCGCCAGAACGGCGATCGACAGAGCACGGTTCGCAGTGGGCGCGCGCAGCGACAAAGGGCTCCCGCACGAAGCGGGGGGTGTCGCGAGGATGGCCTTGCGCATCGACCGCCGCAAACCTGCCGGCGACCCACACGCGGGCTGCGCTTCGCGTGCCGGGCCTGAAGCAATGCCGGCGACACGCCGATCGGCTACCCGAGAGATCGAAGGAGAAGACTGATGCTTCGGAAGTTCATCGCGACGCTGCTGCTACTCGCGCTGCCGGCGCTACCGGCGTTCGCGGAGAAGCCGGGAAAGAGCAAGGGCCACGGCAACGCAGGGAACTCGCATGGCGGCGGAAGCGGCCATCGCGGAGGCCAGGACCAGGGTGGAAGTCATCACGACGGCTCGAGCGACGACCACGTCCAGTACCGGCGCTTCTCCTCGCAGGATCGCGGCTACTGGCATGAGTACTGGGAAGATCAGTACCAGCACGGCCACTGTCCGCCCGGACTCGCCAAGAAGCACAACGGCTGCATGCCGCCCGGTCAGGCGAAGAAGCGCTACGCGATCGGCCACCCGCTCCCGCGCGACTTCGTGATCCTCGAAGTGCCCGTCCTGCTGCTGCCGCGCCTCGCGCCCTGCCCGCCCGGCTACCGCTACGGGATCATCGACGGCGATCTCGTACAGCTTGCCGTCGGAACGCTGCTGGTCGTGGACGCGATCGAGGGACTTCTGAACTGAGCCGCGCGAGCGCAGCGAGCGACGCCAGGGCCGCCGCCGCGATTGCGTTCGTCGCCGGCTCCGGCACCGCGGCTCCGTACTCGAAGGCGCCGATGTCGCAGCGATCGCCGGCCACCCGCGCCGCGCCGCGCTGGTCGGTGAGAAGCGGGCTGCCGTTCTTGTCGATACAGCCAACTGTCGCCTCGGCGCCGTCGATCATGTCGCTGGGGGGCACGAGCGCGACCGTCTGGGTTGGGCCGCCGTTGTCTTGCAGCCCACCCAACTCGTCGAGAGAATCCAGGAAACTGTAATTTCCTGGGCCGACCTGGGTGATCGTGCATCCAGACACCTCCCAGAACTTATTGCGGCCATACGAGCTCAGATTCCCGGTACACTCATCGTAGACAGGTGCTCCGCTGACGTAATTTCCAGCCACTACGCTGTTGCGGATGTTTGACACTCCAGCGGTACCTAGATTGGGGGGCTCGTTGTAGACGCCTCCCCCGCTTCCGCCGTTGGGGTCTGCGTCCGCGTCCGCCTCATTGAAGACGATCGTAGAGTTGTAGATGTTGGCCGTGTCCCTGTTGTAGATGCCGCCACCGTCGCGGTTGCTGCGGTTGAAGCTGATCGTGCTGTTCGTCACGAACAGAGCGCTTCGCGAGCCGTAGATGCCGCCGCCGTCGAAACTTGCCGAGTTGCTGGAGATCGTGCTGTTCGTCACGTTCGTGGTGGAGTTGGAAACGGAAGTCCCATTGTCTGGGGATTCGCCGAAGATGCCGCCGCCGGCATAGGTCGCCGCGTTGCCGGATATCGTGCTCTGGCTCACGTCGATCGTTGCTTCGTTGTAGATGCCGGCGCCTCTCCCCGCTGTGTTTCCGCTGATCGTGCAGTGGCTGATCGTGAGTTTTCCCCCGTTGTAGATGCCGCCGCCGCTGAGATGGTTTGGCATCGACCCGTTTCGCACGGTGACTCCGGAGATATTCGCGATTCGGTTGGGGTCTACGGTCAGTACGCGATCGATTTGGTTGGCGTCGATGACCGTGGTGGCGGCGCCCGCACCGGAGATCGTAATGACCGGATCGCCGGTCGCGGGCGTCGTCAGGTTGAGGTCGCCGTTGTCGTCGCCGTCGGCGACCGTGGCGGGTCGGATCAGCGTGTAGATTCCCGCGGGCAGAATGATGGTCGCGCCGGGACCGCTGATCTTGTTCGCCTGCATGATCGCTGCGCGCAGCGAGCAGCTATTGGCGCTGGTATGACAGACGCCATCGCTGACGTCGTCGTCGACCAGATCAGCGACTGTGTCGACGGTAAAGCTGATCGCTGCCTGCGCGGTGGGAGCGGCCAACATCGCCAAACCCAGCAGCGCAACTCGCGAGATCAGAATGGAAACCGATCGGTTGCTCACGATTTACCTTTTTCTGTGTAGACCTTCTCGCCGATCGCCGCGGCCCGCCTTCAAGCTTCGACGCGAGAGTCGCGGGCGTCCCGATCTACATTCTGATCTAGCATGATTGACCTTAGCATGTGTATTCAAGAAGAGAAAACGGCCGAACTAGCGCAAGTCCGCAGGCGGAGTGCGCGGTTCAGCTTCGCGCGGGGAGGTCGCGCTCGAACGCGCGGAGTTGCGCGGCGACCTCGCCCGCCCTGGCGGGCCGACACGCGGGCTGCTTCGCCATCAGGCGCACGACGAGTTCGGCAAATGCGTCGGGAATGGTCGCCACCCGCTCGCGCGGATCGGGCGGTGGCGTGTTCTGGTGGTGATGGGCAGGGTCCCCGTCCTCGAAGGGAAGGCGACCGGTCAGCAATTCGAAGAGCGTGACGCCGAGCGCATAGAGGTCGGCGCGCCCGTCGACCTCGAGCCCCTGCGCCTGTTCGGGCGCCATGTAGGACGGCGAGCCCGCGATCAGCGACGCGCGGCGCCGTACCTCCTCCACCATCTTCGCAAGACCGAAGTCCATGACCTTGAGCGATCGCTCGCGGGTCACGAACAGGTTGGCCGTCTTCACGTCGCGGTGGACGATGCGTCGCTCGTGCGCGTAGGCGAGTCCGGTCGCAGCATGTTGACCCACCCATGCCGCCGCCTTCGGCGTGAGCAGTCCACGCTGCTGGAGCACCGCGTTCAGCGGTTGCCCCTCCATCAGTTCCATGGTGATGAAATAGGCGCCGTCGTCATAGTCGACGTCGTACACGGTGACGATGTTGGGGTGGTTGAGGCGCGCCGCGCTGCGCGCTTCCTGCAAGAGCAGCGAGACGGCACGCGGATGATCGCGAATGTGCTCCGAGAGGCGCTTCAGCGCGACCATGCGATCGAGGCGCGTGTCGCGCGCGCGGTAGACGACGCCCATGCCGCCGCGACCGAGTTCGGCCAGCAGCTCATAGCGGCCGGCACTGGGAAACGGAGACGCGCCCAGCGCCGGCGCGGCGGAAGCTGCGACCACCGCGGGCGCGGCGTGCGCGCGCTTGCGCAGCTCTTCGATGCGCGTGGCGATGCCCCGCCCCGGGCTCTGCAGCCGCAGCGCCTGCAACACGACCAGCGCCTCGGCGGGGCGGTTGGCATCGGACAACAAGCTCGCGTACCACTCGAGAAGATCGGGCTCGATCTGCAGCAGTGCGGGGCCCGCGAAGGCCTCGTCGAGCCGCGCGATCGCGAGGTCGAGCGCACCGGCTGCCAAGAGCGCGCGCGCGGCCTCGACGGCATCGCCCACCGGGAGACGTGGACGCGTCGTGCGCTGCCCGGCGTCCGGCGCCTGGACCCGATCTCGCACGAGTTCCGCGCTCGCGTCGTTCGCCGCGGGCAGATCGGCTTCGATCGCGAGTGGCGCAACGGATTCGCTCGGCGCGGGACGCCGCCGGAGCAGAAACGCGACAGCAATGCCGACACCGCCGAGAAACAGTGCAACGAGAGCGAGCGCGCGACGTGACATCGGCTGCGCCGTCGCAACCGAAGTCGCGGCATCCTTCGCTCCACTCGCGCGCGCGATCGGCGCCGGCGCCGGAACCACTTCGATCGCCGGTTGGGAAGCCGCTTCCGGCTCCGTCTCGACGACGACGCGCTCCGGATCGGCAGCCGGAGCAGCCGGCTCGCTCGGTATCGTTCGCTTCGCTTGCGCCGGCGGGCGCGTCTGTGACCGCGTCGCCTCCCGGCGAGGCTCCGGATCGACGCTGCGCTGGATGCTGCGAACCGCGTCGCGCAGCGGATCGACCAGGTCGCGCTCGATCTGGAAGCTGGGCGATTTGCGACCTGCTCCGCGCCCGCGACCGTGATCGCGACCCGCTGCCGGCACGGCGTACGTGCCTGCGATGAGCACGAGTACGACCGCAATGCCCGTGTGACGCAGCCGAGCGCAGCCGCTGCGCCCCCGTCGCGCTGCTTGCCGCTTGCGCAATCCCGAACCCCCAGCGACGGACTCCTTCGCGCCGCGCGGAGGATCCAACCCCCTGTCGAATCGGCAATCGGGGTTCGGCCTGAAGCAGGAAGGGACCCGGGCTATCGGGCGCGGCGGCGCGCTGCGATCGAGCCAAGCGCCGCGACCGCGACCGCCACTGTGGCCGCGTTCGCCGGCTCCGGACACGGCGTCGCGCAGGCCTCGAACGCGCCGAGATCGGGGAAGCCGTCGTCAGGTCGCGCCTCGCTCGCCTGGTGCTCGACATATTGGCGCGTGACCGCGTGCGCGGGCAGCACGGTGGGATGGAGCGCGACGCCCGCGTCGGCGATGTCTGCACCGGCGCTGGGGCGGTAGTCCTGCCCGATCTCGTCCGCGAAGCCCGGCGCCGCGCTCTCGATGCCGGTGGCATCGTCGAAGATGTCGGCGGGTCCGCTGTGACTTTCAACCCAGCCCGGCTTCATCCAGTTGTGGCTGAGATCGAGACTCCCGGTCTCGTCGAGCATCGCGAGGCGATTCCCGGTCGCGGCGACGTAGAACACGTTGTTGCGGACGTCGGCGAACTCGCCGTCGCTCGACAGCCGTAGCAGCGTCGTGTTGCCCGAACGATTCGAGACGATCGTGTTGTGGAACACGTACAACGTGCCCTTGCGATAGATCGCTTCGTCGCCGCTGTCGCCGCCGTAGTGGATGATCTGGCTGTTGCCGGCGCCGTCCGGCTCGATCAGCACGTTGCCGTAGACGAAGGTTTCGTGATAGCGCGGGTCGTCGACGATCACCTGGCTGTCCTCGGCGTCCACCAGATCGAGCTGGCGGTTGCCGCCCTCGACCCAGTTGTTGCGCACGACGAGACCCGCCGAGCGATCCTTCAGGTTGTTGCCGAGCGCGCCGTCCCGCGGCGGCCCGAAGTGGTTGTGCTGGTAGACGATGCCGATCGCCGCGGTGTAGCTGTTGTGTTCGTAGATGCTGCCGATGTTGCCGTTGCCGCCGATGAAGTTGCCGTCGATCGTGATGTCGCGGGTATCGCCGTCGAAGGCGCCGATGAAGAGTCCGTTGCCGGAGTCGGTGAGCACGCAGTTGCGGATGACGAGATGCTGCGCGCGCTCGACGTAGAGCGCGGCGGCGTTCTGCGCGTAGCTCTGCGTGAGACCATGGTCGTCGGTGAAGCTGTACGCGGCGTGCGCGGAACGGAGTTCGAGGTTCTCGATCACGATGTGGGCGGGCAGCGTCTCGTCGGGTACGTTCGACGTTCCGATCTTCAACAGGCCGCGATTCTCACCGGTGAAGTCGAGCGGATCCGGCGTCGTGGCAAAGTCGCCCGAGATCACCGGTCGCTCGCCGTTCGGACCGAGCACGCCGCGCACGATGATCGGCGCCGACGCGGTGCCGGAGCGCCCGATCACCCACTTCTCGCGATACGGCTCGGGCCGGTACTCGATGCGGACGAGATCGCCGGGCTGCAGCGATACCCACGGCACGTCGGCGATCGCCGTGAGCGCGCGACCGGGGCCGACGTCGTAGATCGTGGCCGCGGCCGGAGTTGCGACGAGCGCCAGCGCGAACGCAGCGAGCAACCGC
Organism: uncultured Spirochaetales bacterium; assembly: GCA_964353555.1. Classification (GTDB taxonomy): domain Bacteria; phylum Myxococcota_A; class UBA9160; order UBA9160; family PR03; genus PR03. Next base: position 12,127 of record CAYGWM010000082.1, read on the forward strand.
AACGTCCGCGAACGAACCGAACCAAACATCGGCGCCACCTCGTGCGAGCGACCCCGATGCCATCGACCGAATGGAAGCTGGACTCGAGACGCTGCGCAGCTCATGCGAAACACGGCGGCATCGATGCGGCGCGCGATCGGCAGCTTCGTCGATCGCAGCGCCATTGCCTTCGCCAAACTCAGCGCTTCGGCGCAGCCGCCTGGCTACACGCCTGCTCTTCGTCGGGACCCAGCACGTCGTCGGCGTTCGCGTCGCAGCGCACGAACCACGCGAGCGCGAGACCGACGTACTCGTCGACGTCGAGCGTTCCGCTGCCATCGCGATCGGCGCGCGGCACGACCTCCGGCGGCAGCTCGGCCAGCTCGGCGCCGCGCAGCACGCGATCGTCGTCGCCGTCGACGCTGTGGAAGACGCGCGCGAAGAAATTGCGGAACTCCTCGCGGTCGATGTGGCCGTCGCCGTCGAAGTCGAGGCGCTGGCGACCGACCGGGTCCGGCTCGGGCTGCGCCAGGGCGACGCGCGCGTCAGGCTCGGGTCGCCGCAGCGGCTCGCCCGCCACGTGCTTCGGATCGGCCGCCACCGCGCCGGGTGCGTCATCACTCGCGCAACCGAGCAGCACCGCGGCACACACGCCCGCGAACCACATGCAGCGCCGATCTCGATGACGGCGATTGCGATCACGCGGCGGCAGACTGCGAGGCTCCATCGCGGGCTCCTGCTAGTGGCGCGGCGAAGGCGCGCAGTCGAAGGGTATAGTGAGCCTGCGCCGAACGCCGGCTCGCATCGGGAGGGAACGCATGACCCCACGGATGACTCGGTACGCAGCAATTTCGATGATGTTGGCCTGGGCGGGGATCGTGGTGCCGGACCTGAGCTTTGCCGCAGGCGATCAGAACCTGGTGCGCTGCGAGTCGAGTGCGCGCGAAACGGTGCGCTGCAACGCCGATACGCGCGGGGGCGTCGTGTTGCAGCGACAACTCTCGAGGGCGGGCTGCTGGTACGACGAGACGTGGGGATTCGACTCGCGCGGCGTCTGGGTCAGCAACGGCTGCCGCGCCGACTTCGCGCTCGGGCGCACGATCGCCACGCCGCCGAGCCCCGTCGAAGCGCCGGATTCCGGTGAGCGCATCAGCGGCTCGGACATCGCGATGGGTGCCGGCGCCGCGCTGGTGCTCGGCGCGATCGCCGCCGCGGTGATCGCGAGCAACAACAACGACGACGACCGCAACGACGATCGGAACCAGAGCCGATACGACCGCGATCCGTGGGGTCGCGACAAGATCGTGCGTTGCGAATCGAACGGGAAAAAGCAGAGCTATTGCCGCGTCAGCGCCCGCCGCGGAGTCGAGCTGTACCGCCAGCTCAGCAAGTCGCGCTGCCGCTACGGCAGCAGCTGGGGCTACGACCGCAAGGGCATCTGGGTGGATGAGGGCTGCCGCGCGGACTTCTTGATTCGCGGCTAGCAGAATCGGAGCGCGGGCTCGACGGCCAGATCTCGGACGCTAGACCTGGCACCAGGAGGAACCCCGAATGGCGAACAAGAGTCAATTCACGGCGGACGAATGGAACGCCGTGCGCGACGCACCGCAGCTGGTGGCGTTGGCGGTGGCGCTCTCGGGCGCGAGCGGAATCACCGGCACGATCAAGGAGACCTTTTCGTCGTCGATGGCGATGGTCGAAGGGATGAAGAGCGACAACGAGCTGATCCGCTCGATCTGCGCGCGCGACGAGATCAAGGCCGGACAGGCCGCGCTGAAGGCGAGCCTGACGCAGCTCGACGCGACGGACTTCGCTGCGGCGAAGCAGAAGCTCGCGACGCTCGCGCAGGGTCGCGTGCGCGAAGCGATCGCCGCAGTGCGCGGCAAGGCCGCGACCGATCTCGCGGCGTACCAGGGCTTCTTGAAGGCACTCGGCGAGCGCGTCGCCAATGCGGCGAAGGAAGGCGGTTTCCTCGGCATCGGCGGCGAGCGCGTCAGTGAGGGCGAACGCCAGATGCTCGCGAGTCTCGCGGAGGCGCTCGGCACGACCGCGTAGCGCGCCGCGACCGCATCGGTGGTCACTGCTTCCTCGTCGCCGCCAGCGCGTGCCGAACCAGCGGCGTCACGATCGCGTTGAAGAGCGGGTTGTCGAAATGGGCGTGATAGCGGTCGTACTGCGCGTCGAGAACTTCGCGCGTGTACAGCCGACCGTCGCGGATGACGCCCGCGAGCGTCGCGAGCGCGTCGAGATTCTGCGTCGGGTCTTCGCGGAAGATCAACAACTCGGCGGGCGCGCCCGGCTGCAGCATGCCGAGGTTCGGGACGCCGAGGTACTCGGCCGAGTCGTACATCGAGATCCCGAGCGCTTCCTCGGGCGTGAAGCCTGCTTCCACGAACAGGCGCAGTTCGCGATGCAGGCTGGCGCCCGGCACGACGAACGCGACCATCGAGTCCGTGCCGGTGTGGACCGCGACGCCGGCGTCGTACATGCGCTTCACGGTGCGCTTTTCGATCTCGAGGACGCGACGCACCATCGCGAAGTCCTCGGGCTTCATCTGTCCGGCGACGCTCGTTCCCCCATCGGGGTTCCAGATCACGTTGCGATAGAAGGCCGGCACCATCTGCGCGTCGGGTTCGCGCAGCAGGCTCGGGTAATCCTCGCTGGCGATCAGACGGTCGAGCGTGACCAGCGTCGGCGTGATCGCGATCTTCGAGCGCTTGCTCTCGGCGATCAGCCGGTCGAGGCGCTCGTCATCGAGCTGTTCCCACTCGGCCAGGATGAACGGAAACTTCGCGCTCGCCGGATCGGCGGGCGGCGGTTGGATCCCGATCATGTGCTGCGCATCGTCGAGTCGCGCTTCTTCGTAGGGCACCCGCCACGGCACGTGACCGATCACCGGCAGGCCGCGTTCGTCGGCGGCTTCGCGAATCGCGGCGAGCGTCTCGGCGTCGAGCTGGTCGTACGCCTTCACGCAGTCGTAGCCGCGGTCGGCGATCGTCTTCACCGCGCGCCGGCCTTCCTCGGCATTGCGCGCGACGATCGAGTTCTTCCACAGCGGCGGCTCGCCATCGACGAAGGGTCCGCACGCGAACAGCCGCGGACCCGGGAAGCGACCTTCGGCGATGCCGCTTCGCGCGGGATCGCTGGCGGTGCCATCGACGTCGCCGGCGTCCCGCGCGGCGGTGATGCCGTGATAGAGGTACAGGAACGCGAACAGCTCCGTCTGTCCGGGCAGCGCCGACGGCGGGAAGTGCGCGTGCAGGTCGGCGAGCCCGGGCAACACGTACATGCCGGAGAACGGATTGTCGCCGCCGGGCAGCGCGGGCTGGATCGCGGTGATCTTGTCGCCGGTGACGACCAGACGGCGGTGATCGATGCGCTCGCGGCCCGGCTCGATCACGGTGACGTCGTGTAGCACCGCGCCGCGCTGCGGCAGCGCGAGCGGCGCGGGCTGTTGCAGCGTCCGATACGCGACGACGCCGAACCCAATGAGCAGCACGACCAGCACGAGCATCACCCGCAACACGATCTTCAGACTGCTTCTCCTCGGTGCATCGGCGCACTATACGCCACGCGGGTCGCGCGCTACGCCGAGGCCGGCGCGAACGCCGGCCGGCCAGCGACCCACGTCACGAAGAACACGGCGAGCAGCTCGGCGAGACTCATCCAGACGAACGGCACGTCGGAGTACGGCAGCGTGAACCAGATCACCTGCGTCGCGGCGGCGAGCAAGCAGAGCGCAATGCCAATCGTTTCGCGCTGCACGACGAGCAGCACGAGACCGAGCACTGCGGCCTGGTAGTAGCAGGTGAGCTGTGTCGCGATCGGGATCGCGCCGACGCCGAGCGCCAACGCCGCCCAGTCCGGCTGCATGCGCAGCGCTCGCATCAGCAGCGCGAGGTAGATCGCCGCGAT
>CAYGWM010000082.1:16120-17957 GCA_964353555.1 uncultured Spirochaetales bacterium
AGTCCGGCTGCATGCGCAGCGCTCGCATCAGCAGCGCGAGGTAGATCGCCGCGATCGCGACGAATAGCCAGCGACGCGCTGCGAAGCGCTCATGCTGCGCGCGCTTCCAGCGCAGCATCGGATCCGCCGCCTCCGGCTCTTCGAGCAGCCGCGCGCGCTCGCTCGCCTCGAACACGACGACGGGGCGCAAGCCCATCTGGTTCAGCAACGGCGTATCGAGATGCTTGCGGCTGTTCACGACGAAGCCCGGCCACGCCGCAGCGCCGCTGCGCCACACCGAGATCGGGAGCAGCAGCGCAAGCGCGAGCAGACAACCCCCCGCGAAGCGCAGCATTTCGGGCGCTGGTCGCAGCGAGCGCTGGCGCAGCGCGACGAGCGCGGTCCGCAACGCGAACGCGGCGATCACGATGCCAGGGAACACGCGCAGCAGCGTCGCGCTGGTGAGCAGCGCGCCGGCCAGCGCGGGTCGTCCGCGTCGCATGCTAGCGATGCCGAGCACCAGCAGCGCGAGCCAGTCTTGCCGCAGCAAGCTGCCCGCCGTCCAATCGAAGCCATCGAAGCCGTTCGTGCCGAACACGACCGCCGCGACGCACGCGGTGCGCCAGCCGAACGCCAGGGCGACGCCGAGCGCCATGCCGGCGAGCAACAGCGGATCGAGCAGCGTGAGCCAGCGGTAGATGCCTTCGGCGCTTCCGAGGTTCGCGAGCGACGTCCCCGCGATCATCCAGACCGGCGAGCCGTTGAAACCATGGTCGCTGCGGATCTGCTGCCACTCTGCGAGCGGCAGCCGGTCGCGAAACCAGCCGATGTCGGCCGCGAATGCGCGCCAGCGCTCGGGCGAGAAGCGCTCCTTGCAGGCGCGGGCGGCGTCTGCTGCGGCGATGCTCGGCTCCATCACGTTCGTCTCGAGGTTGCGAATGCGCGAACCGCTCGAGAGCCCCGCCTCGAGGTCGGCCCGCAGCGAACACGCATAGAGCCGCGTATAGCCGAGCTCGTCGAAGTACTTGGCGCCGACGAAGTAGTGGAAGCCGTCGTGCTCGTGGACGAAGCGTTCCCACGGCACCGTCGCGAAGTGCCACCAAGCGAGCGCTCCCGCGACGCCGAGAGCCGCGAGCAGCGCGTCGCGACCCCGCCGAAGCAGCCCATCGCGACCTGCGCGACGCAGCGCAAGATCCACGATCAGCCAGCCGGCGGTAGCCAGCGCGATCGTGAGCTTCGCGACGAAGTCGATCTCGGCGGTCATCTGGATGCCGGCCATCGGGCGCGGATGGTTCCAGAGACGGGCGAAGTGCGCAGGTCGCGGCCAGGCCGCCCTCTTCCCTACGCTGGCAGAAGAGGAGGACACCCCGATGGCCGAGACGCGCCCCGAGCTGCCGACCCGCGGAACCGATTGGAAGACGCTGCGCGAGCGACTCGTCGCGCTCGGCGATCACGACGTCGACTGGCGCTCCGCGCGCGCCGCGGTCTACGTGTTCCACGCCGGCGACGATGTGTTGCAGGTCGCGAAGGACGCCTACGCGCTCTACCAGTCGGAGAACGCGCTCGGGCCCGGCGCGTTCCCGAGTTTGAAGCGGATGGAAGACGACGTCGTCGGGATGGGGCTCTCGCTGCTGCACGCGCCCGAAGGCGCGCGCGGCAACATGACCTCGGGCGGCACCGAAAGCATCATGCTGGCGGTGAAGACCTGTCGCGACGAGGCGCGCGCGCGCGGCGTCGATACCGCGGGCGCGGAAATCGTCGCGCCGCAGTCGGTGCACCCGGCCTTCGACAAGGCTTCGCACTATCTCGGCTTGCGCGTCGTGCGCGTGCCGGTTGCGGTGGACTTCCGCGCCGACGT
>CAYGWM010000083.1:0-17667 GCA_964353555.1 uncultured Spirochaetales bacterium
CCTGGTGGGCCGCCCGGGACTCGAACCCGGAACCAGCGGGTTAAAAGCCCGATGCTCTGCCAATTGAGCTAGCGGCCCTCAGAGATCGAATGGAGAAAGTAGCAACGAAACTCGCTCGGCTACGCCTTCTTTGCGTGCGGCGACTTCATCTGCTTGGCGCGCAGCTTTTTGATCAGGCCGTCGGGGCCTTCGGCGCTGACGATCTCCTGGGCCTGCGCGCGGAAGTTCTGCACCAGCGAGACGCCTTCGATGATCACGTCGATGCCGCGCCAGCCGCCTTCGCCGCTGCGCATCCGGTAGTCGACCTTGGTCGTGTCGGCGTTGCCCTTGACGATCGTCATCACGGTGACGTCTTCGTTCTTCTCGACGCGCGAAGTGCCAATCGTGATGGTCTCGTCGCGGAAGGTGTTCAGCGTGTCGCGGTAGGTCGCCGAGAGATGCTTCTTGAAGGCGTCGACGAAGTCGGCCTTCTGCTTGGCCGAGAACTTGTCCCAGTTGCGAGCCAGCACAAGCCGCGACATCAGCTCGAAGTCGAAGCGCTGGTAGGCGATCTGTTCGACGCGAGTCTTCTTCTCCTCGAGCGGAATCGCTTTGTCGCGGAGGATCGTCAACACCGTGTCGATGGTCTGCTGCACGAAGCTGCGCGCATCGTCTTCGGGTTTGGACGCCGCCGCCGGTGCGACGTTCGCAGGGGCGAGCGCGAGAGCTGCGCCGAGGACCAGCGCGGCGACGCGCCGGCGCCCGCTACTTCGGGACATCCTTCTTCTCCTTGCCATCATCGACTTCGTAGAGATCATCGCCAGTGCTTCCATAGTACTCGCCGGCGCCGTAGTCCGAGAGACCTTCGCTGTTGCCCACCGCCGACGCGCGGTACTGCAGGAATGCGTCCCGCACGAACACGTAGTAGTCGAGCGCGGAGCGCCGCGCGGCCTCGATCCGTTTGTCGGCGCGCGCGCGCGAGTTCACGACACTGACCACACCGGAGCCTGGCACGAACCACGTGAGGGGACTCAGTGCGGTGTCGAATACGGTGCCGACGAAATCGCGCGGATCGGAGGGACCGAGCAGCGGCACTACCCAGAACGGGCCGGTCGGAATGCCCCAGCGCCCGAACATCTGGCCGACGTCCTCGTCGCGGCGCGGCAGCCCCCACCGGGTAGCCGGATCGAAGAAGCCGGCGACGCCGACGGTGGTGTTGACGAGAAAGCGAGCCACCTCGGTGATCGCCTGTTGGCCCTCGCCCTGGCCCACGTTCGAAACGAAGCGCGACGGGAACGCGGTGTTGTAGAAGAACTTGGCGACTGAATCGCGCAGGCCCTCGAAGGTGATGAAGGTCCAGCCGCGCGAGACCGGGCGCAGCACATACCTGTCGACGCCGTCGTTGAACTGGAAGACGGGCCGGTTCATCCCCTGCCACGGATCGGCCGGATTCGGCGGCGTCCCGGCGCACGCCGACGCGAACAGCGCCAGCGCGGCGAGCAAGGCGAGCTGTGCGGCGCGTCGTCGCTTCATTGGGAGCCCTCGTCGCTCGTGGTGCCGTCCGGGCCTGCGTCGCTCTCGTCGGTCTTCGACGAATCGCTGCCCAGGTTCTGGATCAGTTTCCCGATCAGCCTTTCGAGAATCACGGCGCCTTGGGTGTACTGGATTTCGTCCCCCGCGGCGAGAAACTTAGGCCCCTTTCCGCCCATGTCCTCGCCGCCGCCGGGCTCGAGGGCAATGTACTGGTCGCCCAGCACGCCGGACGTGAGGATCGAGGCGGAGCTGTCGGTGGGAAGCTCGAGCCGGCGATCGACGTCGAGCGTGACGCGCGCGCGGAAATCCGGAGCCAGCGCGACCGACTTCACCTGCCCCACTTTCACCCCGCCGACCACGACACGGGCACGGCTTTTCAGGCCGCCGATCTCATCGAAGCTCGCGATGATCTCGAGCCCGCCCGGCCCTCCAGCGCTGAGCCCGCCGATCGCGACCGACAGGTACGCGATCGCGGCGAGGCCGATCAGCACGAACGCTCCGACCCAGATTTCGAGGCGCGGCGACTCGCGCATCTTCAATACCCCCAGAGTGCAGTGATGAAGTAATCCGAGACGAGTGTCGCGACCGACGCGATCACCACCGTGGACGTTGCGGCGGCCGAGACGCCGGCCGAACTCGGCTGCGCGGTGAAACCGCGATAGGTCGCGATCAGCGCCACCAGTACGCCGAACACGCCCGCCTTCAGCAGTCCGCCGGCGACGTCTTCCGAGAAGAGCACGGAGTCCTGCAGCGTGGAAATATACGAGCCTCCGTCACCACCCAGAACGACGACGCCCACCAGATAGCCGCCGAAGATGCCGAACAGCGTGAACAGCGTCGCGAGCAGCGGCATCGAGATCACCATCGCGAGCGCCTTCGGCGCCCCGACGAAGTCGAGCGGGTCGACCGACATCATCCGCAGACCGTCGAGCTGTTCGGTCACCACCATGCTCGCGATCTCCGCGGCCATCGCCGAACCGGCGCGCCCGGCGACCAGCAGCGACGTCAGCACCGGCCCGAGTTCCCGAATCAGCGCCAACCCGACCACCGAGCCGAGATTCTCTTCGGCGCCGAACCGCACCAGGGTGTTGTGGCCCTGCAGTCCGAGCACGGCGCCGACGGCGATGCCCGAGATGCAGACGATCACCAGCGACAGCACACCCGAGTCGTAGATTTCGCGAATCAGCCGGCGACCGCGCCACGGCGGCTGCGCGCCGGCCACGACCAGCCGCAGCGAGAACAATGCGAAGCGTCCGAGGTCGCGCAGCAACTCGATCGAGCGAACGCCGAGCGTGCGCAGCGCTGCCGCCGGGCTCACGACGCGCTCTTCTCGACCGCAGGGCTCGCCGACTCCGCAAAGAACTCGGCGACGCGCGGATCGCCTTGCAGCAGCGCCTCGGTCTTTCCCGACACCGCTGCGCCATCCAGCAGCAGCACCAGGTGATCGGCGATCCGTCGCGTCGACTCGGCGTGATGCGACGTGATCAGCATCGTCGCGCCAACGCTCTGGTTCACGTGCTGCAGCAACTCCTCGATGCGGCGCACCGTCGGCGGATCGAGACCGGAGAACGGTTCGTCACAGAGCAGCAGATCCGGCTTCTCGATCAGCGCGCGCGCGAGACCGGCGCGTTTCACCATCCCGCCCGACAGCTCTCCGGGCAACAGATCGTCGACGCCCTCGAGCCCGACGGATTCGAAGACGCGGTGCACTTCGTCGCGGATCTGCGCCTCGCCGAGTTCGCTGTGCTCGCGCAGCGGCAGCGCGACGTTGTCGAACACGCTCATCGAATCGAGCAACGCGCCACCCTGGAACAGCATGCCCACGCGGCGCCGGAACGCGCGAACGGCTCCGACGCCCAGCTGCGCGAGATCGGCTTCGCCGTCGATGCGCAACACACCCCGGTCGGGCCGGATCAGGCACGCGATCATCCGCAGCAGCGTGGTCTTGCCGGAGCCGGACGGTCCCGCCAGCACGCTGATGCGGCCACGCGGAAACACACAAGTGAGGCCGTCCATGATCACGCGGGTGCCGCGCGTGTAGCAGAGGCCCTGCGCCTCGATCTCGATCGGCTTTGCCACGGCGCGCGCGGCGTCCAAGTCGCGGCTAGTCCCTGAAAGGATCGATGCACGCGATGGTCTGGTCGCGGCCGGGGCCCACCGAGAGCACTTCGACGGGAACTTCGACCAGCGATTCGATGCGCTCGACGTAGCGCCGTGCGGCGTCCGGCAGATCTTCGACGAGGCGCGCGCCGCTGAGATCGCCGTCCCAGCCCGGCATCGCCTGGTAGACGGGCTCGGCCCGCGAGAGTTCGCCGAGCGTCATCGGGAACTCGTCGGTGCGCTTGCCGTCGATCGTGTAGGCCACCGCAATCGGCACTTCGGCGAGGCCCGACAGGATGTCGAGCTTGTTGATCACCAGGCCGGTGAGTCCGTTGACGGTTGCGGCTTCGCGCAGCATCACGATGTCGAGCCAGCCGCAACGACGCGGGCGACCCGTGGTGGCGCCGAACTCGGAGCCGAGTTCGCGCAGCCGTTCGCCCGCGGCACCGGTGTCTTCGGTTGGGAACGGACCGCCTCCGACGCGCGTCGTGTACGCCTTCGAAATGCCGAGCACGTGATCGATCGCGGTGGGGCCCACTCCGGAACCGGTGCACGCTGCACCGGCCACGCAGTTGGATGACGTGACGTACGGATAGGTGCCGTGATCGACGTCCAAAAAGGTGCCCTGCGCGCCCTCGAAGAGCACGTTCTTGCCCTCTTCGAGCGCGCGGCGCAGCAGCCGGCCGGTGTGATCGACGTACGGCGCGAGCTTGCGGCCGTATTCGCAAGCGGATTCGTAGATGGCGTCGGCGTCGACGGGCGCCCAGTGGTGCACCTGCGTCAGCTCGAAGTTCTTCTCGCGCACGATGCGGTCGACGCTGGCGCGCAGACTCGCGGGGTCGAGCAGATCGGCGACGCGAATCCCCCGCCGCGCGACCTTGTCTTCGTAGGTCGGGCCGATGCCGCGCCCGGTGGTGCCGATCGCGCTCTCCTTGCGCGTCTCCTCGCGCGCCTTGTCGAGCGCGATGTTCCATTCGAGGATCACATGCGCACGACCCGAAACGCGCACGCGCGCCGGGTCCTGCAAGATTCCACGCGCGACCAGCTTGTCGAGTTCCTCGAGCAGCACGCGCGGGTCGACGACCACGCCGGGCCCGATCAGGTTCAACGTGCCGGGGCGCAGCACACCGGCGGGCACCAGGTGCAGCACCGTCTGCTCGCCGTCGACGACCAGCGTATGGCCGGCGTTGTTGCCGCCCTGGAAGCGCGCCACCACGTCGGCGCGCGTCGCCAGCCAATCGACGATCTTGCCCTTGCCTTCGTCGCCCCATTGGGCGCCCACCGCGACGAGCGTGGACATCTACAGCTCCACGAACTGGCACGAGATCACGTGCGGCAGCGTTCGCAGTTGCTCGATCACCGCCTCGCTCGGCGCGGCATCGACGTTCACCAGCATCGCGGCTTCGTTTCGCTCGCGCTGCAGCGCGAGCTGCATCCGCGAGATGTTGCAGCCAGCCTCGCCGAGGATCGTGCCGACGGCGCCCACCACGCCCGGGCGATCGTGGTTGTGAAGCAGCATCGTGTGGCCCTCGGGAATCGCTTCGAGGATGAAGTCGTCGATGCGCACGATGCGCGGCTGGGTGCCGTGGAACACCGCGCCCGCGATCAGCCGGTCGACGCAGCCGCGTACGCGCGTGGTGATGGTGCTGGCGTAGTCGTCGCTGCGGCTCGCCTTCGACTCGATCACCTTGATGCCGTGCTCGCGCGCGATGCCCGGCGCATTCACCATGTTGACGCGATCCGTCACCGTCTCGAGCAGGCCCTTCAGCACCGCGATCGTGATCGGCGCGACGCGCAGATCGGCGACGCCGCCGGCGTACTCGATCTCGATCTCCTCGATCTTGCCGGGGCAGAGCTGGCCCTGGAAGCGGCCGAGCTTCTCGCCGAGCAACAGGTAAGGCCGCAGCTGCGTGAGCAGCTCGGGCGACACCGACGGCACGTTGACGCCGTTGCGCACTTCGCCGTCGAGCAGGAAGTCTCGCACCTGCTCGGCCACCTGGATCGCTACGTTCAGCTGCGCCTGTTCGGTGGAGGCGCCGAGGTGCGGCGTGCAGATCACCTTCGGATGCAGCACCAGCGGGTGATCCTTCGGCGGCGGTTCCTGTTCGAAGACGTCGAGCCCCGCGCCGCCGACCTGCCCGCTCTCGAGCGCGGCGTAGAGCGCCTTCTCGTCGACGATCCCGCCGCGCGCGGCGTTGACGACCAGCAGACCGCGCCGGCACTTCGCGAATGCGGCGGCGCCGAGCAGCCCGGCTGTGTCCTTGGTCTTCGGCACGTGCACCGTGAGTGCGTCGGCGCGCGCCAGCAGCGTGTCGAAATCGACCAGATCGATGTCGAGCTTGGCGGCGATGTCGTCGGGCAGGTGCGGATCGAACGCGATCACGCGCATGCCGAGCCCCTGCGCCTTCTGCGCCACCACGCGGCCGATGTTGCCGAGCCCGATCACGCCGAGCGTGCGGTTCGACAGTTCCATGCCGGTGAACGCGGTCTTCTCCCACTTGCCGGCCTTCATCGACGCGGTGGCCTGCGGGATGTGGCGCGCCAGCGAGACGAGCAGTGCGATTGCGTGCTCGGCGGTCGTCACGTTGTTGCCGGACGGCGTGTTGACGACGACGACACCGCGCTCGGTCGCGGCCGGCAGATCGACGTTGTCGACACCGATCCCGGCGCGTCCGATGACACGCAGCTTCGTCGCGGCCGCCAGCACGTCGCGCGTCACCTTGGTGCCGCTGCGGATCACCAGGCCGTCGGCCTCGCGGATGCGTTCGAGCAGTGCATCGGGCGACAGGTCGGGTGCGTAGTCGACCTCGATGCCGCGCGCATGGGCGAGGACGTCGAGCCCCTGCGGTGCAAGGCTGTCGCTCACCAGGACTCGGGGCATGACTTCTCCTCGCCAGCGAGAAAGGGGGCGCGGGCGGCGCAAGGAACTCGATCAAGGATCGATGGGATGATCGATAAATCCTTGCAGATACTCGAAAATGTCTCGCGAGCGAGTCAGTTTGGCGGAGCGCTCCGGGGTCGTCAACGGTTCTCCGAGGGGATACAGAGTCGGCCCGCCCCATCGGCTAGGCTCGGCGATCGGTCGCCGCGGAGGAGTTTGCGAGTGAGTGGAACAGCGCCGCCGGTCCTCTACGTGTTCGAAGATGGTGTCGCGCGCGTCACGATCAATCGACCCGGCGCCCGCAACGCGCTGTCCAACGACGTGATGGAAGGCTTGCTCGAAGCGTTCGGCCGCGCCGCCGCCGATCCGCTCGTGCGCGTCGTCGTGCTCACCGGCGCCGGAGAGAAAGCCTTCAGCGCCGGCGGCGACCTCGGCGGCAGCGGCTTGCGTGACAAGGGGTTTGCCGAGCGACACCACGATCGCCGCAGCTTCGCCGATCTGTTCCGCCGGATGAATCGGCTCGGCAAGCCGATCATCGCGCGGGTGCGCGGCCACTGTCTCGCGGGCGGCTTCGGGCTGGCGCTCGGTTGCGATCTCGTCGTCGCGAGCGACGACTCCTCGTTCGGCACGCCGGAAGTGAAACGCGGTCTGTTCCCGATGATGATCATGGCGACGATCTTCAGGAACGTCGGGCGCAAGAAGGGAATGGAGCTGCTGCTGACCGGCGATCGCATATCGGCGGCCGAAGCCGAGCGGCTCGGCCTGATCAATTATTCGGTGCCGGCCGAGCTCCTCGATGCGAAGGTCGACGAACTGGCCGCGAAGGTCTCCGCGATGTCGCCGGCCGTCGTGAGGCTCGGCCGCGACGCGTTCTACACGATGTCGGACATGGGTTTCGATCCCGCGCTCGAGTACCTGCAGACGATGCTGACACTGAACCTCGGCACCGAAGACGCGATCGAGGGTGTTACGGCGTTCCTGCAGAAGCGCGACCCGGCCTGGAAGGGTCGATAGGGCCTTGGCTCCGTCGTACCCGCCCGAGATCGCGATCCGGCCCCGCGGCCCGCTCGATGCGGTCGTGCGCGTGCCCGGCTCGAAGAGCATCACGAACCGCGCGGCGCCGATCGCCGCGCTCGCCAGCGGCACGAGCACGCTCACCGGCTGCCTCGAAAGCGACGACACCGAGGCGATGCGCGAAGCGCTGCGCGCGCTCGGCGTGTCGATCGACGTGCGTGGCGATACCTGGACGGTGCACGGCCGCGACGGCGTGCTGCACGCGCCGCACGCCCCGCTCGATGCGCGCGCTTCGGGAACGACGGCGCGCTTCCTGTGCGCGGCCGCGACGCTCGCCGACGCGCCCGTCGTGATCGACGGTGCGCCTCGCATGCGCGAGCGCCCGATCGACGACCTCGTCAACTGCCTGCGCGCACTCGGCGCAGAGGCCGAAGTGCTCGGCGCGAACGGCTGTCCGCCGGTGCGAGTGAAAGGCGGCGGACTCCGCGGCGGTCGCGCGCCGATCGACGCACGTCGCTCCTCGCAGTTCGTTTCCGCGGTGCTGCTCGCGGCGCCGTACGCCAGCGAGGACGTCGTACTCGATCCGATCGACGGCGAGATGGTCTCGACGCCGTACGTCGATCTCACGCTGCAGGTGATGCGCGCGTTCGGCGCGGATGCGGCGTGGATCCCGCACGGCTCGCTGCGTGTCGCGAAGGGACATCCGTATCGCGCGCGGAGCTACGCGGTCGAGCCCGACGCCTCGGCCGCCGCGTATCCGTTCTGCGCAGCCGCGATCGCGGGCGGCTCGGTGCGCGTCGAGGGCGTGCGCAGCGATTCGCTGCAAGCGGACTGGAAGCTGCTCGACGTGCTCGCCGAGATGGGCTGCACGGTGGAGCGCGACGAAACCTCGGTCACCGTTCGCAGGCCCGAACGCGCGCCGCTCTGCGGCATCGACGTCGACATGAACGAGTTTCCCGACGCGGTGCTCGCGCTCGCCGTGGTCGCGCTCTTCGCCGACGGTCCGACGCGCGTCGAGAACGTCGCGAACCTGCGCATCAAGGAAACCGATCGCCTCGCCGCGCTCGAATGCGAACTCCGCAAGCTCGGCGCACGCGCCACCACCGGCCCCGATTGGCTCGTGATCGAGCCCGGCCCGCTGCGCGGCGCCGCGATCGACACCTACGACGACCACCGCATCGCGATGGCCTTTGCACTCGCGGGACTGCGCGTGCCCGGCGTGGTGATTCGCGAACCGCGCTGTGTCGCAAAGACCTGGCCAGACTACTTCGCGGCGTTGGAGCGATGGTGAGCAACGGGACCCGCCGTGGCGCCGCGATCGAAGCCAGCGCGCTCACGCGGCGCTTCGGCGACCGACCCGCGCTGGCCGACGTCGACCTGCGCATTGCCGCGGGCGAGTCGTTCGGGCTGCTCGGTGCGAACGGCGCTGGCAAGACCACCTTCATCCGGCTGCTCACCGGCTACCTCGTTGCGTCGAGCGGCACCGTCACGGTCGACGGCTTCTCGCCGATCGCGGATGCGCGCGCGGTGCACCAACGCATTGGCTTCGTCGCGGAGACCTCGCGCTTGTATCCGGAGCTGCGCGTACGCGGCTTCCTGCGCTTTGCGGGCGGCGTGCGCGGACTCTCCGGCGCGCCGCTCCGAAACGCCGTCGATCGCGCGCTCGCGCGCTTTACGCTCGAAGACGTCGCGCTGCGACCGATCGGCAATCTTTCGAAGGGCTACCAGCAGCGTGTGAATCTCGCGCAGGCGTTCCTACACGACCCGGCGTTGTTGATCGTCGACGAACCCACCGCGGGGCTCGATCCGCTCCAACAGGCCGAAGTCCGGCGCGAACTGCGCGAGGCCGCCGGGGCGCGCACGGTGCTGCTCTGCACCCACGACCTCAGCGAGGCACGCGAACTCACCACGCGCGTCGCGGTGCTTTCGCGCGGCCGGCTCGTCGCGTGCGGGCCGACCGCCGAGATCCTCGGCAGCGACGATCCGCTCGCACTGTTCCGCGGCACTCCGGTGAGCGCATGACGGCGCTGCGCGCACTCGTGCGCAAGGAGTTCGCCGTCCTCTTTGGTTCGCCGGTCGCGTGGCTCACGCTGGCGGCGATCGGGCTCGTCACCGCGCTGCTCTTTTTCGACCACCTGCGCATCTACAATCAGATCCTATTCCTTTACGCCAGTTCCACGATGGGCGGCTTCGAGAGCGACACGGTGCCCGCCTACGTGAACCTGCGCGACCAGGTCTTCCTGCCGGTGATGGAGACGCTGGCGCTGACGCTCGTCGGGCTCGTGCCGCTGGTGACGATGCGCGTTTTCGCGGAAGAGCGAGCGCGCGGCACCGACGAACTACTCGCCACCACGCTGCTCACGCCGAACCAGATCGTCGGCGGCAAGCTGATCGCCACCTATGCGTTCATCGCGCTCGCGTTGGGTCTCTCGTTCGTGTACCCGGCCACCTCGATCGTGCGCTCTGGGCTCGGACTGCCGCATCTGCTCGCGGTGTACCTCGGGCTCTTCGGACTCGGCATCGCACTCGCGTCGGTGGGCGTCGTGTGTTCGGCATTCACCGAGTCCCAACTGGTCGCGGCGATCTCCGCCTACGCGGTCGCTTTCGTGCTCTACGACTTCCGCTGGATGGCGCAGTTCCTGCCCGACGCCGCCGCGCAGGCGATCGACCCGCTCTCGATGCACTTGCGCTTCGGTGCGTTCGCCGAAGGCCTGGTGCGCGGCGCAGACCTCGCGTACTTCGCGGGCTACGTGCTGGTGGCGTTCGCGCTCTGCCGTCTGGCGCTCGATCAAGCGCGGGTGCGCTAGCCGTGCGCGAACTGGCGTGGCTCGGTGTCGTCGCGCTGCTCGCGAGCGTGGGCGCGTTCTACACCTCGTCGAAATTCGGGTTCTTCGGCTGGGCCAACGCGGTCGGGGGCGCGACCGCGCTGCTCGCCGCGTTCGTGCTGTGGCTGCGACGCGCGCGCGGGATCGGTTCGCCCGCCGCGCGACGCATGCTGATGCCCAGCGTGCTCGGCGTCGTCGCGGCGCTGGCGCTGGCATATGGCCTCGAACGCGCGGCGACCCGCGCGAACCTCGTCTGGGACTGGACGGCCGACAGTCGCTACACACTCGCGCCCGCCACGCGCGAGGCGCTCACGAAGCTGCCGGCGCCGCTGATCGCGACGCTCTACGTCGATCCCGGTGACAACCGGGCGCGCAGCACGCGGCTGCTGCTCGGGACGTTGGCGGAAGCCGGAGCGGGTCGCGTCACGGTACGCGAGCGCTCGCTCGAAGAGTCGCCGGAAGATGTCGATCGCTACCAGATCGCGTCGTCGAACACGGTGGTGCTCGCGATGGGCGAGCGCGCCGAGACGGTCGTGCGCCCCACCGAGGGCGCGATCTTCGAAAGCTTGCGACATCTGCGCGCCGATCGCGGGCAGGTGCTCTACGTCGCACGCGGCGAAGGCGAAGGCGACCTGCAGCGCGGCGACGACGCGGGCTTCCTGGGTCTCGCCGAAGCGCTGAAGACGGAGGGCTTCACGGTACGCGAGCTGGTGACGGCCGCGATGTCCGCCGTTCCCGAGGACGCTTCGGTCGTGCTGCTGGTCGCGCCGCAGCGGCCGCTGCGCGCCGAGGCGATCGCGGCGCTCCAGAGCTGGCTCGAACGGGGTGGGCGGCTCGTCGCGCTGCTCGAGCCCGGTGTCGATTCCGGCGTCGAAGCGCTGCTCGAACGCTGGGGCTTCGGGCTGCCGGACGAGGTGATCGTCGATCCCGCGTCGGGACCGGTGGAGGGCGACGCGCCGGGCGTGAACCCGATCGTGTTCCAGTACGCGACGCACCCGGCCACACACGGCCTCGACGGCACACGGATGACCTTCTTTCGGCGCACGCGTCCGGTGCTCGCGCAGCGCAAGCCGGAAGCCGACGACGAGCTGCGCGCAGTCGCGTTCGCGAGCCGCCGCTCTTGGCTCGCGGCGAACGCCGCAGCCGTGCAACGCGGCGCCGCACCCGAAGAGCCCGAAGAGCGGCGCGAGGACTACTGGCCGGTGCTCGCGGTGGGCGCGTTTCCGCGGCCCGGAGGCGAGACCCGCATCGCTGTTTTCGGCGATGCCGATTTCGCCAGCAACCGCTACCTGCGCGCGCTCTACAACCTCGATCTGCTGATGAACACGGTTCACTGGGTCGCGCAGCGCGAAGCCGAGATCACGCTGCGCCCGAAGACGCTCACGCCGGATCAATCTCCGCTGACGCCGCAGCAATCGCTCGAGATGCTCTTCGGCGTGGGGCTGCTGATCCCCGAGCTGTGTGTGGCGGCCGCAGCGTGGACCTGGGTGCGAAGGCGAGGCGCGTAGCCGCGGCTACTTTTCGCCGGGCCCTGGCGGCTTTGTTGCGAGCGCGATGCCGGTGGCACCGGCTTCCTGCGCCATGTCGAGGATCGAGACGGCGCGACCGAGCACCACCGTGCGATCGCCGCGCAGCACGACGACTTTGTCCTTCGCCTTGGCGAGCGCCGCTTTGAGCGCCGGCGCGATCGCGTCGCCGGTAACCACCGTGCCGTCGATCGCGACTTCGTCGTCCGCGGTGAGCGTGACGGTGACGCCCGCCGGCGTCTGACTCGCGACCGCGGAGCTCGGCAGATCGACGTTCTTGCCCTGACTCGAGATCACCGACGTCGTGACCATGAAGATGATCAGCAGCACCAGGAAGATGTCGGTCAGCGGCGTGATGTTGATCTCGGCGACGATGTCGTCGCCGGTCGACTCGTCGGCGCTAGGCAGGGAGTGGATGGCCATGGCCGGTCTCCTGGGCGCGCACGGGGGTATTCGGCTGTGCGGACGATTCGACGTACAGCAGCGCCTGCACGAGGCGCTCGCACGCACGCGCGAAGCCGTTGTTGATCAGGCCGATCTTCACGTTCAGGTAGTTGTAGAACGCGAGCGCGATGATCGCGACGCCGAGACCGACCGCGGTGGCGATCAGCGCTTCGGAGATGCCCGACGCCACCACTTCGAAGCCGCCCGACCCTTCCGTCGCAATCTGATGGAACGCCTTCATGATGCCGACCACGGTGCCGAAGAGGCCGATGAACGGCGCCAGCGAACCGATCGTGCCGATCACCCACAGCCCGCGACGCAATTCGGCGGTGCTCTCCTGGCGCGACGTCGCGAGGATCCGCTCGAGGTCTTCGAGCGCGATGTTCCTCCACGCGAGACCTTCGCGGAAGATCTGCGCGATCGGTGTCTTCGAGGTCTGGCAGAGCGCGTTGGCAGTTGCGTGATCGCGCTTGCCGAGCGCCTCCACCACGGTGCGCGTCAGATCGCGCGTGCTCTTCTCGATGCCGCGGTAGCGCAGGAAGCGCTCGATCATCACCGCGAGCACGAGAACCGAGCAGAGCGCGAGCGGGACGGTGGTGAGCCAGCCCTGCTGCAGCATTCGGGCAATCGTGGCGACATCCACGGAAAGTTCCTCCAGCGAGAAGTGAGCCTTGTTCGAGCATCCTACGGGCAATCAAATCGCGCGATTCGCTGCCATTGGGCGGCTCATCTTATACGATGAAGTGGCCGCGATTCAAACAACGTGACAGTTGCGTTGACACCTTTGGGCCGCAGCGTCTACGATGATTGCAGTGGATAATTGTGAAGCGATGGCGGGATCTTCCAGCGATTTGAAGCGCTGCATGACAGCCTCGTTTCAGGCAGAAAAACGGAAGTCTGGGCGCAAGCCGAGTCGCCAAAGGTAGGACTCCACGCGAGGCACGCGGCTGCGCAGATCCAGCCCGTGCCGTCGCAAGACGCGAGCAAGTTGCGCGGTCGCTGCAACCCCAAGATGGCTCGCGGGTTCGATGAGGACGAGAGATGCCGGGACTGAAGGCTGGCGGGAAAGTGCGATGAGTACTGCGACACTCTCGATCCGGCGCCGGGTCGGCCGGCCCTCGCCGTTCCGCGACTTGCGCATCGGAGACGCGGAGCGCTCGGGTCGCGCGCCGCGTATCGCCTTCCCGGGGATCGCGTTCCCGGAGCCCGGGAATGGCTGGCGCCGCACGCTCGCCAGCGCTGTTGCGATCGCCGCACACGTGTCGGTGATCGGCGCGCTGTTCGCGCTCGCATGGATCGCGACGCCTCCGGAGAAGGACGAGCCGATTCCGATCCAGCTGATCCACGTGAAGCTGCCGCCGCCGCCGCCCCCGCCGCCGCCGCCGATCGCGAAGGTCGAGCCGCCGCCGACGCCCAGGGCGACACCGGCTCCGTTGCCCAAGCCGCCGCCGCCAGCTCCAGCCCCTGCGCCGAAAGCGCTCGCCGAGCGCCGCAGCGTGAACTTCGCGCCGTCCGCGCAGACGATTTCGCCGCAGATCGTCAACCCGAGCGTGATTGCGAAGGCGGCGCCCAGCGTCGATACGAAGAGCATGCAGTCGTCGGCACCGCGCGAGATCCAGAGTTCGGCGGTCGCGATCCAGGCGGTGCAGGCCGTGACCAACGTGGCGGCCCCCACGCCGACGCAAGTGGACATCGGCAACGCCGGAGCGCCGGCGCTGCGCGGACCGGTGCAAGCCGCCGGTGTGGCCGGGCCTTCCGTCGGCCCGAAGGCGATCGCCGCGCCGACCGCGGGCGAGAGCGTCGGCACCGGCAAGGTCGTCGTGAGCGGCGACGGCTCCTCGGTGCGCGAAGGCGTCGTCTCGAATCGCGACGTGCTCGGCTCGCCCGACGGGGCGCGCGTCGCGAGCGCCGACACGCGCGTGGGCCAGGGGAATCTGCGCGGCAGTGGTGAAGGAACGACGCTCGGTGGTGACACATCGGACTGCGATGCGCGCCCCGAGGTGCGAGCGTACATGTCGCAGCTGAAGGAACGAACGCTGTCGCGCTGGGCGCCGCCGCCGGATGCGCCGGGCGGCACCACGCAAGCGACCCTGCGCTGGCAACTCGACGTCGGCGGTTCCGCGAGCAGCGTCGAACTGCTCTCATCGCGCGACAAGAAAGTCGGTGCGACGGTAGTGGACGCGCTCCGCTCCGCGTCGCCGTTCCCGCCGATGAACGACCGCGTTCGCTGCCTCGCCGAGCGACGTGTCACCGGCACCTTCTCGCTTCAGGTCACGGCTTCGAGCAGCAGCGTTGCGAACTAGCGCTGGCCTCGCCTTCTGCTGCGCGCTGACGCTCGGGGCCGCCGCGAGTCACGCCGCACCCAAGCCCGCCCGCTGTGCGCCCGTCGAGCTCCTCTATGACGAGAAAGAAGAGCTCTCCGAAAAGCGCACCGACAACAACAAGGACTGCAAGCCCGACGAAATCATCCACTACCAGGCCGGCAAGCCCGCGCGCGCCGAGAAAGACGCCGACTTCGACGGCCGCATCGACACCTGGATCAAGTACGACGCTACCGGCCAGACGATCTCGCAAGAACATGACGCCGACGGCGACGGCAAGCCCGACGAGATCGTCGAGTTCGCGAACGGCAAGGCCGCCGTGCAAAAGGTCGACAAGAACAAGGACGGCAAGCCCGAAGCGGTGCTGCACTATGACGCGAGCGGCCAGCCGTCACGCGAAGAAGCCGACACCAATGGCGACGGCAAGCCGGATCGCTTCGTCACCTACCAGAACGGCAAGCCCGCCCGCACCGAAGAAGACCAGGACGGCGACGGCAAGATCGATGCGCGTGCCGACTACGACGCGGAGGGCCGCCCGGCGCGCGAAGAACAGGACAGCAACGGCGACGGCAATCTCGACGCGACGATCGTCTATCAGAACGGTCAGAAGGTGCGCGTCGAAGAAGACACGAACGGCGACGGCAAGCCCGACGTGTTCACGAAGTACGCAAACGGAGTGCGCGTCGGACGCGAAGCCGATACCAACGCGGACGGCAAGATGGACACGACGTCGGTCTTCAAGGGCGGCGTCGAGCAAACGCAGACACGCGACGTCAACGGCGACGGCAAGCCCGAGTTCGTCGCGGAGTTCGACGCGCAAGGCAAGGTCGCCCGCGAGCGCGACGACACCGACGGCGACGGCCGCTTCGACCTGGTCCGCAACTTCCAGAACGGCGTGAAGGTGCGCGAGGAGAAGGACGCGAACGCCGACGGCGATCCGGAGTCGGTCGTCGAGTTCGCCGGCGACGCGGCCGCTTCGTCCGCGACCGACACCAACAACGACGGGAAGCCCGACACGACCGTCACCTTCCGCGACGGCAAGAAGGCGCGCCAGCAAGAGGATCGCGACGGCGACGGCAAGGTCGACGCGATCTACGAGTTCGACGCGAACGAGAAGCTGGTGCGCGAGCAGGTCGACGCGGACCATGACGGTCGCTTCGAGACGATCGGCGAATACACGAAGGGCGAACTGGTGCGCCGCACGGCGGCGTCCAGGGCCGGAACACCGACGCGCGTCGAGGTCCACGGCGAAGGCCGCCTGCAGCGCGTCGAACTCGATGAGGATGGCGACGGCAAGGTCGATCTGTGGAACTTCTTCGATCCACAGGGGCGGATGGAAAAGCAGGAGCAGGACCGCGACCACGACGGCCGCGTCGACAACTGGGTGACGCTCGACCCGGCAACCGGCAAGGAATCACGCGTCCTCAGTGACGCCAATGGCGACGGCAAGCCCGACTCCTGGCGCACCAACGACGCTGCCGGCAACACCGTGAAGCTCGAGGAAGACAAGAACAGCGACGGCAAGCCCGATCGCGTCGTAGAGTTCGCGGGCGGCAAGCCGACGCGCTTCTCGGAAGACGCGAACGGCGACGGCAAACCCGAAGCGCGCGGCGAACTCGACGCCGACGGCAAGCTGGTCTCCGACGAGAAGGACAGCGACGGCGACGGCAAGATCGACACACGCACCAGCTATCAGGCCGGCGTCCCGGTGCGCGAGGAACGCGACACCAACAAGGACGGCAAGATGGACGTCGCGACGGTATTCGAGAACGGCAAGCCGGTGCGCCAGGAACGCGACACCCAGGGCAAGGGCCGCTTCGACACCGTGATCGGATTCGAGGACGGCAAGCAGGCGAAGCAGCAGCGCGACACCGATGGCGACGGCAAGCCCGACGCATGGATCACCTTTGATGCCGCCGGTCGTCCTGCGCGCGAGGAAGCGGACACCAACGCCGACGGCAAGCCCGACGTCGCGCGCGTCTATCGCGACGGCGTGCTGGTGAAGGAAGAGCAGGATCGTGACGGCGACGGCCGCTTCGAGAGCACGACGAAGACCCAGCTCGACGCGTCCGGCAAGCCGCTGAAGACGGAGGCCGACACCAACGGTGACGGCAAGACCGACGTGATCGTCGACTACAGCGGCGGCAAGAAGACGACGCAGAGCGAGGATCGCAACGGCGACGGCAAGCCCGACGTCATCACCAGCTTCGACGCCGCCGAGAAGCCCACCCGCATCGAGGAAGACACCGACGGCGACGGCAAGCGCGAGCTCGTCACGGTGTTCGAGAACGGTGTGCGCGTGCGCACCGAGAAGGACTCGAACGGCGACGGAAAGGCCGACATCATCGTCACCTACGCGGGCGACCAGATCCTGCGCACCGAACAGGACACCAACTTCGACGGCGTGATGGACGCGGCGAGCAAGGTCGACAAGACCGGCGTGCAGACCCAGGAGACCGACTCGAACGGCGACGGCAAGGTCGACACCTGGAGCGGCTTCGACAGCGCCGGCAAGCCGGTTCGCGAAGCGCGCGACACCAACGGCGACGGCTCGCCCGACGTGCTGACGCGCTTCGACGCGAACGGCCGCGGCATCGAACAGGACGTCGTCGAAGGCAATGCGACGCGGCCCAACAAGAAACTGTTTCTCGCGCCCGACGGCTCGGTCGCCGCGCAGTGCCTCGACACCAACGGCGACGGCAAGTTCGACGCGCGTGCGAAGGTCGAGAACGGCAGCGTCAGCGAGGCGCTGCTGGATACCGACGCCAATCGCGCTCCCGATCAGCGTGAGGTCTATGGGGCCGGCGAACGCATCCGACTCGAAGCGGACACCAACCGCGACAAGCGCCCGGACGTGGTGCAGACCTTCTCGGGCGGCAAAGTCGTGCGGCAGGACGAAGACACCGATTTCGACGGCAAACTCGATCGCAGCTTCGAGGGGACGAAGCCGGTTCCGCTGCCCCTGAACCCCGCCGCTCCGCGCGCGTTGCCGGACCTGAACTGTGGCCTCGTCGATCCCTTCTGGTCCCAGCGCTGAGCCAAGG